>CAYSSE010000064.1:0-18425 GCA_964433355.1 uncultured Desulfocicer sp.
TCTACTATGACACCCTGTCTGGGTCTGACGTCTCCCAGAAGGATCACTGGGATCTTTTGGCGGCATTCAAAGCAAAAAAGATAACCCATGCCCAGGAAGTTTTGACAAGGCACCTGAGCACGGCCGAGCGTAAATTGCAAAATTTTCTCTCCTGAAACGTACCGCCCCAAAAAACGGCCGAAGTGATCACCACGCTGGCATAAGCAGGGTGCAATAGGAGTTTGATTGTCCAAGGTTGCCAGAGTTATCAGCAATCCCTTAAAGGTGCCCCATGCACTATATATTCCTGGCGGTTCTATCCTCCGCCACCATGACCCTGATCCTGAAATACAGCGAAGTTAGAAAACAAAACCGTTATGCTGTCACCACCTTGAATTATATCATGGCATCTCTGGTTTTGACGCTTACCATCTCACTCTCAAGCTCTCCCTTACCCCCGGTGCATCTTGGACAATTTTTCCAGGAATTTTACCCCGTAGTGGTCGGCAACCAGGGAGTATTTTCTCCGGGTGCGGCCATGGTCTGGATTCTACTGGTGGGTGTGGCAGGCGGGGGGTGCTTTTGTGCCGGACTGATTTTTATCCAAAAAAGCATTGAAGAGAACGGTGTCAGTATCACCGGTGCCTTTTCAAAGCTTGGCATTATGATTCCATTGTGCTTTGCCTTATTTTTGTGGAAGGAGGTGCCCACACTTTTCCAATTTTTTGGCATTGCCATGGCCTTTGCCGCCATTTTAATGATCAATCCCCTCCGTCCATCGTCTAATAATCCTGCTCAATCGGGGGTAAGAACCCTTATTATCCTTTTTCTGGTGTCTGGAATGGGGGATTTCATGGGCAAACTGTTTGAAAAGTATGCCACTGGAGAGGAAAAGTTGATCTATCTCTTGGTGGTTTTTTCAACAGCCCTGTTTATAAGTGCCCATTATACCTGGAAAACACTGCAACAGGGACACACCATTACCAAAAGAGATATTATCACCGGTGTGATGGTGGGGGTACCGAATCTGTTGACCTCCTATTTTCTTATCAGCGCATTCAAAACTGTAAAAACCACCCTGGTGTTCCCACTGTTTTCTTCGGGGGTGATTTTCATGGTCACCCTGGGAGGACTTACCTTATTCCATGAGCAGCTGGAAAAAAGAAAAATCACCGCCATTGGAATGATTCTCGTGGCGGTGATTCTTATGAACAGTTAAGAGGTTCCTTTATTAGGGGGAATAGGCTAACAACCCCCGCCAATCATACCTCTATACCACATTTAGTGTTCAGCAAGATTCGCCCCGATTGATTGACATCCGCAATCACTGACGGTATGTTTGTACGGTATCAGGCAAAATGCCGGAGGAGATACCATCGCTACAGGCAGAGCCGAGAGGGATATCACGGCAGACCTGAAGGGAGCTCATGAATACCGCCATTAACCATTAATATTGAGAGGAAACCTGTTATGGACCATGCAACAGCAGCCATAATGAATAACAAGAATAACCAGTTCTTCATCATTGACATTCTCACAGCTAAAATCTGTAGTGGGTGGCCATCCATAGAAACTGCTTATAATGAGCTGCATGTTATATCAGCAGATCAAGGAACCAAGATGAACTTGAGGATCTACACCAGGAAGCACACTGAGAAACGTATCCGGACAGGTCAGAAGGGAGTACCGTGCTGATGGGAGTAGCTTGTCCTGTATGTGGCCATTGGATTGTATTGGAAGACTGAAACTTCACCGTTTTTAAATTTTATAAATGGAGGCTATAATCATGACGCACTTATCAGACATGGCTTTCAACGCCTCTTTGGATTGTTGTATTCTTGAAAAAGATTTTATAGGGTTTTGCTGCTGTGAGGGCAAAACCCTATAAAATTAAATCCACTTTGGCTCGGATATCAGGCTGGTAAGGATTTTTCTGGTATTACTCTTATCAAAGAGCGTGAAACTTCAGTGATGATATAAAGGAACTATTCAAAATTTATTTATATCTGCCAAATCTAAACTTACAATACATAAAGTTGAAACCCGGCAAATCAACTTTATATATTATAAAAATTACAGTTGAAGAATGGTCAACATCACTACCACAAGGTCATAAAGTTGAATTCAAAATTTAAAGTTTTAAAAAGGCCATATACCATATGTTGGGGTTCCAAAATTTTGTCTGGGCTGAGTCTTTAAAATACCAGTGGTCACCACGTAAAGGTAGTGAAATAGGATCTTTTTATAGACAAAAGGCTCTTTTGTATCTATAATAAAAAACAACCTTTTTTTTAAAATGTGGGATGGCTAAGGAATGCAGACTAAATTACATGAACACAATTAAATCCATAATAAGGGTTGCGTATAGTCAGTGCCATTTGACATGATTTATTTATGAACCGAGTCAATAATAAATTTAGATCAAATTAATAAATTTGTATTCCTAAGTGTCCAGTTCTTTGATATAAAATCATTATTTTTGTTTTGAGAAAAAGTCAAAAAAAGGGGTTGGTCATAAGATGGACCACTATACGGGAACTGAATATATGTTATTATTAATTAGCTGTAATTACTGACTTTATTTTTAGATCAAGAAAAATTGCTTCAAAGTGGCCCATGTTATGACCAACCCCCCAAAAAAACATTTACTTATTTATATAGCGGAGGGCATAAATGAAAAATGATAAAGAAAACTTTGAATATCTCCTTTCACCAGAGATAGTTGTTATGGGAGATTATAAGAATGAAGACTACTATAAGCGTGTAAAAAACAAGGAGAATGCGATTGAGCTGGCCTGGGAGAAAGAGCAGGAAAGAAGAAATAAAAAATTATTCAATGGAAATATTTTAAATCTTGCAATAATTGAACAACAGGCAACAGGCAACAGGCAACAGGCAACAGGCAACAGGCAACAGACTTATTTTACAATGTCACGCAGTTGAATACAAACACTATTTGGCCCAAAGATCAGGAATAGATTTGGGAATTACACCCCTTGCCGTAAGTGGCATAGTTTTTTACCAAGAGAATAATTCAAAAATATTTTATGTAGGAAAAAGGTCAGAGACAGTTACTCAGTATCCTGGGTATTACGAATTCATCCCTTCTGGGTCAATTGATGCTAAGAACCTCGTCCCTAACCAACCAGTAGATTACTCAAATCAATTAATCATCGAATTAAAAGAAGAGCTTAGTGTCCCCGTAGAGGACATCAAAAGTCAGAATGCCTTCTGTCTTATCTTTGATGAGATAGACCGTGTTTACGATATTGGCATCGAAATTGAGGTTTTAAAGTCTAAAATTAAAACAGATGAGGCCGAATATACAGCAGCTCAAAAGTTGCCACTAAACTCAGTCGCTGAATATGTGAAGGGTAAAGACGTTGTAAACACATCAAGGAAGTTATTTGAGGCATGGAGTTCGTCCAGACTTGGAGGTGTGAAATGAGTTTAGATCCTTTGAAAGGCTCAAAAAGATGTTTGGTTGTTGCTGCTCATCCTGATGATGAGGTTCTAGGCGTGGGAGGAACCATCGCAAAACTATCCCAAGCAGGAACCGAGGTTGCAATATTGTATATTACTGGTGGCAAGGGTGGTCGCAAGATTTCAACAGAAGCCGAATCTGATGCTGTTAAGAAAGAGCAAGAGATATTATCTATCGAAATTCAAAAGGCGTGTAGTTCTCTATGTGTTAAAAAACATGAAAGGCTAAGTTTTCCAGACAACCGCCTTGATACTGTCTCTAGAATGGATATTAGTTTAAGGATAAGTGAATTTGCATCATCGTTTAAGCCTGACGTTGTATTCACCCATCATCCAGGTGATTACAATTGGGATCATACAATTGCGTATGATGCGACGCTAATGGCATTTAGGGCCAACTTCGGCGATCAATATCCAGATGCTATCCTTAGTTATGAAGTATTATCTTCAAGTGAACGATCAGCTCAGAACGCCAACTTTATTTTTTGTCCAAACTTTTTTGTTGATATATCCACAAGTATTCAGGCTAAAAAAACTGCTATCGGCCTTTATGAATCTGAGTTGAAATCCTACCCCCATCCGAGAAGCTTAGATGGGGTTGAGTATTTGGCAAGAAAGAGAGGTCAAGAAGTTGGATGGAAGTATGCAGAGGCGTTTCAGATAATTAGACTTTTGCAATATTAGTAGGAGGTTGTGCCATGTCGAAAATAATAATAATTGGTGGGATTGAGTCTACATATCGAAATGCTCAAGTCCTTTTTGAGCAAGGTGAGGAGATATCAATGTTTTTTACAAGGGGAAGTAACTCCCCAGGCTGGGAAGGTGTTGATCTAGTCAATGAATCGCAATTTCCTTTTATACAAAAAGTTCCTAAAACTATTGTTAATGGGAATATTAATGAGCATGTTGATTTAATCTATGATTTAAAACCTAATTATATTTGGTCATTAGGTTGGCAGCAGGTTTTTAAAGAAAAATTACTTTCAATTTGTCCCGTTTTAGGAATTCACGAATCTCTACTTCCCGAGGGGGCTGGACCAGTTCCCATTGCGAATACTATTCTCCACGATCAATTCCAAACAGGTATAACCTTATTTCAACTTGATAAAGGAGTTGATACTGGGCAGATTATTTGGCAATTGCGAGGACTGTTAGATCCAAGAAAAACAACATCAACGGAACTTTATAATCAAGCAATGCTTTTGAGTGAAGATTTAATTAAAGTAGTCTTGCCATTTTTGAATAACAATTCTGCACCAAGAATTGCTCAGAGCATGGAGCTTAGAACCTTGTATAAAAAAATTGATTGGGATGAGTGGTCAGAAGAAAAAGTCTCACGGGCAAAAACTTACCCTTATATTTAGGAACGTAAATATGAATATAGTTGAAGCGAAAATTATCGAAGAAGATGCAAAAATTGTAATGGAATGGCGTAATGATTCTGAAACTCGCAAGATGTTTTATAATCAAGAGTTAAAAACATGGAATTTTTTTTGGAAAGAATATTCAGATGACTACTTTAAAGAAATAAGTCTTACTCCATGCTTTGCTTACCACGAAGGAGAGAAAATTGCTTTTTTAAGATCGTCAAAATACAATATCCCTCAACTGCCTGGGAAATCCTTTGATATAGATATTAATGTCTCTCCTGACATGAGAGGAAAAGGAATTGGTGCTTCTGTTATTGAAGTATTTTGTAACAAAATTTTATCTTTTGGTGTAGATAATGTGATCGCTGAGGTTAAAAAAATTAATCTGGCTTCAGCGAGAGCTTTTGAAAAAGCAGGTTTTGTGCTTTTTGATGAAATAATAAAAAGCACGAAGAGTGGCCCTTGTGAGATTTACAGATTTATTAAAAAGAATGTTGTTGGTACAAAATAATGAATAAAGAAAGAGTGATTCAAGTAGGAACTATTAGGATAGGACGGCTCTATAAACCTTTCATCATCGCAGAAATGTCAGGGAACCACAATCAGTCTCTTGAGAGGGCACTTGCTATTGTTGATGCGGCGTCGGATGCTGGGGCACATGCTCTGAAACTGCAAACCTATACCGCAGACACAATGACCCTCGACATACGGGAGAGAGAATTTTTTATCAGTGATCCCAATAGTCTTTGGAAAGGGCGATCACTGTATGAACTCTACCAAGAAGCCTATACTCCTTGGGAATGGCACAAACCTATTTTTGATCGTTGCCGTGAAAAGGGAATTATTGGGTTCAGTACCCCCTTTGATGCTACAGCAGTCGATTTCTTGGAAGAGCTAAATGTTCCCTGCTATAAGATTGCTTCTTTTGAAAATACGGACATCCCTCTCATTAAAAAAGTAGCGAAGACTGGAAAACCTATAATCATCTCAACAGGAATGGCTTCTGTTGAAGAACTTGATTTGACCGTCAAAATAGCGAGAGAGAACGGATGCAATGATATTGTTCTTTTAAAATGTACAAGCTCTTATCCGTCCTCACCTGAGAACACCAACCTTCTTACCATTCCCCACTTAAGGGAACTGTTTGATGTTGAGGTTGGCCTATCAGATCATACGATGGGGGTTGGGGTTGCTTGTGCCAGTATCGCAATGGGGGCCAGTGTAATAGAAAAACATTTTACTCTTTGTAGAGCAGACGGTGGAGTTGACTCTGCCTTTTCAATGGAACCACATGAGGTGAAACTTCTGGTGGCAGCAACAAAACAGGCGTGGCAAGCTTTGGGACAAGTAGCCTATGGTGTAACAGAAACAGAAAAGAAGTCTTTGATATTTAAACGTTCACTTTACGTTAGCAAGGATATTAAGTCTGGAGAAACGCTTACACGTAAAAATTTAAGAACGATAAGACCAGGACTTGGTCTGCCACCTAAATATTATGAAATCCTTCTTGAGAAAAAAGTTACTTGCGATATTAAAAAGGGTACTCCTTTTACTTGGGATTTCTTGGGGTAAATACGATGAATATGTCGATTGTAACTTGTGTGCTTATAGATTTTGACGGAACATTAATTAACTCAATTGATAGTTTGTATAAATCTTACTGCGAGCTTGTGAACCTCTATGGGCTTGAAGGCAGAAAAGAAGAGTTTAACTTTCTTAATGGGCCATCAACTTTTGAAATCGTAGAAATCCTCAAGGCCAAACATGGAATAGCCCATGAGGTGAAAGATATTTATGAGAGATATATTGAAATCATAAAAAGAAATTACAGCAATTCAGAAGCCTTTTCTGGCTCTGAAATTTTCCTGTCGTCTTTGTATGAGCAGGGCAAGAAATTAATTCTTGTTACTTCTAGCCGTGCTGAGATGTGCCTCCCTATAATCGAAAAATTTAACTGGAAAAGATACTTCACTGATTTTGTTTGGGGTGAGGACGTTAAGCATTCCAAACCATCTCCTGACATTTATATTGAGGCCTGTAGGCGAGTTGGAGTACAGAATAACCAGATAGTTGTTATCGAGGACTCCATTAATGGCGTTAAGGCCGCTCATGCTGCTGGATTGGCAGTATTTGGATTGAGCATTGATTTTAGTGAAAATGAATTAAAAAAAGCTGGGGCTAAAAAAGTCTTTCAAAATTTAAATGAATTGATGGGAATATTTGTAAGCGATTTATTAACTCCATCTGTTCAGGGTGATAAAATGTGATATAAATCAGGCCGTAGGGTTAGCGATTTGTTCTTTTGAAATTTGGTGAGGAAGCAGGGCATGAAAATCTTCCTCTGTCATGGCTTCGGGTAGATCTCAAAAAGATGCTTCAAATACCAGTATGGCTCAAGACTATTTGCTTTTACAGTTTCTATCAGGCTGTAAATTGTTGCACTGGAATGGGCTCCATGGGGCGCACATTAAAACAGCCAGTTTTTTCGGTCCACTACAAACGGACGAATGGCATTTTCAACAACATTGTTAAGCTGGCCGACCAAACATTTATGGTATCATTAGAGACGAATCAAATCAAACAAAATACCGAGAGCTTCATCCACCAGTCCGGCCTTTTAAGATTTCCATGATACCAGATATGGTATGGGTAGATTTTTCAGTTTCAGATTTGAAATTCAATTATATAGGACCGAGAATAATCAAATTGAAAAAGGTTCAATTACTGTATATTGGAGATAAAGCCTCATCCAGACTCAGGTATTGTAATGCCATCCAAAATTTAATTCAATAATATATTATCTTTAACCGGGTGGCGGAACAGGTAGACGCAAAGCCTTTAAGGAAATCGGGCTTGGTAACCGGGAGAGCTTTGATTCATGTTCCCATGGAGCAGGCAGGACGATGGGCAGAAAGCAGGCATGTCGTGAGCTTGATTTTGATGCTGAAAAGAAGCGTTTAGATCATATGGATATAGTTCATCATTCCCTGAGAGGTAAAAAGAATCTGGACGAAGCCCCAAGTGCCTACAAAGACATTCATGAAGTGATAGCCATTCAGAAAGATCTGGTGAAAGTAATCACTGAATTAACCACATTGGCAGTAATCAAAGGATGAATGATTTACTGATTTTCTTATTAATGATATTTCTATTTTTCATTTTTGGTTTAGCCATGTATGCTGTATTTTGTCCTGTACCAATATCAACCCAGGAAGAGTTGGATGATATTGGTGCAGAACAGTTGAGAGAAGCAGGCTGTTCAGAAGAAGACATCAACAAAATTTTAAACCGAAAATAAAACCTCCTGACGGTATTTCCTACGGTACTTCTAAAAATCCCATCTCACAGGAGACCAGGGTCCCCAGATCTGTTTTGTATTCCCGCAGGGCATTGCCGATCTGTCTTAGGGAGTTTACAACAAATAATCTACCCGTTTTCATTTAAGATATGCCGTAAATACTGGCCATTAAGCTTGAAAGTGGGTAGTTTTATTTCTATGAAGTCCCTTACCACTTTCCCCCGCTGGGGAGCCGGTACCTTGCGCCATTGGATAAAGGATTTTTCTGAAAAAAAAGTAATTATAAGTAAATTATTGTCAATATCTGACATTCATAGTCTCAATAAATTTAATATTTTTCCAAACGATCATTTACAACCATAACAAACAACAAATCTGATCCCAGCATCTTTTGCCAACTCATGGATAACCCGGATCAGACCCGTGATATTGAAGCCTGAATCTTTTATCAGGCCCATTACTTTTGACAGGCAATTCCCACCCCCGATTTTCCCCAAGCATACCCCACTATTGTGGTGGATTTAAGCCAAAAATTCATATAAGATAAAAAAGTTGATCACAGCCGTGGATTACCCGAAGATGCCACCCGGATCTATATTGAAAAGTACAGAAGCCATATGGAAACAGAAGTGTTTCCAAGGATGAACGGCTATGCTTGGTGCTCAAAACAGTGCTACATTGCCCTGGCCAATATCATGACCGCAGCGGCCGCTGAAGGTATTGATTCCTGCCCCATGGAAGGATTTGAAAAAGCGCTGGTGGAAAAGACCCTTGGCATTGATAGCCATCAACACGAGGTAGCGGTGGTGGTTGCCTTGGGGTTTCGACAGGAAGCGCAGACCACCCGACGACGCAAACCCCTGTCGGAAATTGTTGAATTTATCTAACCCTCATAAAAGCAGATAAGCTTATCCATGACGGTTTTTCAATCAAAAATCTATAATTGACACGCCAGGCGAATGTGAATATTGTAATTCATCGTTCACATTTGGAGGTCACTATGACTACTTTAATAAAAATTGGAAATTCGCAAGGCGTTCGTATTCCTAAAGCGATAATAGAGCAAGCGCATCTCATTGATAAAAATTTGGAATTTAAAAAGGATTCGGATTTCCAACCCGGATTCAATGCAATTTCCAAGGAAAACAAGGATTAATTTTACTTGATCAATTGAGGGCTGTAGACAAAAAAACCTCATAAGGCTCTTAAAATCAATATGGACAATCAAACGGTCTCTCCCCTTGGAGTTAGTTAGGTGACTCTGCTTGACAATCTGCAATAACGTTACGCCTTGCCCCTGGCATCCTGGGTGGTGGAGAGATCTCATTTTAAAGGGGTCGACCGTCAGGGTTTGGAAGCCTATCTGATCCATCACCTGACCATTGCCGGCCTTTCCAACAGTTGGCTCATGGGATTGATTCAAGGGAGGGAAATACGATGAAACAAGTGACGCAAGGGTATTGGATTAAAAAATGGGTAAGGATGATGGTTGCCTGTGTGATGTTCGGACCGGCTTTGGGGTTTTCGCAGCCTCAAGAGCAGATACCAAATGAGACCGGTGCACCGGTTGTGGCGGAACAGGGAACCCCGTGGTCAGATCGGGTAACCGATCCGGGTACCGGCATTTTAAAGGCGGTGTACGATTATGATTAGGGACTTCGCCGATAATAAACTACCAAATTAAAATTTTTTATAATGTAATATCAACACATTAAATTGGGCATGCTGGTAGTCTATGTTCGGGTAAGTCCCTTATGGGGATCCTACGGCAGCGGAACAGGCCCACTTGGAAGAGATCAACCGTGCCCGCATGGACCCCATGGCCGAGGCGGCCCGGTTCGGCATCAGCCTGTTCGAAGGGATGCCTGCCGGTGAGATTTCCGGGAACCCGGTCCAGCCTATAGTCTTCAACGCCAAACTGATCACTGCGGCCAGTGCCCACTCCCAGGACATGATCTCCAATGACTATTTTTCCCACTATTCTCTGGACGGGTCCAGCCCGTTTCAGCGCATGCAGAGCGCCGGGTATAGTTATTCAACCGCAGGAGAAAATATTGCCTTCCGGGGATCCACCGCCTACCTGGAAGAGGTGTCCACCGTGATCAAGCAGCACAAGGATCTGTTTGTGGACGAGAACTATCCGGACCGGGGACACCGTGTGAATATGCTTTCTTCTGGTTTCAAGGAGTTGGGTGTCGGGGTGGCGTTCGGGGATTACCAAGGGTATACCTACTCTTATATGCTCACTTGTGATTTCGCTACAGCCCAGTCGTATTCCGGCATGTTTGTCCTGGGCGTAGTGTATGACGATCAGGATGGAGATCAGTTTTATGATGCAGGTGAGGGGCTGTCCAACGTCTCCATCGATGTGGCCGGTGTCGGTACCACCACCACGGCCACGGCCGGAGGGTATGGGCTCCCGGTGGGTGCCGGCACCTATACAGTGACCGCTACCCAGTCTGATGGAACTTCTGTCCAAAAATCGGTTACCCTTACATCCAAAAACAAAAAAGTGGATTTTCTGGCATCGGAATTCGGGACGTCCGGAACTCCCGCTCCTTCACCTTCTCAGATTATTGGCGCGGATGCTGGCGTAACCGCGCTAACTGTATCACCAACTCAACCATTGTCTCTGGTGGTGAACCTCACCAATGCCGCCCTCCTCACCCCCACGTATGAATGGATATGGTTTAAGGTGAGCGAAGTCACTCAGAGCTCAGAGATCTATGTCCTGACCTTTTCCGGGTGGCAAGCGTGGACAGCTATCCACCTCTCTGGCATCCCTGGCCTACAGCCCAGGAACCGGCACCACGCTCTCCTTGGGCGACATCACTATGGCCAATATAGGCTTGGTATCCGGGGACAGTTTGACATACGGGTATGCCTATGCAGTGGGCAGTGCCGCCAATCTGGTGGTGGAAAATATGGTGACCCTGATGGTACAGTGATATTCCAGTTCAGCCCCGGGGAAGCGCCCTGATTAATAGCCTTTAAGCCTAATCTTTCCATGAATGTCATCTCATTTCTCGTTGTGGAATTCCCCGATCAGGTGCCACAGCGGTCTCCTTTTCCATGCCTTGTCATATCTCTTGATGATCATTTTTTTATTAAAATACATCCCAAAAAAATCAGTCTAAAAAAACGTGGACATCAAATATCAAGGACAATGGCAGGCAAAGGGGCAGATCACACTGCGGTTCTGGATCGGCTCTCCTTTTTTCTGTGCTCTATTTCTTCCAAAATATGAGAAAGCTTTATGTTCTTCATCTTATTTTCAATTTCCACTTGGATATCACTGAACAGATCCAAAAAATAATGGTTGGTCAGGGTGGTCTCTTCCCTGTCATTGAGGGGGTCGGCCGTCACATCAAGGTGGAATGCCTTCCGATCCTCCAAGGCGCAGTAGATCTCCTGGAGATCAATGTCAGAAGGATTTTTCTGAAATAAAAATCCCCCCGAAGGCCCCTGGATGGTTTTTAAAATACCATCCTTGGCAAGGGCGGACAAAAGCATTCTCACCTTGGAGGCATTGATACCGGTATTGCGTGAAATGGCGGCACTGGTCTGGGGGTCTGGCATGCACCTGGCCAAAAAGCAGAGCGCTTTCACTGAATTTGATAATTTTGTTGAAGCGGACATAAAGTCTCCTCGTTAGTGTTACAGTGACTGGTACATACATAAAACAGAAAGTAATTACAAGTAAATTATTGTTTGTAGTTGAGAATCAAAACAAAAATAAATCAAATAATTATTCAAACAACCGTTACCAACTAAAACAAACAGCAAATCTGACTTAACATCTTTTGCCAGTTCATGGATAACCCGGATCAGACCTGTGTTATTCAAAGCTGACTATTTTTTAAGACCCATTACTTTTCACAGGCGATTCCCACGCCCCGATTTCCCCCAAGCATACCCCACTATTGTGGTGGATTTAAGCCAAAAGTTCACATAGACTAAAAAAAGCGAATCACACTTCCCAGGCCCAGGCGGTGAAACAGCAATTAAAACTGGCCATCCAAGACGCTTTATTTTAAAGACTGTCCTGCCGTCTTGCCTTAAGCGAGTATCCAAGCTTTGCTTACTTGTGAGGCCACTGTGCCAATCAGCACCACGATTAGCCATAGAATCCAAAAAAATATATAATTGACACGCCATCTAAATGTAGGTATATTGTAATTACATCATTCACATTTGGAGGGAATCATGACTACTTTAATTAAAATAGGAAATTCGCAAGGCGTTCGTATTCCTAAAGCAATAATAGAGCAAGCGCATCTCATAGATAAGAGTTTGGAATTTAAAATTGTTGACGAAGGGCTTTTAATTCAACCGGTAAATAAACCAAGACAAGGTTGGAAAGAGCAATTTGACAAGGCCTTACAATCTCAAGAATCAAGTGAAACAGATCAAGAGTGGCTTAGTGCTCCTTTATCCAGTGATGAGGAATGGGAATGGTAGAACAGAAAGTACAACGGTTTGATATTTGGTTAGTTCAGTTAGACCCAACTCAAGGATCTGAGATTAAAAAGACAAGACCTTGTGTTGTTATTTCCCCTGATGAAATGTCTTCTTTAAAAACAGCTATTGTTGCCCCAATGACCTCAAAAGGATTCGGATTTCCAACCCGGGTTCAATGCAATTTCCAAGGAAAACAAGGATTAATTTTACTTGATCAATTGAGGGCTGTGGATAAATCAAGGTTGATTCAAAAAATCGGAGTGATTTCTAAAAGCGCACAAAACAAAATTATCAATTGCTTACAAAAGTTATTTGCATTTTGAAGAGCTGACAGATTCCTAAAAACCGAGCAGCAGTTTAGCAGCTCTGAACTGCATCATTGATGCAGGCATTTCAGGACAGTGCCAAGTAGGCCTTTTTCTGATAAAAATTCGACAAACAGCCCCTGAGTCTTCAGCTCAGGGGCTGTTATATGATTTTAACTTTATTGCTAAAAAAAACAATGCTCCCGGCGGTTCATGATCTCCTTCTGGTGATCCTCATCCAGATCCACAAAATAATCGCTGTACCCGGCCACTCGCACCAGGAGATTACGATATTCATCAGGACATGCCTGGGCCTTTTTTAAGGTATCGGTGTCCACCACATTGAACTGGATGTGATGCCCGTTGAATTTAAAATAGGTGCGAATCAGGGCCGCCAATTTATCCAGGTCCTCCTCGGTTTTCAATACATCGGGCAGAAACCGCTGATTTAACAAGGTGCCCCCGGATTTCAACTGATCCATCTTTCCAAGGGATTTGATCACTGCGGTGGGACCGTTGCGGTCGGCCCCGTGGGAGGGGGAAGTGCCATCGGACTCCGGCATCCCTGCCCGGCGACCATTGGGGGTGGCCCCCAGTTTTTTGCCAAAATAGACATGGCAGGTGGTGGAGAGCATGTTCAAGTGGTACACACCGCCCTTGGTATTGGGCTTGCCGTCAATGGTGGCAAACAAAGAGGCATATACCTGTTTCATGATATCATCGGCGGCATCATCGTCATTACCAAAAAAGGCCGTCTTGTTCCACAATCGAAGGCGCAGGGGTTCATGCCCTTGAAAATTGCAGGAAAGGGCCGTGAGCAGTTCGTCCATGGACACGGTATGATTCTCAAACACATGGGTTTTAATGGCGGAAAGGCTGTCGGTGATAGTGCCGATGCCGCAGCACTGGATATAATTGGTGTTATAGCGGGGACCACCATTATAATAATCCCTGCCATTTTCAATGCAGTCCCGGATCACCACCGACAAAAAGGGGGCGGGCGCATGGGAGGCAAACATCTGTTCAATGTAGTTGTTCACCCTAATTTTTAGATCCACCACATACTCAAGCTGTTTCAAAAAGGCATCATAGAGCTGATCAAAGGCCTTAAACGCACTGACATCTCCGGTTTCCGGGCCGATCTGCTTTCCCCCCACCGGATCAAATCCATTGTTCAGAGCAAGTTCCAGCAACTTGGGCACATTGAGATAACCCGTTAAAATATAAGCCTCTTTTCCAAAGGCCCCGGTTTCGATGCACCCGGAACACCCCCCTTCCCTGGCATCCTCCAGGGTTTTTCCCACCCGCACCTGCTCCATGACCACGGCATCGGCATTGAACACCGACGGATATCCATGGCCATTACGGATCACCCGGCAGGCCGCTTTAAGAAATCCCTGGGGGGTTTGTTCACTAATTTGCACATTGCTCTGGGGTTGGAGCAACTTTAATTCATCAATTACTTCCAGGATAATATAAGACACGGCATTGGAGCCGTCCGAGCCATCCCGCTTAATGCCCCCCAGATTAATGTTTGTAAAATCATTGTATGTCCCGCTTTCAAGGGCCGTGACCCCCACCTTGGGCGGAGCCGGATGGTTGTTCACCTTAATCCACATACAGCTAATGAGTTCCTTGGCCTCTTCCCGGGTCAGGGTACCCTTGGCCAGGTCTTTTTCGTAAAAGGGGAACAAATGCTGATCCAGATGACCCGGGCTCATGGCATCCCAGCCATTCAACTCGGTGATGGTGCCAAGATGCACAAACCAGTACATCTGGATGGCCTCCCACAGGGTTTCAGGCGCATGGGCTGGAACCTTTAAACAGACATCTGCAATGGATTCAAGTTCTTTTTTTCTCTGTTCATCGGTTTCCTGTGCTGCCATTTCCCGGGCAAGATCTGCATGACGTCGGGCAAAAAGAATCACGGCATCACAGGAGATGTCCATGGCCTTGAGGGCCTGGGATTTATCCAGGGCTGTAGGATCATTGAGGTAATCCAAACGATCCACATGGGCCTGGATCTGAGTTTTAAAATCCAGCATTCCCTTTTCATAGATAATGCCATCCAGGGTGGTGTGCCCCGGGGCCCGCTGTTCCATGAATTCTGTAAAGAGCCCTGCCCCATAGGCATCCTTCCAGGCCCCGGGTACATGTTCAAACACCCTGTCTCTCATCGAGCGGCCCTGCCAGTAGGGAATCACCTCATCCCTGCAGGCGGCCAACTCCGCCGGTGGCACCTTGAAAGGAGTCATGGGTCGGGAGTTTAAAATCTCAAGATCTTCCACAGAGTGGCAGTTCAATTCCGGAAAGGTCGAAACCACCTTGGCACCCGGCCCACGTTCCCCCACAATCAACTCACCCTTTCCAATGGTGATGGTTTTGTTCTCACACAGATATTTGAAATTCATGGCCCGGAGTACAGGGGTTGAATAGCGCCCCTGGTTTTCCTTATAAAAGCGGGTTTCCAGAACGGCCCGCTCCATGGAAATAGTGGGTACGGCCTCAAAGCTCTCTTTTCTTAATGTTGCTATTCTTTTATTCATTTTATTGCCTCCATTTTTTGGCATCCTTAATATGGCCCCAACCTGGACAAGCCAGAACCAAAAAGGGTTTTTTATTCTTTTGCCCAAATAACACGAAAACAAGAGATAAGAATCTAAAAGTGCTTTATAGTCTTTTGGGAAACAGTCCCTGCAAATGGGGATTGCTCTAAAAAAGTGTAAACTACCTTTGAAGGATGCCATTTTTTTTATTGGAAAATCAAACCTCCGGGCAACCTCAGCAGAGCCCCCCCCGATGGGTAATAGGAACCGGCCAATTGGGCCGTCTACAGTTCCGGGCCGGGCCCATTGGGCCCATTGCCCGTCGGGGGGGGGGCGGCATAATACCATTTGGCTCCGCGTCCACGACCCAATATTCGTTGTGTCCAGCAGGAGATGCCCGTTTATAAAAAAGTCCTGGCAAACATGACGGATTTTCATGCTTAGTTGTGGGTAGACCCAAGTCAGAATACGGTCTGCCCGTGGCAGTTATAAAAATTCCCAGGTTGACGTAATGCTACACTTACTGATACATTACCCCCCTTTCGGACTTGGTGATAGACCTCGTCCCCCCTTTATTATTTTTTTAAGGAGGCTGAAGCCTGTCATCAAATCCCCTTTTTTATTCAATGGGGAGTTGTTGTCCCCTGTTTTGTTTGACATACAGGTCTCGTGAAAAATAACATTTTTACGTGCGCATAAGGAATAAGCTGGTGGTGGAACCTGATAATTTCCCACGGCTGGTAAATAAAGTAAATGACTGACTCAAAAATTTTAGTTGTGGATGATGAACCCGCCATTGTCAGCGGGTGCAAAATGATTCTTACCGAACAGGGATACCAGGTGGAAACCTGCCTTTCAGGCAGAGAAGGCCTTAAAAAACTGGAAACCACCCCCTTTGACCTTGTGCTTCTGGACATCCAGTTCCCCAACATCAACGGCATTGATATCCTGAAAAGTTTAAAGGAAAAAAATATTCATGTCACCGCCGTGGTCATGACAGGAAAAGGCACCATTGAGAATGCCGTGGAGGCCATGAAAAATGGTGCTTTTGATTTCATCACCAAACCCTTCACTGAAGAACAACTTCTGGATGTCATTACCAAGGCCCTTGAAAGCCTCAAGCTAATCAAAGAAAACCAGAACCTTAAAAAACAGCTCTACGACACCTTTGATTTTAACAACATCATCGGTCAGACCCCTGAAATCCAAAATTTGTTTGAAAAGATCCAACGGGTGGCTCCCTTGGACAGCACCGTATTGTTGAACGGAGAAAGCGGCACAGGCAAAGAACTTTTTGCCCAGGCCATCCATGATAAAAGCAAGCGTTCCAAGGCCCTTTTCCTGGCCGTTGACTGTAGCACCTTTGCCTCCACAATCATGGAAAGCGAATTGTTTGGTCATGTAAAAGGGGCCTTTACCGGTGCCGATGGTAAAAAGCAGGGAATCTTTGAGGCCGCATCCCAGGGCACCCTTTTTCTGGATGAAATTGCCAGCCTTGATATGGATATTCAGGGGAAATTGTTGCGGGTGCTTGAAACCGGTGAATATAAGCCTGTGGGCTCCAGCAGCATCAAAAAAACCACTGCCCGGGTGGTGGCCGCCACCAACCGTGATCTTACCAAAATGGTGGATCAGGGAATTTTCCGGGAGGATCTTTTTTATCGGCTCAACGTGTTTCCCCTCCACATCCCCCCCCTCCGGGAGCGCAGCAGGGACATTCCGGAAATTGCCTACCATTTTCTGAAAATATTCTGCCACAAAGCCCACAAAAAAATTGATGGATTTTCCGATGATGCCCTGGGGGCTCTTGTGAGTTTTGACTGGCCTGGTAACGTCAGGCAATTAAAAAATGTGGTGGAACGCCTTGTGATCATGTGTGATGCCAAGGAGCTGGATTACCAGTCCTTAATGGATAATTTTCAAACGAATTCCCACCCTCCGGAGTCTCCTGCCATCCCCACAAATCTTGAAGAACTTAAGGTTGCAAAAAAAAGTCTTTTAAAGGATCGCTTTGCTCCCATTGAAAGATCCTTCCTGAGACAGGCCCTGGATGACGCCGAAGGGAACATCTCCCATGCGGCCAAATCCGTGGGAATGCAGCGATCCAATTTTTCTGCCATGATGAAAAAACACGACATTCATTTCTAAATTTTTCCGCCCCTCCTGCAAACTCACCCCGAGGGCACATTCCCATTTTCCCGGCCCATCATGACCCTGTTGATTTAGTACAAATTTCTGGATTATAAATACAATATGCTGGATATTAAATCATCCAACATCAAGATGTTGTATACTCATTGTACAAAAAGCGACTCAATCAACAGACTCATCATATAATCCATTGATTTCATTCATCAAAATTTATTAATGCAAAATAAAATAAAATATTTTGATAAATCAAAGAGTTGTATCTCCAACCGGGAAAATGGAAATACACCCCACCCCGACGTATATTTTTTTATGCAAATCAAGGGGCATTTCTTTACGCGATTATGGGTTACAAACACACCCCCTTAACAGGAAATAAGATAATCACCAGATTGAGACCGGCTATTTAGTTCAATGAATTTAATAATAGAATTCACAAAAACCCTTGAGTTAAGCACTTATAATAAATAACTATTTGACTCAAAACAAAGTTGCAAAGATATTATAGCCCCCCCCGGGTGCAATCTCATAATTTAGATTTTGAAGAATTGTATGATAAAAATGGTTTTTAAAAAACTCACCCTCAATAAAATCAATAAGTTGCACTTATCCAAATTATACATTGGTGATTTTGAGGGCACCATTTTGCAAAAATCTAAATTATTGAATTGCACCCGCCCCCCCCTATATTAAATAAAAACTCTCAAAAACCGCTTTTATCTGACATCCAGCCTTACAACATGGCATAGACCATGCAATGTGCAATCTCCCAAGAAAAGCCCCCCCATGGAAGACATGGACCCAATGGATTACATATAAGGAGATTTATCATGGT
>CAYSSE010000065.1:0-3696 GCA_964433355.1 uncultured Desulfocicer sp.
TTAGGGTCCAGCTCTGGCTGAGGGAGATGCGAAGAATGGTTTCCAGTGTGGGGCAGGATCCTGTATTGAGATTTGCCGATGACCTGAATCAGGATCAGCTTAATACCCATCTTCCCCTGGTGCATTGCAGGGAGTGCGGCAGCATGGGCTGGACCGGCTTAAAGCGGATGACCGATTCGGAAATCCGCAGTGACCTGAAAGATTTTTACTTTGGGTTTTTCAATCATGATCCCCAGGTGGTGTATCTGTTCCCGGAAGACACCCCTGCCAATGTCCCTGCAAAAACAGACCAACCCGCATCGACAAGCGGTCACCCAAAACCGGGCTCTATCATTTTTGTGCCAAATGCCTCCATGTGACCACCCAGGCCAATCCCCAAAGTTGCCCCTCCTGTGATAATGAGGAACTGATTCTGGTTTATATGCCCGATGTCCGGGTGCAGCGGGGCATGCGTAATTATAGTCATAATGACTGCCCCTTTTGCAGTGCAAAGAACAGCCTTACCCTGGTCGGTTCCCGGGCGGCCAGCCTCACCTCTGTTATGATTGTGCAGTTGTATTCATCGACCTACAACGATGATAAAAAATTACTTACCTTTTCGGACAATGTCCAGGATGCGGCCCACAGGGCTGGCTTTTTTAATGGCAGGACCTATCGGTTCAATTTCAGGACAGCCTTGCAAAAGGTCATTTTGGATGCCGGTAACGGCAAATCATTGTCTCAATTGTCGGACATCTTTAGAAAATACTGGCTGGATAAGGTCGGCTTGAACCGGTATGTAGCGACCTTTCTTGCCCCCAATATGGAATGGCTGAATGAATATGATGAGTTGAAGAAAAATGGTAGCCTTCAGGAAAATTCCAAATTGATAGATCAAGTGCATAATCGGGTGGGATGGGAGATCGTCAGTGAATATGGATTTCGGACGAGGATCGGCCGAACATTAGAAAAGACAAGTTCTTCGGTGGTTTATCTTGATCATGAACACCTGGAGTCCGCCCTGGAGAAAATGCTTGAACCTATCCAAAATGAGATCGGGGGCTTAAGCGCACTTGATAAAGATAGACTTGAAACTTTTCTGCTTGGTCTGATTATTCATTTGAAAAATCAGGGGGGAATTTATCAACCCCATTTAAATACCTTTATTGAGACCTTTGGATCCTCCTTTGTATTGGGTCGCCCCGAATGGATGCCGAATTTTGGCCAGGCATCCCGGACCCCGGCATTTTTAACCCACAAGAAAGGGAGCCGGTTTGATCAACTTTACAGTCAGAAGGCCACCCATCGCACCTGGTATGAAAGCTGGGCAGAGAAATGCTTTTTTTCTCTATCGCCCTTTATCCCGGACGTGACAAAACCGTTATATGATCTGGTATTAAAAAATCTTGTGGATACCAATATTCTAAAAGAGATTTCATCCAGGGGGGACATGATATGGGGGATCCAACCGGATGCGTTGCGGGTATCTGTAGATGTATGTCAACTTCGGTGCAAAGCGTGTGAGCACAATATCTCTGTGGCAAAAGAGGAGGTGGATGCATTACAAAATGCACCTTGTCAGCGGTTCCATTGTTGGGGGAGCTATGAACTGGTTGACTCTGGCATGGATTATTACGGGAAATTATACGCCACCGGAGATGTTGAAAGAATCTTTGCCAGGGAACACACCGGGTTGCTGCAACGGTCCGAGCGGGAAGAGTTGGAGCAGGCATTCAAAGCAGATAATGAAAACCGTCAGCCCTGGTACCCGAACTTATTGTCCTGCACCCCAACCCTGGAAATGGGAATCGACATAGGGAACTTGTCTTCACTGGTTCTTTGCTCTGTTCCCCCGGCCCAGGCCAATTATATGCAGCGGGTTGGCCGGGCCGGGCGACGGGACGGCAATGCCCTTGGTTTGACCGTTGCCAATGCGCGTCCCCATGATTTATTTTTCTTTGCCGAGCCCGAAGAGATGTTGGCAGGTCAAATTGATTCTCCTGGGATTTTCCTCGACGCTTCAGCCGTGCTTGAACGACAGTTTACGGCTTTTTGTTTTGACCGTTGGATTGCCAAAGATACTCTGGCACTGATTCCCCAGAAACTTGGCCAGGTATTAAATAACCTGGCACCGGTTGACCGGAAAAAGTTTCCTCACAATTTTATCTATTTTATCGAGACCCATCAGGCAGATCTGTTCGACCGGTTTTTGTTGCTGTTTGAGAATGGTGGTTCCGGCGTGAGCCTGGAGTCAAAGGCCAATCTAAAATTGTTCGTAGAAGGGGATGGAAACGAGAAGTGGTTCCTGCGGGGTCGCATCATGAACGGACTCCATAACCGGCAATTAGAAAGGGAGTCTTTAAGGAAAAAAGTCAGAACCCTTACCGGCAAGATTAAAAAGATGCAAAAGGGTCCCAAGGACAAAAACTTTGCCGAGGCGCTTCGGGAACTAAAGATTGAAAAGTCAGCCCTGCAGGCATTGATAAAAAGTATCAGTGAGCGGTATACCTTTAATTTTTTCACCGATGAAGGATTGCTCCCCAATTATGCGTTTCCAGAGGTTGGGGTCATGCTGAACTCGCTGATCTACCGGAAAAAAACCAAGGTCCAGGACGGTGAAGGCAGTTATGACAGTTGGAGCTTTGAATACGAGCGGCCTGCCCGGAGTGCCATTGAGGAACTTGCCCCGGCTAACACCTTCTATGCCGAAGGGCGCAAAGTTAAAGTCGACCAGGTGGACATGGGAGTTTCTGAGATTGAAACCTGGCGGTTTTGCAATAAATGTTCCTATAAAGAGATGCTGGGTACAACAAACGAAAAAGAAGTCTGCCCCGGATGTGGAAGCCCCATGTGGGCAGATGCGGGTCAGAAACGGTTGATGCTCCGAATGCGCCAGGTTTTTGCATCCACATCGGACAGAAAAAGCAGGATCAGTGACGATTCTGATGATCGGGATCCGACATTTTACAACAAACAGATGCTGGTGGCCTTTGATGACAATCAAGTCATGGAAGCTTTTAAGGTGGATGCGGATTTTCCCTTTGGCTTTGATTTTTTGAGCAAGGTGGATTTTTGTGAAATCAATTTTGGGGAAAAGACCGAGAAAGGGGAAAAGGTTTCCATTGCAGGCCTTGAGATGCCAAGAAAAGGGTTCTCCCTCTGTCGGGTTTGCGGCAAGGTCCAGGACGATCAAAACAAAGAGTCGTCCCATGCGTTTACCTGTACCGCAAGGGACCAGGAGAGTGACAAAAATCTGATCGACTGTCTCTATCTCTACCGGCAGTTCATGTCCGAGGCAATCCGTATTCTCCTGCCGGTGAGTATTATTTCCGAGTCCGAGGGTAAACTTCAATCATTTATCGCAGCGATTCAACTGGGGTTAAAAAAACGCTTCAAAGGAAAAATTGATCACCTCCAGACGGCTATACACGAAGAGCCCCTGCCGGAGTCAACCTTTAAACGAAAGTACCTTGTTCTTTACGATACTGTGCCCGGGGGAACCGGGTATCTCAAGCAGTTGATGCAATCAGAAAAAGAATTGATGAAGGTTCTGGATCTTGCCCTGGATACGTTGAAGTCCTGCCCCTGTAACCAAGAAGAGGGGAAAGACGGTTGCTATCGATGCTTGTTTGCCTACAGAAGCAGTTACAGTATGCCTCAAACCTCTCGAAATATGGCCGTGGAACTTTTGGCAGAGATCTTATCCTACCGAGACCG
>CAYSSE010000065.1:3796-18318 GCA_964433355.1 uncultured Desulfocicer sp.
CCTCTCGAAATATGGCCGTGGAACTTTTGGCAGAGATCTTATCCTACCGAGACCGGTTGGTTAAAGTGGCCCATATTAGTGACATCTCCCTGAATATTTTTTTAGAGAGTGAGTTGGAAGCCAGGTTTATCGGGGCCTTAAAGAAAGAAAGATCCGAAGCGTTGCCCATCCAGCTTGAAAATAACCTGGTGAATGGGAAACCCGGGTATTTTCTCAAGGTGGGGGGCCGGGCCTATGACATTGAACCCCAGGTTGAACTTGGAGAACTGAACTGTGTGAGTATTTCATCCAGAGTCGATTTTATCATTCGACCTGCCAGGTTCACAGATCCCATGAAGCCGATTGCAGTATTCCTGGATGGATACACCTTCCACAGGGACCGGGTGGGTAAAGATATGGCCCAGCGAATGGCCATTGTCCAGAGCAATAAGTACCATATCTGGTCCCTGAGCTGGAAAGATGTTGAGAACAAATTTAAGCCCCAGAATGATTTTTTCACTGATTTTATGGAACCCGGCGGATTCCCTTCCGGCGGAAACTTCAAAACAATGCTGGAAGGCTACGACATTTCCAAATTTAAAAAGTTGATCAACTATAACAGTTTTGACCTGTTGATTAAATTTCTTGAAAACCCAGATGAAAAGGGATGGCAGAAATTAATGTTTGTTATGTCCCTTCTTCATGCCGATCCTGCGAGGTTTGCCAGTGAGGAAGCCGTCAAGCTGTGGAAAGATGACATAGAGGCAATGGTGCCGAGCGAAATGGCCGAAAAGGTGTTAGAGGCAGAGTGCCCTTGTCTTTATGGTGAATACCAACAGGCAGATTCTTATGGACACAAGATCCTGAAACAATCGGTTATCATCGAGCACAAAGCGATAACGCCACCAGGAGATCCATCTGGAATAAGGGTTTGTTGCTGCCTCAATGATGGGGAGAAAGATAAGGAAAAGTCTTCTTTCCAGTCGGGTTGGAATGGGTTTCTGAGGCTGTACAACTTTTATCAGTTTTTGCCCTATTCTTACTTTATTACGACTGACGGTGTGGAACACAAGGTTTATGACGGGCTTAAATTCTATGATGCGCCCATACCGGAACCCGGAGAATCCGAAGAATCCGGAGATGGAACACAGGATAATGTTTGGATTGAGGCCAAAGAATATACCGATGCCATTTACCATGCTTTGCTGGATAAGCTTAAAGAAAATAATTGGCCCGTTCCAGAAGTCGGCTATGAGCTGGAAGGCAATGGCAACGGGGTGGTTGCATGCGCAGAGATGGGATGGGCACCCTTAAAGCTGGCCTTTCTGACCGATGAAGAGATGGGCGATGAAAATCAGTTCAGGGATGCCGGTTGGAAAACAGTCTCGATTCAGGATGTGTTGGCTGATCCAGATAAGTATATGGTGTTCAAAGAAAATAAAGGGGGACAAAAGAAATGACAACTTTGAAAAATCCAATAGTGGCAATTTCATCAGAATTTATGAACGCTTTTGCAGCGGTGCCTAAGAAAATGCAAAGTAAGGTGCTTGAGTTCATAACAAAGTTTCGGGCCAATCCCACGGCCTCCAGTATCAATTATGAAAAAATAGCAGAATTCAAGGACCAGAGCCTGCGGTCTGTAAGAATTGATCATACCTACCGGGGAATTGTCAAAAAGCCAAATACCAGTAACGTTTATATGCTTCTCTGGGTAGACCACCATGATAAAGCATACGCATGGGCAAAAAATAAAAAATGTACCATTAATCCCGAAACAGGTAGCCTCCAGGTTTATGATGTGGATGAAATTCAGATCCAAGCGGCGGAACAGGTGGCTGCCCAGCAGGCTGAAAAAAAACACAGTCTTTTTGTCTCTATTCATAATCGGCACCTGGTGAAACTTGGTATCCCGGAAGAACTGATCCCTCTGGTTCGAGCCATTTATTCTGAAGAAGACCTGGATCAATCTGCCACGAAGCTGCCCCCGGAGGCCCATGATGCACTTACAGCAATCGCGGCTGGGTTCACCCTTGACGAGGTATTAAATGATTACGGCAGAACAGCCGAGGATAAAAAGATTATTGATACAGAGGATTTCGAGTCTGCCCTGGATAATCCTGACTCCAAAAGTCGTTTTTATGTGGTGGAGGATGACATCGAACTTCAGGAAATCCTGGAGGCTCCCCTTGAAAAGTGGCGGGTGTTTCTTCACCCGTCCCAGCGAAAGTTGGTGGAGCGTAATTGGAATGGTCCGGTTCGTGTTTTGGGCGGTGCTGGCACAGGAAAGACTGTGGTGGCAGTCCATCGGGCAAAATATTTGGTGGAAAATGTGTTCACCCAAGCCCACGACAAGATCTTGTTCACCACATTTACCAGGAATCTTGCAGCGGATATTAAGGAAAACCTTTCCAAAATATGTCCCGACAAATTAATGCGGCGCATTGAGGTGGTCAATCTTGACAGATGGGTAACAGGTTTTCTTCGGAAGAATGACTATACGTTTGATATTGATTATGGGAAGCGAACAAAACCCCTTTGGGAACAAGCAATCACCCTTGTGCCCAGTGAACTGGGCCTGAAAGAAAGCTTTTACAGGGAAGAATGGGAAAGGGTGGTTCAACCCCAGGGAATCACCGCTTTTTCTCAATATTTAAAGGCCCCCAGGGTGGGAAGAGGGGTCCGATTAACCCGACCAAACAGAAAAGCGATTTGGTCGGTATTCGAGGAATACAGGGTGCTTCTCAATGAGAATAAGTTAAGGGAGCCCGATGATGCCATGCGGGATGCCTGTGCCCTGATTAAAGAAAAAGGAGATATTCTCCCCTATCGAACGGTTGTTGTTGATGAGGCCCAGGATATGGGTGCCCAGGCCTTTAAGCTGATCAGGCAGATTGCTGGCCAGGAGCATAAAAATGACCTTTTTATTGTCGGGGATGCCCACCAGCGTATCTACCGCCACAAGGTAGTCCTCGGGCAATGCGGTATTAAGATCATAGGACGGGGCAAGAAACTGCGGATCAACTACCGGACCACCGAAGAAAACAGGCGTTGGGCTGTCGGGTTACTAAAAGGGCTCCTTTTTGATGACTTGGATGGGGGGCAGGATAACCAGAAAGGCTATAAATCCCTTCTCCATGGGGCTATACCTGCGGTTGAGCATTTTCCTTCATTTCAGGCCGAGGTCACCTATATTATAGAGTGTTTGAAGGCCATTGAAAACAACGGTGAAAATTTACATCAGGTCTGCCTGGTGGCCAGAACCCATGGATTGCTGCAACAATATGAGGGAGCCCTGAAAGGCCAGGGCCTGGAGACTTACTTTGTCCGTAAAGATGAAGCCGAGGACAGGAGAAAATCTGGCGTCCGCTTGGCAACCATGCATCGGGTTAAAGGCCTTGAGTTTGACCGTGTCATCATCGCAGGAGTCAATGCTGGAATAGTACCGCTGGAGGGTGCATGGTCCCAGTCCAATGACCAGGTGATCCAGAAAGAAAATGAGAACCAGGAGAAAGCCCTGCTCTATGTTGCTGCAACCCGGGCAAAAAAGACTGTGGTGGTAACCAGTTTTGAAAATCCCAGTAGATTTTTAAACGCATAGAGCTCTTTTGTTGCTGTTACTTTAGGGACTTGTTCGAGTATAAACTACCACCATGCCCAGTTTAATATATTGATATTACATGATAAAAAAATTTAACTCATGTCGCGTTTTGGGGTCTTAGTCTTATGGCTATTCCTCAAATCCTGAAATTGCTGACAATGTTTTTAAATGTGCGTTTTGTCAGGCTTTATTATATTTCAAATAGATTCAAACAGTTAAAATAAGCACACTTTAAAAGACCCTGAAACACAACATGGGCCAAGTTTTTTTATTAGAAAATAAAACTTCCAGGCAAGCTCAGCAGAGCCCCCCCCCGATGGGTAATAGGAACCGGCCAATTGAGACGTCTACGTTTCCGGGCCGGGCCCATTGCCCATCGGGGGGGGGCGGCATGATATCATTTGGCTCCGCGTCTACGACCCAATATTCGTTGTAGCAGCGGTGACTGCCATGTAGGGCGTATTCCCATTTTCCCGGCCCATCATATAACCCGTTGATTTCATTAAGCCACCATCTATTGATACAAAATGAAATATCTTGACAAATCAAAGGGTTGAATCTCCAACCGGGAAAATGGGAATGCGCCCGCCATGTATATATAGTTAGGAATTTGTATTTTTTGACGACATCCTGCTTCCTCTCTCCACCTGGCCAGTGTTATGGCCATCCGGCCCCGGGATAAAACCATAGGGTGTTAAATAATCAGACATGTCTCATTATGAGAAAAATCGCAGTGTCTTCTGAATGTAGATGTGGCAGGGACATGGTCGATAAATCTGTCTCATTACAATACACCCCCTGGGGGACCCCCCCTCATTATTTCTCATTTTCCCTCTTGGATGAAGAAAACAACCATCCATTAATGCCTTTTCTTTCATGGCCATTTCCCTGTGAAATGCTTTTGCATATCTCTATCATATCGTTTTGATTAAAGGCGTTTACGGGGGGCTTGCCCATTCAAAATCACCGCTGATAAAAAAATTCTTCAGATAAAATCACATAAAATAAGCCTTTGTGGCATGCTTTTGGCTATCCCTACTCTTAAACAAGATGATTCCGTTCGGATAGCCGTCAGGGCAGCATTCTGCCATATTGGTTGTTTCAATCTTCCTTTTAGGAATGAGTTCGCAATAACATCCCCATTTAAAAATTGGGGAGCGCTACCCTTCAACGATAGTGCGTTTTAAAAAGGGCAAGTTATTTAAGACTGATTCCTTAATGCCCAAGGAGAATAAAAAACGGATCGTCCATCCAAATTCCACGATGGGTGTAAAGATCTTTAATTTGTTCAGCATCACCGCTGATAATGCTTGGTTTTGGAGGTGTCATTTGAAGTCAGTTGATATTATCGTCATTGGCGGGGGACTTTCCGGTTCTGCCACAGCTCTGGGGCTTGTGCGACAGGGTGCCGGAAACGTGATGCTGTTTGATCAGCAACTCCCCAGCCAGCGCCTTTCCCGGGGAAATTTCGGGCTTACCTGGTTCATGTGCAAGGGCGCGGATCACCCCGTCTATGCCCAGTGGTGCCGCATGGCTGCCCGGCAATGGCCGGATTTTGCCGCAGATTTGCTCGAAGAAACCGGGTATGATGTGGAACTGGAATGGACCGGGGGTGCCGTCCATGCCTTTGGGGAGGACGAATTTGAGGCCCACACCCGATCCATTGAAAATATAACGGCCGTATGTAAAACGGTGGGCCTGGATTATCCGGTTAAAATGCTCAATCGCAGCGAATTTGCCGATCTTGTACCGGATATGCAACTGGGAGAGGATGTTACCGGAGCCATGTACACCCCGGAACAGGGCCATGTCAATCCCCTGATGCTGTTAACGGCGTTGCGATGTGCCTTCCAGAAAAAGGGGGGGCGGTTCCAAGGAGCTGACAGCGTGGAGCAGATTATTCCCGGCAATGACGGCACCGTGGTGGTGAAAACAAAGGGTGATACCTTTCAGTGTGAAAAACTGGTCATTGCCGCAGGCCATGGGTCCATGCGACTTTTAAAATCCCTGGGAGAAACACTGCACATTTATCCCTCCCGGGGACAAATCATGGTCACCGAACGGCGTCCCCGAAGCCTCACCGTGCCGGTGCTGTGCGTGCGACAGACCCCGGACGGAACCTTTCTCATCGGGCTTTCCACCGAGGACACCGGACTGGATACCCGCACCACTGCCAAAGCCATGAAAAGTCAGGCGGCCAATGCCATTCGTCTGTTTCCCGAGCTTGCCGCTCTTAACTGGGTCCGGGCCTGGGGGGCCATACGGGTCATGACCCCGGACGGGGCCCCCATATACAGCCGGGTGGCCGGACATGACAATATTTTTGTGCTGGCCCTTCACAGCGCTGTTTCCCTGGCACCCATGAAAATCAGTGCCATTGCCCCCTGGATACTGGGAAAGGGTGAGCCGGAACAGCTTCATCATTTCACAAATGGAAGATTCAATGTTTAAATATGCGCCGGAAAACACTCAACAATTGGTTACCGTAACCCTGGACGGAGCCTCTGTATCCCTTCCCGCCGGAATGAATGTGGCAGCCGCTCTGCTGGGCATTGGCCAGATCATCTCCCGGATTTCACCGGCTTCACATAAGCCCTGTTCCCCCCATTGCCTCATGGGTGTCTGTTATGAATGCCTCATGGAAATTAATGGGGTAAACCGCCAGGCCTGCATGACCCCGGTGTCTGAGGGCATGGTGATTCGTCGTAATCTTACGGCTCCTGGGGGAAATCTTCATTTTGGAGAAAAAGAAACCGCCACCCCTGGTGAACAAATTACATCCCAGGAGGAGGGGCCATCCATGGACGACAAAACACAGGGAGCATCCGCATGAGTCTTCACGTTGATGTCATTGTTATTGGGGCTGGCCCGGCTGGACTGTCAGCCGCGGCCTGCCTTGGCGAAATGGGGCTGAATGTGCTCACCCTGGATGAGCAGTCCCGACCCGGGGGACAGATCTACCGCAACATCGAAGAGGCCCCCCGGGAAAATTTGCATGTCCTGGGAGAATCTTACACCAAAGGCCTTGCCGTGGCCCGGCGGTTCCGTAAAAGTAGTGCTGCCTATGCGAGTGGCGCCTCGGTGTGGCAGGTGGAGCCTGATGGGCGGGTCTGTTATTCCCAGGACGGAAAATCCCGTCAGATCCGGGCAAATTATATTATTGTGGCCACCGGTGCCATGGAACGTCCCATGCCCATACCCGGGTGGCAATTGCCCGGGGTCATGGGGGCCGGTGCGGTGAACAATCTTTCCAAGGAGGCAGGCCTTATCCCCTCCGGAGATGTGGTGCTGGCCGGCAGCGGTCCGCTGCTGCTCCTGGAAGCCACCCTTTTAATTAAAAAAGGGGTCCACATTGCCGCCATCCTGGAAACCACCCCCCGGATTCCCCCGGCCACGGCATTTCCCCATGGCCCCAGGGCCCTGCTCCGCCCTGATTTCCTCTGGGAAGGGGTGAACATGCTTCGGGAAATCAAGGCTGCCAAGGTTCCCCATTACCAGGGGGTTCGTCACATCCGGGCCCTGGGCCGGGAGCGATTTGAACGGGTGGAGGCCCTGTGCGGCAAAGAGACCCTGAACATTCCGGCAAGTCTTCTCATGGTCCATTTCGGGGTGATCCCCAGCACCCATATTTTTCGGCAAACGGGGTGTCACATGACCTGGAAAGCCGATCAGCGCTATTGGCATCCGGCCTGTGATGCCTGGGGCCGAACCAATTTTGAGCGAATTTTTGCCGCCGGTGATGGGGCCGGGGTGTCCGGGGGACTGGCCGCCCGGTACAAAGGAGAACTGGCCGCCCTGGAGGTGGCCCGGTGCCTTGGTATCATTCCCGCATACCAGCGGGATGCCCTGGCCCTTCCCCTTAAAAAGGAACTTAAAAAAGATGGCCATCCCCGCCCCCTGGTGGATGCCATTTATGCCCCCCGGGCGGAACACTTTGTCTTTGAAGACAGCACTGTGCTGTGTCGTTGCGAAAATGTCACGGTGGGGGCAGTGCGAAAGGCGGTGAGCGAAGGCGCCCGGGAGTTGAATGAGGTGAAAATCATGACCCGTAGCGGCATGGGGCCTTGCCAGGGACGCATGTGCGGGCCGGCCCTGGCCGAGGTGGTATCCGCCGCCGCCTTCCTTTCCCCGGAACAGACGGGGTTGTTGAACATCCGGCCCCCCCTTCGCCCGGTTCCCCTGGGGGAGATCGCAACCATGGAACTTGATGAGATCCGGGAGTCAGGCAACTGGCTGCTGGATGCTAAAAAATAAACGGAAAAATTTCCCCGCAAAAGGAGTTGAAATGAGCACCATCACCCGAATGGAAACAGCAACACGAATGAGTCGCATTGTCATTCACAACAAAACCGTATACCTGTGCGGCCAGGTGGCGGACAACGCGGACCAGGGAGCCGGTCCCCAGACAGAAAATATGTTGGCCAAGGTGGACACCCTGCTGGAACAGGCGGGCAGTGACAGAGAACATCTCCTGTCCGCCACCATTTATCTCCGGGACATGAAGGATTTTGCTGCCATGAACGCGGTGTGGGATGCCTGGGTCATTGAAGGAACCGCCCCGGCCCGGGCCTGTGTGGAGGGCCGTCTTGCCCGCCCGGATCTGCTGGTGGAAATTACCGTTGTTGCGGCACTCAAGGGGTAATCCCGGGCGGGCCTGGTTGTGATCCGCTTTCGTGCGGATAACGTTAAAACCAGCCGAGTCTTTGTTCCCTTTGGTATCACCCCATGACCCATAAACTCCATGGTCACGTTTTTCAAACATCAACGCCAGAAATGTGAACATCGAGATAAAGGATTTTACAATGGAACGCTTTTTTAAATACACCCTGACTTTTTTGATCAGCACCGTGGCTGCCATGGAATTTTACCAGGTGATCATGCGGTATGTTCTGGAAATTCCGGTGATGGGACTGGAAGAGATTTTAACCTATCCCACCCTGTGGCTCTATTTTCTGGGCAGTGTCAATGCCTCCCGGGAGGACACCCAGATCAAGGCCAATGTACTGGATGTTTTCTTGAAAACCGACCGGGCAAGATTAAAGGTCCGTGTGGTTGCAGACATTCTCTCCCTTGTCACAGCCCTGTGGCTCACCTGGTGGGCCTGGGATTATTTTCGGTATGCACTGCGGGTCTGGAAGGAGAGTCCCACCCTCTATATTCCCACCTTTTATGCAGAATGCGCCTTTTTCATCGGCCTGGTGCTCATGAGCATCTATGCGGGCTGGTATTTGTTCAAAAACCTGAAGCAGCTCATGGCTTCATCTCCAGCGAATCAAGGAGTTTGATATGGAATTAGAAATTGTCACAGTCTCCCTTATTTCCCTTGGTATCCTCGTTGGTATGCTCAGTTTCGGGGTTCCCTTGCCGTTTTGCTTTGGCGGGGCCTTGATGAGCATGGTGTTTCTTGGGGGAGCCACCATGAAGGGCACCATGGTGTGGGGGTTCAGCCAGCTGTCCAACCCGGTATTGCTTTGTATCCCGTTGTTTGTCTTTGCCGGTACCCTGATGAGTGAAAGCGGTATTGCCGAAAGTCTGTTAAAATTTGTTAACATCTTTGTGGGACGCATCCGGGGCGGTCTTGGGGTGGTGGCATCTGTCAGCTGTGCCATCATTGGTGCCATTTCCGGCAGCGGTCTCACCGGCGTTGCCGCCACCGGTCCCATCCTGATCCCGGAGATGGCTGCCAAGGGATATCCCCGGGGCTATGCCACGGCCCTTGTGGCCAACTCCTCCATTTTGGGACTTCTCATTCCCCCCAGTGTCACCATGATCATTTATGGCTGGGTCACTGACACCTCCATTCTTGCCTGTTTTCTGGCAACACTGGGACCGGGGCTTTTGATCACCTTTTTGTTCTGCGTGGTGAATCTGGTCATGTCCCGCAAATTTCCCCTGGAACTGGACCCGCCCAAACCCATGAAAGAGATGGTGCGCGAGGGTGCCACCCTTACCTCCCGGGCACTGCCGGCCCTGGTCATGCCCCTGATCATCCTTGGGGGCATCTATGGCGGTGTCATGACCCCCACGGAAGCCGCTGCCGTGGCCGTGATCTACGCCATTCCCGTGGGATTTCTCATCTATAAGGGATTGACCTTTCAAAGTTTTCTGGAAGCCGCCAAAAATTCCGCCACCGCTGTGGGGGCCATCATGGTGATGATTGTTTTCAGCCTCATGCTCAGCCAGATTTTTGTCATGGAGGATGTGCCCCAGGCCCTGGTGGAAGGGGTGTTCACCATCACCCAGAATAAGGTGCTCCTACTCATCCTCATTAATTTTCTCCTCTTTTTTGTGGGGATGATCGTCAATGATGTCACGGCCATTATTCTCATTGCCCCGCTGTTGTTGCCCCTGATGCAGGCCATTGGGGTCAGCCCGGTGCAGTTTGCCGCCATCATGGGCGTGAACACGGCCATGGGAGGGGTCACGCCTCCCTATGCCAGCATTCTCTATCTGAGCATGCGCATTGGAAAGGTGGAGTTCTCGGAAGTTATTAAACCGGCCATGATTCTCATCCTGTTTGGATATGTGCCGGTGGTGTTTCTGACATCCCTGTGGCCGGATCTTTCCCTGTTTTTCCCGAGCCTTTTTGGATATTAAACCGGGAAACACGCTTTTTCCCGGATGATCACCTGCCCATTCCATAACCATAGTCATGGAATGGCAGCGAAAATTAACCTACGAATGCTCCCGGCATAATTTTCTGCCGGGATTTGCAATAACCGGGGTGGATCAGAAGACCGGCCAGCAGTGGGAGGGTTAAGACCTGACCTTGTTGATCCACCAGCGTATGCCAATGGCCGATAGTGTGATCAAGCCCCAATAAACCGTTCTGTTAACAGCCTTGTTTCAGAAAGTTCACAACAACGCAAAAAAGGAGTCACAACAATGAAAAGAAAGTTGATGTCTGCACTGGTGGTCCTGGTGGCCGGGATGGCCCTGATGGTTACCGGCGTCCAGGCAAAAACCTGGAAAATTTCCCATGTACGTCCCCAGGATACCGCCATTGACAAGGATTTGAAGTGGTTTGCTGAAGCCATCAAAGAAAAGACCGGTGGAAAAATCAAAGCCAAACTTTACCCGGCCAGTGCCCTGGGCGATTACACCGTGGTCCAGGAGCGGGTGGGTCTGGGTGCCATTGACATGGCCTGCCAGCCACCGGCATCCGCTGCGGATAAACGGTTCCAGGTGGTATATTTCCCCTACATGATGAAAAGCTGGGAACAGGCCCGGAAAAACTATTCCCCCGGAGCCCCCCTCAGAAAGATCATTGCCGATCTGTATGCCGAGCAAAACATTCATCTCCTGGCCGTGTGGCCGGTGTATTTTGGTGGTATCTCCCTGAACCGTGAACCGGTTTCCCCGGGAGATCCCGATTCTGCCAAGGGTATTAAACTGCGGGTTCCCCCCATGAAAACCTTTCAGCTGCTGGCTGATACCACCGGGTATCTGGGAACGCCCATTCCGTTTTCCGATGCCTTCACCGCCGTCCAGACCGGTGTGGTTGATGGGGTGGTGGGTTCCGGTGCAGAAGGGTATTATTCTTCCTTCCGGGATGTGACCAAGTATTACATTCCCTCAAATACCCATTTTGAAAACTGGTACCTCATCCTCAACAAAGAGACCTTTGACGGATTGAAACCCGCCCAGAAAGAACAGCTTGAGGCCGTGGCCGCCGAGTTTGAACAACGTCGGTGGGACACTGCAGAGGCGGATCAGGCAGCCAATGAAAAACGTCTGGCCGATTATGGGGCCACCATTGTGAACATCAGTGCCGACGAGATTGCGGCCACCGCTAAAAAAATCCAGGAAAAGGTCTGGCCGGTGGTTCTTAATGATGTGGGTGCCGACTGGGGTCAGAAGGTTCTGGATGCCATCATTGAATAATCCCATGTGATCATCACCCGGGCCTTTTGTTTCCAGGCGGGTTGCCTCTTCTGGAAAGAGATCCCCTTGCAGGGGGCCCGGGTGCCGTCGTCACCGACGTATTGTAAATTTGGATCGGGGTGGAAATTCTTGGCCTCAGCGAAAAGGAGCGGTCCACCATGGAAGCCAGGGTCCGCAAATTGGTGTGGCCTGTGTTGAAACAGGAAATCGGACCGGCATTTGACACCATTATCCAGCAAAACTAAGCTGTACTTACTTGCATCTCGTCCATATAGGCCTCCTGCCCCCCATGGGCATTTACCTTGCGATAGTTTGTCGCCCGGCGGGTGAAGGCTGCGTTGGGCATCTATTCGTAAAATTTTCTATGACAAGCATCGAGAAACGTTTTGTGGGATCTAATATCATATTTTGATTGCAAAGATATCATGATGTGATATTATTAATTTCATGAACAGTAAGCACAGAAAAACACTCAGCATAATTTTCACCGATCCGATAAATGGGAATATTGAATGGCGCAAAATTGAGTCATTATTTCTGGCTTTGGGAGCGCTCCGAACAGAAAGAGCTGGTTCTGCTGTTAGTTTTATATTGAATGATATCCGAGCTGATTTTCACCGTCCACACCCAGACAAAGCGGCTCTGAGGTATCGAGTAAAAGATGTGCGTAGATTTTTAAACCAGGCAGGTGTGACACCATGAACATGATGAAATACAGAAGCTATGTTGCCCGAATTGAATATGATGAGGAAGACCGAATTTTTGTCGGACATTTGGCAGGCATTAAAGATATTGTCGGCTTTCATGGCTCAACAGTAAATGAACTGGAAAGAGCATTCCATGAATCCGTAGATAATTACCTTGCCATCAGTGAAGAAACTGGTAGACGACCACAAAAACCCTATTCCGGTAATTTGATGCTAAGGATTCCTCCTGAAGTACACGCAGCTGTGGCGACTGCTGCCCAAATACATGGGAAAAGTATAAATCAATGGGCTTCGGATATTTTGAAAAAGGAAGCGTATATTTAAGACAAGACAACATTGAAACGCTACCTGCTGAGTCTTAAATGCGTAAATGACTTTGTAGAGGACAAAGTGATTTTCAATAAGTTAGTTTTATCTATACAAGCACCTTGTTTTCATGGGGATTGCCCAACCAATGGGTCAACCCGACGTCAAGGGCCTGCACTTTTTAAGGCTGAACCGACTTTTAAATGATGGGCTTTCTGTTATTTTATGGTAGCCCTTGCCGCCGGTTACCCTAAGCGTTAGCTAAAAAATATGATCAAGAATGAGAAAAAAAATAAAAAAATCGCTCCTGCTCAAAAACGAGCAAAGAAAAAAGCAAAGGCTGAGAGACAAAAGAAATATCAGTGGGTTTTCATGAATGGAAAACAAATCAGAGTTAAGAGACCACCAACCATAGATGGGATGGATGTTGATGAGTTTATTCGAAATAATGCAGATCCGATATGGCTCCATCAAAATGAGATGTGGGAATATATGGACCAAGAGAAAAATGGTGATGAAGATGATTTCTGAGTATTCAATCGGACATTGGTTCCCCGAGGTGTCAGCTCTTTTACTTTCTGCATGGCTCTTTTCATAGACTGGGCTGATATCGCTATCGTCCCATTAATAATCGTCATACCCAGGAATTTGACATCACAGGATCGACCGACCCTGCTTTTATCCCAGTTAATCTTCAGCTTGAGTTTCTACGTTGCTTCATTTTGCTTTTCATTTTGGGTTGCTTTTTCATCGCTCCGCATTTCCTTTGGTGTCACAGGGTATATACGTCTCCCCTACAAAGGTAACTCCTATGGCTGAACTCCTGCCAACCGCTATTTTGAAGTTTCGCATCCAATCACATGTTCCACCCTTCGGCTCCAACATTGCTGTCACTTTCCAACAGTTTTATCCTCTGATACGTCACCGCATCTTCATCGGCTGCCGGTTTTACGCCTACTATGGCTTCATCTGAAGACCCTCTGTCCGTAACGGCTACATTGCTGCACCGCTTAGGGCTTGGTTGTCGCAGTTACAACGGCCCGATAAGGATCTGGACCGGATACCGCACACCGATAAACCAGATTACGTCTGCTTGCCGGTCAGCTCCGGGATTAACTGGCAAAAATTTAAATCTTTACTTGCATAACTAAACCTCCATGATTATAATTAAGGTATAAATATTATACTTAAATTGGAGAATTATGAATTTCGAGTATGATCCAAACAAAAGTAAATCAAACAGTCAAAAACATGGAATTGATTTTGAAGAGGCGCAAACTTTGTGGCTTGACGCATATAGACTCGAAATCCAAGCGAAAAGCGACGATGAGCCAAGATTCGCTTTGATCGCGGAACTGGACAAGAAGCTGTGGACCGCATTTTACACCATCAGGGGAAATCGCATCAGGATAATCTCTGTACGTCGCTCAAGAAAAGGTGAAAAGGAGCTTTATTATGAAAGCTAAAGAACTAGATAAAATATTTGACAGTGGTGAAGAAATTACATCTTATTTGGATCTTTCCACCAAAAGAAGACCTGGATTAAAGCAAAGACGAGTTAATGTTGATTTTCCTGACTGGATTATTGAATCACTGGATCGTGAGGCAACCAGGATTGGTGTTACAAGACAATCAATCATCAAAGTCTGGATTGCTGAAAGAATCAAAGAAGAAGTAGGCAGCGGCTGTTAACAAATGCATACACCCGACCTTACCCACCGTTCGTTCCTCACTCTGGGCAAAGCGGGTGATGCTGGCGTTACTCAAATTTGATATTTTATTAAGAGTATGATCTTATTTTTATTTAAAATCAAACACTTATTGCATGAGGACATTGATAATTAGCAGGAAATCGGACCGGCATTTGACACCATTGTCTCACCAAAATAGGGCTGGCGTTGCGTCGGACGTATGCCGTTTTTTTTTTGATTGTATCCCCCGCCACATGGCAGTTTATATGAAAAAGAAGGTACTGGGTTTTGGGTGCTGGGTGCTGGGTACTGGGTACTGGGTACTTACAATTTCAACTTTTTCATAATTCGTTGTGT
>CAYSSE010000066.1:0-18091 GCA_964433355.1 uncultured Desulfocicer sp.
CCGGGAACCGGACGTGGGCATTGTATTTTAAAATTTAATTGACGATGTGCGACCCTGCGACCCCATCATCCCCAGGACCCACTCAAACTTGACACTCTATTTTTGAGAGACCCTTGAACCCGCCGTTGTAATACGAAATGTTCATCAATCTCTTAAAATACGAACATTTTAACAATTTGTTGTGGCAGGTCCACCTGCATTTGTAGTAAGGGTATTTGCAAAGCATGTGCCATGGGGTTTAATGCACAGTCGAACAAGACAACAAACATAGGTTTATCAGTTGGTTAGCCAGAGTGTTTCAGAAGGGATCATGAATGATATCCATGAAAAATGCGGGGGACAAGCTTAAAGAAATGTTTTATAATTTAAAAAAACTTTCAAATATATATTCATTTTGCCACATGTTGGATTCCAGTACCGGGGAGGGATCAGGGGGAAGTGATCGGGAAAGCCTTGGTTCTCATGTCGGCCAACCAGGGCGAATCATGATCCATAAAAATTATTCAACAGCCACATGGATGTCCAGCTTTTTAATTCTGTATCGAAGGGCCTGGGGAGAAAGGTTGAGGAATCTCCCGGCCTTTGAAATGTTGTACCCAGCCCGTTTAAGTGCCTTTTCAATGTAGATGGTTTCAATGCTTTTCAAGGTTGATGGGAGACATATTTTCCCCGTATCCTCAAGGCCGGCAAGGGGGCCGGGAAGAGTTTGCTGTTGAATGGCCACCGGTGCGGGGGAAGGGGTGACCCCATTCATCATCCCCCCATCACTTCTCTCTTCAACTCTTTCATGGGTCAATCGGCGATAATTGTCCATGAAATAAGGCGACAGATGATGTTCATAAATAATGCTGCTGCCATGGAGCAGAGTAAGGCAGGCATTCAAGGTATGTTCCAGCTCTCTAACATTCCCCGGCCAAGGGTATTTATAAAAAATATCAAGCACTGCATCGGATATCCGAATGGATTTTCCCTTGGATCGGGCCACCCATTGGGCCAGAAAATGCTGGCACAGCAAAGGGATATCGTCCCGACGATTTTTCAATGGCGGAATTTCCAACACCACCACCCCCAGACGATAAAAAAGATCTGCCCGGATTTTATTCTCTTCCAGTGCCCGGACCGGGGACATATTGCAGGTGGAGATAAATCTAACATCCACGGGAATCTCTTTTAATGCCCCCACTCTTCGTATCTTTCGCTCCTGGATCACCCGGAGCAGTTTGGCCTGGAGCTCCAGAGACATGGAGTTCAACTCATCCAGTAAAAGGGTGCCTCCTTTGGCCTCTTCAAGCAATCCTGCCCGTTCCAGGGCACCGGTGAAGGCCCCTTTGGAAGTTCCAAAAAGGGTAGTTTCCAAAAGATTATCCGGAATGGCCGCACAGTTAATGGCCACAAAGGAATTCTCTTTTCTGTCAGAGGCCATGTGGATGGACTGGGCAAACAGCTCTTTTCCGCAACCGCTTTCGGCCCATATAAAAACGGAGAAATCTGTATTACTGGCCGATTTTGCATAATTAATGGCGTGCTTGAGTTGCGAATCCTCTCCGATAATGGAATTAAACTGGAACCTTTTTTCCTCCCGGGGAATTTGCCGGGGAATCATTTTTACGTCACCATTTTCATGACGTTCCATGAGCCGCTGACTCACCTGGAGATTCAGGGAAAAATGAATCACTCCCTCCACCTGGCCCCGGGACATCAGGGGAAAGGTGGAGCACAGAGAGTTAACCAATTTTTTCTTGTGGGTGTAGTAGATGACTGTTTTTTTGATAATGGGCTTTCCCGTCTCCATGGCCTTGATGGACATATGACAGTCCCGTTCCAGCGGGTAAAAACCCACCATGGGTTTACCCAATGCCTCCTCATCCTGGAGATCATCGGTCAAAATAAAAAGACGGTTCATATACCGAAATATGCCGTTCTTATCCAGAACCATCACCCCAAGAAGGGAATTTTCCCAAATTTCACAATAGGCCGGGGACAACACCGTGGCCATGTTTAATTCTTTGTCCAGCATCAAAACTGCCCTATGTCAATTTCCAATTCTTTCAACACATTGTAATCTGTAATATCACACTGGAGCGGGGTAATGGAGATAAAGCCCTCATTGATGGCGGCGTCATCGGAGATTTTCATCTTGCCGGCCGGGGGCATGTTGCCGTACCAGAAATACGATCGTCCCCGGGGGTCTTCCCGTTTGTCAAATTGAGTGGAAATGTTTTCCATGGTCTGACAGGTCAGCCGAACCCCCTTCACCGACCGAATAAGCCCCGACGGCGCATTGATATTCAAAAAGGTGTGACGGGGCAGACCTTTTTGAAGCACCTTTTCGGCAACGGTTTCCGTGTAACCGGCCATGCCCTCAAAATCCATCACTGAACCGATCTTGATGGACACTGCCAGGGCCAACAGACCGTTGAGTGCAGCTTCCCTTGCCGCCCCTGCCGTACCCGAATAATGGATGTTCACCCCGGTATTAGAGCCGGCATTGATGCCGGATATCACCAGATCCGGCGGGGTATCATAAATATCAAACAGGGAAAGTTTCACACAGTCCGCCGGTTTTCCGTCCACGGCATAAATAAAGCTTTCTCCATCCTGGCGGATTTGTCTCATGCGCAGGGGTTCATTAATTGTGATGCCATGTCCAACGGCGCTGCGCTCGCCATTGGGTGCCACCATGATCACCTCATGGTGTTGTCGAAACTGCTCGTAAAGGGCCTGGATACCAGGGGCCTTATAGCCGTCATCATTTGTCAGTAATATTCTCATTGCCCATGCCTTTATGATATTTTATCATCAAATTCCAGGTAACTTCATAAAAAAGACATGGTATGTCACGGCCCCTGATTTGTCAAAAAAAATGAAAATACTCCAGTCCCAAAGCAGATAGTATTGTGATTCACCCCAGAAATTTTCTATGAGAACACAGCATTTAAGTACGGACAGCAGAGCCCCCGGCGGCGGCATTATACCATTGAATTATCCATTGTGTCGGTGGAAAAGACCCAACCCGCCTATTTCATCCGGTAGGTGTAGGAGAGCATGATCTGATTTCTGTCTTCAATATTCAAAGCCGCCTCAAGCCCGGCACAATCCAGATTTACGTTAATGGCTTCCTTGGTCATGCGAAGCCCCATGGGATTTTTTTCCACCATGGTTTTGGCCAGGCTTTGCGCCGTCTTCAGCATCCCCTCCTTCTTAACCACCCGGGAGGCAAACCCCAGATCCATGGCGGTGGAAGCATCCATCCAGTTGCCAGTAAGAAGATATTCGTAGGCCCGCCCTGCCCCAATGAGTCGGGGCAAAAAATAAGAAGAGGCCATGTCTGCACCCCCCAGACCAATGTTTATGTAAGCCGCGGAAAATCTTGCATCCTCGGCCAGTATCCGGATATCCGATGCCATGGCCAGGGAAAACCCAATGCCAGCCGCAGCCCCATGAACACAGGCAATAATGGGCTGGGGCAACTGACGCATGGCAAGGAAAAGCCGGCTCATGCGAACCTGGGCATCATAGGCCTTTACCGGACTCATTTTAAAAATTTCCGGGGCATACCCATTGGTGTCAAGTCCTGCACAAAACCCTTTGGCACTCCCCCCGTCCAGGATGATCACCCGGGTATTCTCATCGTACCTGCGCTCCCTTAAAAATGTTTCCAGGGCCTCCACCATGGGCAAATCAAAGGCATTATAGGTTTTGGGGCGATTCAATGTCAGGTATCCGATGCCCTCCTCAAGTTTAAATTCCAGGGGATTCATGGATTGTTCTTCACTCATCAGTTTCTCCTTTTCAACTCAATTTTACGCAAGGGTGTTATACTAGCCTAAAGACATTCAAAATATTTCAACCGGTGAAGCAGTTTTCAGGCATCTCCAGGGTGACCCCGTCGCTGTTGATCAAAATGTGGGACAAGGCATTCATTTTGGGCAGTTCATGGGAAAAATAATATCTTGCCACATGGAGTTTACCCTCATAAAACAGCACATTTGATTTTTTGCTGGCCCCCGTTTCCAATGCCGTTGACGCCGCCGCTGCCATACCCAGCCATTGCCAGGCAATAACAATATGACCAAACATTTCAAGATAAAGGGTGGCATCTGCCAGATAGGCCTCAGCCCCCTTTTCCATGGCAAGGGTACCCAGGGCCAGGGTGGTTTTTTCAAGGACACCAATGGCCGCTGCCAGATCCCGGGCCATGGATTCCAGGGCTTTATGCTTACCTGCCTTTTCCATGCAGGCATCCATCTCCTCTTTCAAGAATTGCAATGCCTTCCCCTTTTCCATGACCACCTTGCGTCCCAGAAGATCCATGGCCTGGATACCGGTGGTGCCTTCATGGATGGGGTGTATCCGCATGTCCCGGAAATGCTGTTCCACGGGAAAATCTTCGCAATAGCCATAGCCACCCAAACATTGAAGGCTCTGGCTGACACTGTGAATACCCATCTCCGACGGAAAAGACTTGGCCACCGGAGTCAGCAACTCCAGAAGCAGATGATATTTTTTTTCATGGGGATATCGTTCCAGAATATCCTCCCAGATCCCACATTGCAAAATCAAGGACAGAGCGCCCTCGGAGATGGCCCGCTGGAACAAAAGCATGCGTTTCACATCCGGATGCTGGATAATGGCACACTGGGGGGCATCCCGGGGACCTGTGATGGCCCTGCCCTGCTTCCGGGTCTGGCAATAGTCCAGGGCCGAGTGATAGGCAGCCGTGGCAATGGCCGTGGCTCCCATGCCCACTTCCAGCCTTGCACTGTTCATCATCTTAAACATACTGAACAGTCCCCTGTGGGGCTCACCCACCAGATATCCCCGACAATTGCCCTTTTCTCCCAGACGGATGCCGGTGATAGGGGTGCCTCGATATCCAAGCTTATGGAAGATCTGGGTGACGGTGACATCATTGTCCACCAGGTCGCCTTGGTCATCAGGTCTTAATTTTGGCACCACAAACAAAGAGATACCCTTGGGTCCCGGAGGGGCTCCCTTGATCCTTGCCAGCATCAAATGCACCACGTTATCCACGCCGTCATGGTCCCCGGCTGAAATAAAGACCTTTTCACCGGATATGGCATACACCCCCGGGTCCAGGGGGTCTGCCATGGTGGATAGATCACCCAGGGAACTGCCCGCATCGGGTTCGGTCAAGGCCATGGTTCCCTGCCATTTCCCGGCCAGCATGGGGGGCAAATAAATGTCCTGGAGCGCCCTGGAACCAAACGTTAAAATCAAACGGGCTGCACCAATGGTCAAACCGGAATAGGCGGATGCCGAATAATTCGCCGCCGCAAAGATAAAATTGATGCAATGGAGCAAGGTGGATGGCATGTCATCGCCGTCCCAGCTTTCTGGAAACACCGCAGAGATCCAGCCATCATCACCCAATGTTTTTAAAATACGCCGCACCGCCGGGTGAACCTGTACCTTGCCCGCCAACAGTGTAGGGGGGATTCTGTCCATCTCTTCAAAGATGGGATGCATCTCCTTTTGGGCAAAATCTAGGGCTGCTGACAGTACCATGTCCATGGACTTTTTATCATGGCCGTTCAATGCCTCTAAATAGGTCTTGTCCATGGCAGCCACGGTGCTGTGGAGACTAAATTGCAAGTTTTTCATGCTCATAAATTTATCGGTCATGATTCATCCTTAATGGGTATTAGGTACTGGGTACTGGGTTCTGGGTATTGGGTTCTGGGTTCTGAAGTTCAGCTACAATTTTATGAGAAAAAATGGCACCGGAGTGCCGACAGCAGATCCGCCGGGGGCGGCATTATGCCATTTTCAATATGTGTTGTCTCGGTAAACCGACATGGTCATTATATCAGCATGCCGCCGTCACAGATAAGACTGGCACCGGTGGTGAAGGAAGCGGCATCGGACACCAGATACAACACAGCCCCTGCCATCTCCTCGGGAGCGGCATATCGTCCCATGGGAATCTGGGAAAGTGCATGTTTACAGATTTCATCAGAAGAGATAATGGCACTGGCAAATTTGGTATCGGTCAACCCCGGCAGCAGGGCATTCACCCGGATTCCCTTGGGTGCCAGCTCCTTTGCCAGGGTCTGTGTCATGCTCACAAGGGCCGCCTTGGAGGCGGAGTAAACCCCCTGGAATATTCCTGATCTTACGGCATTGACGGAGGCCACATTTACGATGGCTCCCTTGTTCTTCATCAGGGGAACCGCATGCTTGATCATGAAAAAAGGTCCCTTAAGATTCACATCCAGGGTTTTGTTCCAGATATTTTCATCGGCGGTGATCATCTCTCCAAAATGGGGATTGGTGGCCGCATTGTTCACCAAGATATCCAGAGAACCATACTTTTCCATGATTTTTTCATACATGGCTTTGATCTGATCCGGGTATCCCGTGTGGCAGACCATGGCTTCAGCCTCATGACCCTCTTCCCGGATCTTGGCAGCGGCTTCTTCCAGGGGTTCCAGCTTCCGGCTGACAAGGATGCATCTGGCGCCGTTCCGGGCGAGCCTTTGGGCAACAGCAAACCCGATTCCCCTGCTTGCACCGGTGATAACAGCAATTTTTTTATCCAGATTAAATTCTTTCATGTCCTGCGCACCTCCATTTAAGATAAAATTAACAGGGGGACATCGGACCCTGACTTGGGTACCCCGCCCCCTGGTGGCCAAAAGTACCAGACCCCGACAGGCTACTCATCGGGTCGGCTCTCTCTTCTGCCAACATTTTTATCCATCTGACATACCTTATGCAAGAAAACAAATCAAGATAAAAAATGAACGAACGTTCGTGTTTTTTTAAGACAAGAAAATGGGAGGGGTCACGCATCCATGGACGAAGCCCGTTGACTCACCGACCGTCAAAATCAACAGATATTATGCGGTATCACAGGGAATACCCCAGATGTCCTGTGCATACTCCCGGATGGTGCGATCCGTGGAAAACTTACCCATGCCAGCGACATTTAAAATCGTGCGTTTGCGCCATTCAGCGCGGTCTTCATACACCTGACTGACCTCGTCCTGGCACCGGAGATAATCCTGGAAATCCATAAGATGCAGATAGGGATCTTTATGGTGGTTCAAAAGGTCCGCCACAATACGCTGAAACATGGATCTGTCTCCACAGCTAAAGCCACCGTTACCTATGGCATCAATGGCAGTTCGGAGTTCAGGAGTCTCTTCATAAATCTGCCAAGGGGTTTTACGGGGAAACTGCTTTTCCCACTGGGCCTCTTTTGCGGTCATGCCGAATAGAAAGAAATTTTTTGCCCCCACCTCCTCTCTGATCTCAATATTGGCCCCATCCAGGGTGCCGATGGTCAGGGCACCGTTCAGAGCGAATTTCATATTACCAGTCCCCGAAGCCTCTGTGCCAGCCGTGGATATCTGCTCGGACAGATCCGCCGCCGGAATTATTTTTTCCGCCAGAGAGACCCCGTAGTTAGGAATAAAAACCAACCGTAACTGGTCGCCCACCCGGGGATCATTGTTGATAATATTGGCAACCGAATGGATCAGCTTGATGATGAGCTTTGCCTTCTGATAGGAGGGGGCGGCTTTGCCCGCAAACACCACGGTTCTGGGATTATATCGCATCTCTGGATGGGTAATGATCCGCTGATAAATTATGATGACATGGAGCAGATTCAAAAGCTGGCGCTTATATTCATGAATACGTTTTACCTGGATATCAAACAATGAATCCGGGCTGACATTAATGCCGCAGCTCTCCCGGATAATTTTGGCAAGGATCACCTTGTTATGACGTTTCACATCTGCAAAGGCTTCCTGGAAATCCAGATCATCCGCAAGGGGAATAAGCTGCTTTAACTGCTCCAGATCCGTGATCCATCCGTCCCCAATTTTCCCGGTGATAAGGGAGGAAAGGCCCGGATTGCACTTCAAAAGCCAACGCCTCTGGGTAATCCCATTGGTCTTGTTATTGAGTTTTCCGGGATAAAACGCATGAAAATCCTTGAACAGCCCGGTTTTTAAAAGCTCGGTATGCAGGGCGGCCACACCGTTCACAGAATGGCTGCCCACAATGGCCAGATGGGCCATGCGAATTTTCTTCGGAGGCCCTTCATCAATGAGGGACATCTCCCGCAGCCTTCTTTCGTCACCGGGGTAACGCCGGGACACCTGGGCCAAAAACCGACGGTTGATTTCAAAAATAATCTCAAGGTGACGGGGCAACACCTTGCCCATGAGATCCACGGGCCAGGTCTCCAGGGCTTCGGGCATCAGGGTGTGGTTGGTATACCCAAAGGTCTTTTCGCAAATGCGAAAGGCCCGCTCCCACTGAAGGCCGTAAGTATCCATCAAAAGACGCATGAGTTCAGGAATGGCAATGGACGGGTGGGTGTCATTGAGCTGCACTGCCACCTTGTCGGGGAAGGTATCGAGATCATCGCTGTGCTTGTTGAAGCGCCGGAAGATATCCTGGAAGGTGGCCGCCACAAAAAAATACTGCTGTTTGAGCCGCAGCTCCCGGCCCGCATAGGCTTCATCGGCAGGATATAACAGTTTTGAAATTGTTTCGGACCGAACCTTGTTTTCCACGGCCCCGATGTAATCGCCCCGGTTGAAATCAATGAGATCCAGTTCCCGGGATGCCTTTGCCTTCCAAAGCCTCATATTGATGACAATATCATTCTTATATCCCGGGATCAGCATATCACAGGCCGTGGCCATTACCACTTCGGTGTCCACCCACTCACAGCGGTATCTGCCAAGATCATCATAATCGGAACGAACTTTTCCGTAAAACGATACCGGATACAGGGGCATGGACCGCTCAAACTGCCAGGGCGTACCCAACCTGAGCCAGTTATCAGGACTTTCCACCTGGAATCCGTCAATGATTTTCTGGTTGAACAGGCCATACTCATAATTGATACCGTACCCGTAGGCAGGAATCTTAAGGGTGGCAATGGAATCCATGAAACAGGCGGCCAGACGGCCAAGACCGCCATTTCCCAAGGCAGCATCCTCCTCTTTTTCCCGGATGGCTTCCATGTCGTACCCCATTTTACTGAGGACACTGGACACGGTATCAAAAAACCCGAGGTTGATAAGGCTGTTGCCAAGGGATCGACCGATGAGAAACTCCAGGGACAGATAATACACCCGTTTCTGATGCTTTGCGTAATATCCTTTCTGGGTGCTGATCCATTTTTTCACCATGAGGTCACGCATGGCGTACGCCAGGGACATGTACATGTCTTCATTTCCGGCCCGTTCCGGATCCCTTCCCTGGAAACTCAACAGATGATTCAAAAGCGTCTTCTGGATGTCAGATTCGCCATCCGGGGTCAGCTGACCACAACGCAACCCGTCTTTTTTTTCCGATGGTGCCGTATCCATGGTATGCCCCCATTTTATATGTGGTTTAAAAAATTTACGAAGAGGCCTTAATTATAAGAAAAACCGGTCATGGATGCAAGGAAAAAGGCTTTTAAAAAGCCATCGTCAACCGGGTTCGTGCTCAAGGCTATAGCTCAGGGATACTGCCACCCAGCCGCCGCTCACGGCAATCAATTTAAACTATGGCATTCAGCACTGAAATCAAGTAATATTGTGGGCATGACTGAGCTGATTTTAACTGAAAAACATTCTGTGGCCGCAGACTTTGCCAAGGCCCTTGGCGTAAAAACAAAGAGAGACGGTTTCTTTGAAGGGGAACACTACGTCATCACCTGGGCCGTGGGCCATCTGGTGGAACTCTATGCCCCGGATGACTATGATCCCAGTTTGAAGAAATGGCGCATGGAGACCCTGCCCCTGATTCCTGACACCTTTAAATACAAACCCATGGGGAACACCCTTAAGCAGTTTAAAATCATCAAAACCCTGGTGAGACAATCCCGGTTTTCCCGCATCATCATTGCCACAGATGCCGGGCGGGAAGGAGAGGTGATTGCCCGCACCATCCTTCTTCAATCCGGGGTGGTGGACAAAGAGCGCATGGTGCGGTTCTGGACCAGCCAGGCCCTGGTGCCCAATGTGGTGCGGGCCACCATGGCGCAACTAAAACCCCTCACCGACTATGACCGACTGTGGCGGGCAGGCTACTACCGCCAGGTGGCAGACTGGCTGGTGGGCATGAATCTCACCCGGGCGCTCACCGTGCGTCTGGGGGATCTGTTTTCTGTGGGCCGGGTTCAAACGGCAGTGCTGGCCCTTTTGGCTGAACGAAAAAAAGAAAGAGATGCCTTTGTTCCTGAACTTTTCTGGCTGTTAAAAATTCGCTTCAAAAGCAACAAGGGAGAGTGGACTGGCCACTGGTTCAAAAACAAACAAACCCGCATCACCAAAAAAGAGACCGCAGAAGCCCTTTTCCAGCACCTCCAGCAGGAGACCACCCCGGGCACGGTATTGTCCCTGACAAAGGAGAAGAAAAAAGAGCCGCCCCCCCTGCTCTTTTCCCTCACAGATCTTCAGCAGGAGGCCAATGCCCGCATGGGATTTCCCGCCAAGAAAACCCTGAGCATTGCCCAATCCCTTTACCAGGACAAAAAATGCCTATCCTACCCCCGCACCGACTCCAAGGTTCTTGGCACCACCAGTCTTGACTTGGTTCAGGGTATCCTTGGAAAATGTCAAACAGCCTACCCGGAGATCTTTGCCGGGGTTGACCCGAGATTGGTAAACCTTTCCAACAAACGGGTATTTAATGATGCCAAACTCACCGATCACCATGCCCTGATCCCCTTTAAACCCATCCCAGCCAGCGCAAGCCCCGATGAAAAGAGACTGTTTGACCTGGTGACCCGGCGCTTTGCCGCTGCATTCCATCCCCATTGTCATTTTGAAAACACCCATCTCATCACACAATTTGGCAACGAAACCTTCCAGACCCGGGGTAAAGTTATTCTGGAGCTTGGCTGGCGGCGGGTGTATCACATGGAGTCCCGGAACAAGGATGAGGCAGAACCCATCCCGGCCCTGTCCAAAGGCGACACCGGCGTGCCGAAAAAGGTATTGTGCGAAGAGAAAAAGACCACCCCGCCCCCGGACTACTCCGATGCGCTGCTGTTAAAGGATATGACCAACCCTGGCAGATACGTGGCAGAGGAGAACATCAAAAAACTCTACCGGGGGGATATCGGCATTGGCACCCAGTCCACCCGGGCCCAGATCATTGAGACCTTGATCCAGCGAAACTACATTGAACGCGCAGGCAAACGTCTGGTGGCCACGGACAAAGGCATCTACCTCATTGACCAGTTGAAAAAATGTGCGGTGTCATCGGTGCTCACGTTGCCCGAGGAGACAGCCCGGTGGGAGATGAAGCTCAACGCCATTGCCATGGGGGAGGCCTCTGATGGACAATTTCTTGGGGACATAAAAGCCTTTGTGACCCAGGCTGTGGCAGAAATGCAAACAAAGGTATTTGACATCAAAAAATTTTCCCGGGCCCTGTCCCAGGCAAATGCCGTGGAAGTGGGGAAATGTCCGGCCTGCGGCAACATCGTCCGGGAACTCCCCAAACTGTATGCCTGCGAAGGGACAGGGTGTGAGTTTGTGATCTGGAAACGCATGGCCGGAAAACAGATTTCACCTAAAATGGCAGCCAACCTTTTAAAATTCCGTAAATCAGGCCCCTTTAAAGGGTTTATCTCTAAAAAGAAAAAACGGTTTTCAGCGGGACTTATCATCAATAAGGAGGAGGGGAAATGGAAGGTAAGCTTTGATTTTAAACCCTCAACAACAACTGCTGCTGGTGGTGCTGCTGGTGCTGCTGCTGCTGCTGCTGCTGCTGCTGCTGCTGCTGCTGCCGGAACAACGGGCTTGCCTGATAATGTTGCCATGAATATGGGTATGGATATGAATATGAATGAGATGTCTACCCCATCCGATTACCTTACGGATGGCCCGGAGTCTCCATGGCCAAGCCCATCTGCCCTGCCCTCTTCCCATGAACAACAAAAAGCCTGCCCGACTGGCAAAGAAATCTGCTGCCCCATGTGCAAAGGAAATATTATTGAAGGTAAAACCGCCTTTGGGTGCGGCAACTGGCGACCGGAACACGGCAATTGCCGATTTGTAATCTGGAAAGAAATTCTTGGCAAACGACTCACCGAAAAAAATATCCAGGATCTTTTACAGGGCAAAAAAACCCGGGCCTATGTGTTTAAGCCTTTGGATGGCGAAAAATTTAACGCAGCGCTTATAATGGTGGCAACCCAGAACAATGCCTTTGCCATCCAGATACTGCCCGCTGATATAAAAGATGCTGGGATCAAGAAACAAATTCCCTGCCTTAGATGAGGTTGATATCTAAGCGAATATGGGGCACTTGCCAAACATTTACAGTGACAACCCGAATATTTACTTGGCTTTTATTATTTTTTCAATAATTTCAAAGAGTTCATCAAACCGATCATCGATAGTACAAATATATCTGGGAAAAAGTTTATAGGCCAAGTCAAGAATTGTTTTTTTTCGATCCGGCAAAACCAGGATAATACAAAGCTCAGGAAGTAAGGGGGCCATGGTTAAAAGTTGGGAAATTTGTTTTGCATTCTTGATCATGAAAACAGCCAGAACAATACCCGTGAGCGGTTCTGTCAAACGTTTTGAAAGATCCTCAAACCGATTAAAGACCCGCATGCAGTCAGAAGGAACAATTTCGCCCAACCTTTTTATATAGGTATTATCCGGATCTCTTTCCGGGGGGATATACAGTATTACCTTCATAAATTCCTTATCGTAATTTATTCAGATGGTTTTAGACCTCTATTCTCCTTAATTATGAGCGATACAAGATATGTGCCAAGTTTTCACATTCATCATATTTTATACTCATCAGGCTTGATCATAACTTCGGCCAATTGGGCCGTCTACGGTTCCGGGCCGGGCTCATTGCCCGTCAGGGGGCCAGCATGATATCATTCTCAATGATGTTGGAAAAATTTGGTGCGATTATTGTCCGATATCCCGGACAAGTCCGGGATATCGGACAAAGCCGCCAACTACATTTTTTTTTCAAAATCGTCACCAAGTCTAACGATATGAAATAATAAAACATATTGAAATAAATTTTAAATTAACAGAGTGGTATGGATTTTGCGATACACTATGTAAACGACGCGTACACTGCCCTTTGTGCTGTAATCACCAAAATGTTCAAGAAAGAGAAAATCTCAATCAATTGAGTGTAGCCTTTTTGCAATATTTTCTCCCTCGCAACGCTTAGAAAGGGCTTGGGGAGAAGGTCTTGAAAAAAATTTTCAGGCTATTTCCCCTGGGCTAATTTAAAAAAGGTACACTCAAATCAATTTAGATGACAAAGGAGAAATCTGTTATGAAACAATTAAGCCTTGGCGCAAAATTAATTATTTTCTTTCTTTTGGTGGGTTTGATCCCATTTGGTGTGATTGGTATTACATCCTATGTTAAATCAAGCAATGCCTTATCAGAAGCTGCCTATGGTCAACTCAAGGGTATGCGGGCGGTAAAAAAAGCTCAAATCACTCAATTTTTTGAGGAACGTGAAGGTGATATGGGGGTTCTTTTGGATACGGTGGCAGTTTTAAAGCAGGATGCTTTTCAAAAACTCGGGGCGATCCAAGCCATCCAAAAAAATCAAATTGAAGATTTTTTTCATACGCTTCTGGGGTATGGAGCCATGTTATCAAGACATAGAAAATTCCAAGATTCTTTTGCAGCATATGATGAGGGCTTTCAATCAACAGAAAAAGAAAAATCAGATAGATACAAAGAGGTTGAAGCGAAATATCAAAAGTTTTTAAAAACAACCATGGATGAAATTGGTGTTTACGATATATTTTTCATTACGGATGAAGGAGATATCATCGCAACCGCTACACAAGAATCTGATGCCTGGACCAATTTAAAATCCGGCCCCTATAAAGATTCTAACCTTTCACAAGCCTGGAAAAAAGCGGTCGCAAAACCATATTCAGGTGTTGAAGGAAGCGTGCTTGCCGATTTTGCATATTATGAACCATCCAAAACACAAGCCGCCTTTGTTGTACAACGATTTGCACCCAATTCAGACACCCGGGGGCGCTGGATTAAAGGAGAAAGCATTGGATGTATTGCATTCCAAGTTCCAACAAAACCCATTGATGCCATCGTTCAACAAAGAGAAGGTATGGGGAAAACCGGAGAATCCTATCTTGCCGGTGTAGTGGATAAAAAATCCGGGTATCGAAGTAATCGTGTTGTTAAAGAAGGTGCAGTCGGAGCTAAAAAGACAGATTCGGAAATCACAGAGGCATTATCCGGAAAAACGGGTCAACGGGTAAAAACCGGGAGTTCCGGTGCGATGGAAATAGTAATTTTTGCGCCCTTAAAACTGCACGGTCTTGATTGGTGTATCATCACTACAATGAATTTTGAAGAAGCGATTGCCCCCATTATTGAAGGAGAACCAAAGGATTTTTATACAAAATACATAGCAAAATATGGATATTATGATTTATTCCTTATTCACCCGAAGGGAACCGTCTTTTATTCCGTGTCAAAAGAAGCTGATTATCAAACGAATATGCTGGATGGTAAATATGCAGATTCAGGACTTGGAAAATTAGTTAGAAAGATATCAACCTCTAAAACTTATGGTATGGCTGATTTTGAACCATACGCCCCGAGCAATGGCGAACCCTGTGCCTTTATTGCTCAACCCATACTTCACAAAGGAGCTGTTGAAATGATCGTTGCCCTCCAACTTTCTCTGGATGCGATCAATAAGATTATGCAGCAACGAGAAGGGATGGGAGAAACTGGAGAAACGTATCTTGTCGGGTCAGACAAGCTCATGCGATCAGACAGTTTCCTTGATCCTACCGCTCACTCAGTTAAAGCCTCATTTGCAAATCCCTCATCCGGAAATGTTGATACCGAGGCCGCAAGCCTTGCTCTTTCCGGCAAGGAAGATGCAAAAGTCATCACAGACTATAATGGTAACCCGGTTCTTTCTGCTTTTACACCATTAAAAGTGGGTGATACCACCTGGGCATTGATTGCTGAAATTGATGAATCAGAAGCGTTTGTAGCTGTAAACACAATCAAATGGCTGATGATGATTATGTCCATCGTAAGTGCCGTTGCAATTTTTGGAATCGCATGGTTGATCGCACGTTCTATCAGCAAGCCCATTAATGCAATCACCAATGGGATGAGTGAAGGCGCAAATCAGGTTGCATCCGCATCAAGCCAGGTCTCTTCATCCAGCCAGTCCATGGCGGAAGGGGCTTCCGAGCAGGCGGCTTCCATTGAAGAAACCTCCTCATCCATGGAAGAGATGTCTTCCATGACCAAGAAAAATGCTGAAAATGCAAGTTATGCTGATAATCTGATGCAAGACACCAATCAGGTTGTAACGACTGCCAACGAGTCAATGGGGAGATTGACACAGTCAATGAAAGATATTTCCAAGGCCAGTGAAGAAACATCAAAAATAATCAAGACCATTGACGAAATAGCCTTCCAGACAAATTTACTCGCATTGAATGCTGCTGTGGAAGCAGCAAGAGCGGGTGAGGCAGGTGCAGGATTTGCCGTTGTGGCTGACGAAGTCAGGAATCTTGCCATGAGAGCAGCTGCTGCGGCCAAAAATACAGCGGAACTGATCGAAGGAACTGTGAAAAAAGTTAATGATGGATCGGAACTTGTTTCAACAACCAATGATGCCTTTATTCAAGTGGCAGAAAGCTCAGCAAAAGTAGGAAACTTGGTGGCAGAAATTTCTGAGGCATCCAAAGAGCAGTCCAATGGAATTGAGCAGGTAAATATTGCCATTACCGAAATGGATAAAGTAGTTCAGCAAAATGCGGCCAATGCAGAAGAATCGGCAGCTGCTTCAGAAGAGATGAATGCCCAGGCAGAGCAACTCAGGGATTATGTGGGTGACCTTGCCCAACTTGTAACCGGTAAAAAAGATCAGAATATCAATACCGGCAGATCCCGAACAATGAAATCGGTTGTTCGCCATCAACACCCCTCCAGCACCGGAAATAAAAAAATACTGGCCCATAATACAAAAGAGGTACATCCGAATCAGGTTATCCCGTTTGGTGATGACGACTTTGAAAATTTTTAATGGTGCCAATTAACAAAATACCTAATACACTGAATCATAAATTCCTCGGGGCTATTCGTGAAAAAATCTTTGAATATCGGGTGCATTTTAGTTGCGTTATCCCCCGATAGATTTAAGATTTGGTGTACTAAGGCGTTCAGATGTTCAGGAGGAAAACAATGCCCAACCTGAATTTCTGAACGCTGATCAAAAATGTATAGTAGTGAAGGATGCCTGCTATTGCTATCCAACTTATTTTATCTGGGGTTCTAAGAAGATTTGGAAAGGCGATGTTTTTTGAGCAGATCATATATCCTGGAGCGGGAAAGACCGGAAATAGTGCAACACCTTTTAATACTCCCTTCGGTAATTACCAGCATATTTTGAAGATATGCTTTTTCAGTTGATTCAATCATGTCTCTGTACTTGGTCATGGCAGGTTTTTTTGAATCATCGGGAATATTTTCTTTCAGGTTCGTCCGCATGGATTCCAAACGGATGTGGATGGGCAAATGAATGGGCATGAGGATAGGGCTGGGGCCGGATGCATTAATCGCAGTTTCAAGCGTATTGATAAGTTCTCGGACATTGCCCGGCCATGGATATGATTTGAGCATATCCACAAAATCGGAGGAAAAGGCTTTGGTATCCAGTTTATAGCGGGTACAGATAATTTTGGCATGATACAGGGCAATGTCTGCAATATCTTCGCTGCGGACTTTAAGCGGCGGCAGATGAATCTCAAGGGCTTTCAAACGAAATAAAAGATCCTTGCGAAATAAATTGTTGTGGATCATTTTATCAAGGTTCTGGTTGGTTGCTGCAATGATTCTGAAATCACTTTTAATGACTTTTTTTTCCCCCACAGCCCTGAAACAACGTTCCTGAAGCACCCTGAGAAACGTTTTCTGCACGGGAAACGGCAAATCCCCCACTTCATCCAGAAAAAGGGTGCCACCGTCCGCTTCCCTGATTAAGCCCTCCCGATCTGAATTTGCCCCGGTAAACGCGCCTTTTTTATGACCAAACAAGATACTTTCAACCAAATTATCAGGTAAAGCGGCACAATCAACCACAATGAATCGTTTATCCGCTCTTTCGCTGTTATTATGGATGGCTTTTGCAAACACTTCTTTGCCTGTGCCTGTTGAACCGGTTAACAACACATTTACCGGATGATTGGATGCCTGGGCCAGAAGATCCAGACAATTTTTCATGGGGGCGCTGCTACCAATAATACCATCCAGTCTAAGGGCCACTTTTTCAGGGGGGTATTTTTTAACCGCTTTCCGGTACTTAATTACCCGCTGAAGTGGCAGAATGAGTTCTTTGGGTGAGGCTGATTTTTGAATATAATCCCAGGCCCCGTTATTTAAAGCGATTTCCGCACTATATAAATCGGCATTACCTGTAATGATGATCACTTCGGGATTTGACGGGGTCTGCTGAAGATCCTGTAGAATCTCAAGCCCACTGCCGTCCGGCATATTAATATCCAGAAACACAACATCATACGGCTTGTCCCTGGCCTCTTTCAATCCTTGTTCAAGGGTCAGACAACAGGCGCTTTTATGCCCTGCTTTATTAACAAAAGCACTTAAAACGGAACACATTCCAACATCATCATCAATAATAAGTATATTTGCCATATTTATACTGTATCATTTCAAATTGATTTAAGGCAAGGGTAAATATTCGATGTAATTATTGTCCGATATCCAGGACTTGTCCGGGATATCGGACAAAGGCAGCAGTTACGTTTTTTTCTCAAAATCACTCCTAAACCTAACAAGCTGAAATAATAAAACATATTAAAATAAAATCTAAATCAACACAGTGGTATGGATCTTGTAATACATTTAATTAAGTATAAGGAAGTTACCAGGCCTTCTCAAAATAACTACCACGGGCAGACCGTATTCTGGGCCCGGCCTACCCACAACAAAGCATGAAAGAATGTTAGGCAGGCCTACTCTTTCATATAACACCCATGCCTAGCGGGCACAACGAATATTGGGTCGTAGACGCGGAGCCAAATGATATCATGCCG
>CAYSSE010000067.1:0-17892 GCA_964433355.1 uncultured Desulfocicer sp.
TCTGCCCACAACGAAGCATGAAAGAATGTTAGGCACGCCTACTCTTTCATATAAAAATCACAGACAGCCTTTATTCACCATATGACAACTATGGAGAAAATGAAATATGGAAATTCATCTGACGAAAATACTGGATTAATTTTGCTTAGGTACCTTAGGGTATCTGGATAGGCCGGGATATTTTGTAAAATCCGGGATTTTCAAAGAATATGATTGTGATGAGTCTGGTGCAAATGTGGGGCCAGCTATCTGGAGCATCTGGTTAAATATGGCTTCTTCCATCCCCGGTTCGCATACGTTTTCGCTCGTTTTCCGGAAGATCCTCCGGTAAAAACGTCTGTAGCTCCTCATTGGAACAGGCAGTGATATCACACCCGGTAAGGCGCTCCGCACGGCATTCCATCATTGCTTCCAAAAGCTTACCCACATCCCTTGCATTGCCAAAGTCTTTGCCTTTATCCAGCACCCAGATTTTAAATAAACGGGCAACCTCATCAAGCAATCCAGGGCCGGGAATTTCTCCATTTTTGGTCACAAGACGGGTAAAAATTTCCAACAATTCTGTTTCATTGAAGTCCTCAAACATGATGATTTTGGTAAAACGAGATTTCAAACCTATATCCAATTCCAAAAAACGCTCCATATCTTCCGGATAACCGGCAGCAATCACGCAGACATTTTTTTTATTATTGAGCATAAATGGAACCAACGCCTTAACCACAATCCTTCCATGGCCGTTTTTTCCACCTTCGATCAATTGGTGGGCCTCATCAATAAAAAGCACCCGATTGAGTGCTTTTTTAAAAACTTTACGTGCTTTTTCCTCGGTGCCTCCCACATACTTATCAATCAAATCCCCCGGTCCCACTTCGATAACCTGGCTCTGCCCGATAACTCCAAGCAGTTGAAAAACCCTTCCCAGCAGACGGGCAACGGTGGTTTTACCGGTACCGGGTCGGCCAAGAAAAAGATAATGACCTGGAACAGGCATCTTCGTTGAATTACCCCTGCGCTGCTGTTCCTGTTGCATCTGAATAAGATGGGTTCTCCTTCGTACCAGGGCTTTGACCTCGGCAAGTCCGGTTAAACCATCCAGAATGCTTAACGCCTCTTCAACCGTTGCGGCTTTTCTGGGTCTGAGATATTCCCGAACTCTTTCTGGCACATCCTCCAGAATAAAGGTATTTCGAGATTGCCGATCAATCTCTGATGATTGTACTCGCTCTGAACGCCGCACGTCCATTTCCTGGAAGAGATTTTTTACATCACCCGCATTGCCGAATGTCTCCGGATCAACGGCAGCATGCCAGTTGATGAAAAAATCAGCCAGAAGGCGATGCAGTCCAGGATCAAGGGTACGCCTGTTATTAAGGGCTTCCTGTTCAAAAATATGCTGAAGTACCGGGGGGTCAAAATTGGGTATATGGATAATATTCTGGGATCCAAATCTACGCCTTAGCCCGGGATTGCTTTCCAGAAATTCCGCTATACGTCCGGGATAACCGGCAATCACTGTAGAAAAAGCTCCCATATGATTGGACATGGCTTCCATTAAAGTTTCCAGAGCTTCCTGGCCAAAATCATTTTCGCCCCCCTGTATCAGACGATAGGCCTCATCAACGAAAAAGATGCCTCCCATTGCATCGGAAATTTTCTGGGCAGTGCGCAAGGCGGTTTGGCCCACATACCCGGCAATCAAATCTTCTCTGGAAGCCTTAACTGTATGTCCCAGTTTTAATAACCCCGCATCCCGGAGGATTTCTCCCAGTAAATAAGCCACTGTGGTTTTCCCAGTACCCGGGTTACCGGTGAGTACCAAATGAATATTTAGAAATTCTTTGGCTTGGGTGGGCGGGGGCTGTAATCGCAGGGGACATGGATTTCCAGTTTCGGATTCTTTGTTTTGTGAATCTGCCTCAATTTCTTTTTGTAATGCAACAAACTGCTCTATTTTATGAATAACAGGCCCAACCCCTTTCATGCGGTAAAGACGTTCCAAGGCAGTTTTTTTTGATTGTTGGCGGGAAATAGTTGTAAGCGTTTCCGTGTTTAAATTTGTTAGAGATTTCATCTCCATGCTCAATGATTTCAAGCTGGCACCCTGTGTACATATATTTCGGCTAACGGACAGAATCGCCTGGGGTAATGTCAACCAGTCTGTCTCTAACTCGTTACGTAACCGGTAGTAGTGGAACAGTCTTTTTACCTCATCCTGACGGGGTGACCCCACATGCACCATTTGTTTTGACGGTTGTCCATCCGTTGTAAGCATCCTGGAAAGCAAAAATTGCCATTGGGGGGTATGATTAAGAACGTCACAAATAGATTTTATATCCATGTCCGGCATAATGAACAGACAAATATTTTCATTACTGGAAAAAAGAGCGCTCCATCCATTTAGATTGCCTGCCATGTGTCGGATAGCTCCCGGATCTGTGTGATTGATAAAATCAAGTCCGTCTGTGAAAATAATTGCCGTTTTTACTGCATTGTCTTTCATGCAGCAATCTATCATGCTCACCATTTCAAGATCGTTCATGCTCCCGAAATGAAGGGCATCCTCCTTTGAATTCTTGTCATTTGATTTGGTAATGCCCATGGCAGAGGAGACGTGTTCACTGTTTGAAGCCGTGGTTTGCCTTCGAACTTTCCGCATCCCAAGTGGCCCTGCACACATTTTTTTACCGGGTAAGGAAATGGGGGGGTGAGATCCAGACTGCGGGGAAAATGTGTTTAGCCCTTCTCTGCTGCACAGTCTCTTGGATATATGATCATAACAATAAAGCTTTCGTCTACCATTAAAAAAAAGAATCCGCTGATATCCCAGATCTGAAAAATGACGGTGAAGGGTCTCCTCCAAACTCAATATGCCACCCGGAAAGAGACAAAATTCATCATCTGTTTTGCCGTAAAGAAAAAAAAATCTTTCATGGTAACGTGTAAAATGACTTTGGATAGAAGTTGATGTCATTCGTATTTGCTCCTTTTTTCAGAGATTATGACAGGCTTGATGTAAGTTCTCAATAGCCTTGGGTAATAAAGTCTGTTTAGCCTTTGAACACGATTATAACGTGACAATAAGAGATAAAGAGTCTAAGGGTAAAGGGAACGTTTTCAACATGGCACTATGATCCTGTTGATTAAGTCGTGATTTTCATATTTCAGGCATCAATCCTGTCTATATGAAAAGGGTAAATACCCGAGCATATATTCATTGTAAATATTCGGGTTGGTTCTGTAAATGTTTGGCCAGTGCCCCATATTCGCTTAGTTGGGACTGCGTAGCATACTATTGCTATGTGAGCGGGCCCAAATGAGTGAAGATGGGGTGCTGGCCGAATATTTACTATTCATTAAAACAAAACCTATAAATATAAAGGGTATATTTCTGATAAATGCCGAAAAACATATGTGTGGGTACTTATGTTATTTCGGAGTCATTCATAAACAAATTAAGGGTGATAGAAAATGAAAAAACAGCTCATAGCAATTACAATTTTTTCCGTACTTTTATGTGTGGGGTGTCATAGACAACCCCGAGTGTATACTTACACCGTTATTACGCATCCTACTTCAGTAGAGGGTATAAAGTGCGCGACTGAGTGTGAGAAAATGATGATCCAGAAAAAACAATTTGCTAATCAAGCGTACATGGCTCAGGCAGACTATGAAAAAAAACATAAGTTTCGTTATAGATTCAACTCCACATTGCCATCAAAAGAAAACCGAGATTCTGCTTATTCAAGAATTGAAAGAGAGTATGGTCAATGTATTCTGGATTGTGGCGGTAAAAAAGAAATAGACACTATGGGGGTGAATCCATGGTAATATGTTGCCAAGGGTGCGAACCTGGAATCCGTCCATAAGTGAACCTATCTCCAATGGCTAAAAACCCATCTGGTATATTGACCATGGATACAGATTCCGCTATGGTAAAATTTAAATACTGTTGTTGCAATATCTTGTGATGAGTAAGATTATATTTCCCGTATTGTGGCCCAGTTTATAACCGACCCCAACAAAATGAATGGAGAACAATAGATGAAATTGTTTCTTGTTTTTTTAAACCTCTTGTTTTTGCTGCCATTATTTTCTTGCCAATATGCAATCCCCTTTCCTGAGAATCTGCCAGTGGAAAAGAAAATTAATATTAAAACGGAAACCATGCAAGCCGTTGATGATTTATTAAAAAATTGTACCCATAATTTTAGTGCGACACAGCCAATTATTGTGGCCAGTCTGGTATCTGTAGATGATGTCCATAAATCTTCCACATTTGGAAGGATGTCTGCCGAAATAATTGCCGCCAGACTTTCCCAGCATGGATATAATGTTAAAGAATTAAAAATGAATCAAGATCAGATTTATATAAAAACAAGGGAAGGCGAATTCGTTCTTTCCAGAGATATAAAGGATATTGCAAGCAAGCATAATGTGCAGGCTGTCGTTGTTGGCACTTATGCAGAAACTGGATATCGAAGCATTTTCGTATGTTTGAGGATAGTTGATCCGGTATCCAATATTATTGGGTGTTCAACATGTTATACTTCAGAATCTCATCCCCCAAATTGGCAATGAGCTCTATAACCATCGGTTCGACCATTTTTTTATAACAGATTGAATTTATTCATATAAAAAAATAGCAAACAAAAAATATAAATAAGATTTTATTTAGATTACACTATGTTATGATGGCTATCGAACCGAGTATCTATAATTCACTATCATGGTCACCCATCAAATCGGATTCCCAAGATTTCTGGCCGATGAGATTATCTTTATGGAAAAAGGGCGCATCGCCGAGCAGGGATTCCCAAAGGCATTTCTGGCAGGATCTGGACGAACATGTCGTGACCCGGGAGTTGGATCGAAAACGGGTAGATTATTTGTGAGGAGGGCGGCATTGGTTAGGTTCACCACCAGAGACAATGGTTGAGTTGGTGACACAGTTATTGTAGTTACACCAGCATCTGCGCCAATAATTTGAGAAGGTGAGGGAGTGGGTGTTCCGGACGTCCCAAATTCCGATGCCAGAAAATCCACTTTTTTGTTTTTGGATGTAAGGGTAACAGATTTCTGGGCAAAAGTTCCATCAGACTGGGTAGCGGTCACTGTATAGGTGCCAGCACCCACCGGGAGCCCATACCCTCCGGCCGTGGCCGTGGTGGTGGTACCGACACCGGCCACATCGATGGAGACGTTGGATAGCCCCTCACCTGCATCATAAAACTGATCTCCATCCTGATCGTCATACACCACGCCCAGGACAAACATGCCGGAATACGACTGGGCAGTAGCTTTCTTCCAAGTGGGCCTGTTCTGCTGGCGTAGGATCCCCATAATCATAATCGTACACCGCCTTTAAAATGCTGGTACCCGGATCGGTTACCCGATCTGACCACGGGATCCCCTGTTCCGCCACAACCGGTGCGCCGGTCTGATTTGGCATCTGCTCTTGAGGCTGCGAAAACCCCAAAGCCGGCCCGCACATCACACAGGCAACCATCACCCCTATCCATTTTTTAATTCCATACCCTTGCGTCACTTGTTTTATCACATTTTCCTCCTACTTAAAATTCTGTCAGGCACCTTCTATCGTTTTTTTTTAGGTTCCCCTATTTCTGCTGAATTAATTTTTTCCAAATCAGTTAGCTTTGGGCGCCCTTTACCCCGACTTAAATCCCAAAGCACACGGATTCTATTTAAATGGCGATCGGTAATGCGCAAAGGGTCATGATCTTTTTTCATCTTTTTTATCACCACGGAACTGGCTATCCCTGGGTTTTCTTTCAATATCTTTAATACTTTTTCTTGCTGACTTAAAGTAAATTTATATCTAAGCAACAATGCCTGATTTACTGCCGAAGGTTTGGATTGTTTAGCTGCATTTAGCATGGTATACTGTCCTTCTTAATGAGAATAAAAATTGAGGATAGCACACTTTCTCAAACAAAAAAAGTCTATTTTATCTATAATTAATTAAAGGCATTATATGATTTTTGTGCTATCGATAAAAGGAGTCTGTGTATATGTGCTATAGCCACTATTGGTCATTATTTGAATGTTTTTTTTCCATTATGACAAAAGGCAGCACCTGGAAAATGATATGAATGATCCTGGCCTGAAAATCTATTCTGGTGACATTGTTGCCGGCGCTTTGCTGATGGAAGAAAGCCGTAAAATTGCAGCCCTTTTACTTGGGGGAGACCACCCGGAAAGATGGCATCAGGCCATTGTCATTGACAATATTCTCCAGAAAAGAAGTCCGAAATCAGCAAAAAGGCAGGCCAACCTGATCCGGGCAAGGCTGGCCCTGATGTCCAGTGATCTCTGGAACATCATTGTTGAAGGGTCTTCTGAAACCACATCCCAGGCCCTTCTGGCCGCATCCATCAGGCATAGCCGTCTGGTGGGTGATTTTATGGACACAGTTCTCCGTCTTCATTGGCGAACCTTTACCAGACATATCACTCCTACAGACTGGAAAGACCACCTGGATGCGTGTGAACAGATCGACCCGCGTGTGGCATCATGGAAACCGTCAACCCGGGACAAGCTCCGGCAGGTGGTGTTCAGGATGCTGGCTGAATCCGGATACATTGACAACACCCGAACCTGCAGGCTGATGCCAGTATCCCTGGTTCCAGACCTCAGAAAATATCTTGTTACTCATAATGAGTCATACGTGCTGCAGTGCATGGACATCTGTTAAAGCAGTAAGGATTTGGAATGCCCCCATTCAAAGACCGTTTAAATAAGATCATGGATCGCCTGACATCCGATGAACTGCTATCCAATTCAGGACTCGGCAATGAAATCGGATTTTACATTTTTGATTATCCACCAGACCATGAACTGGAAATGAGAGAACATATAAGGTTTATCCTCGATCACCTCCCCAAAAAAAAGCCCGACATCCGTGTCCGGCACATCAACCTGTTTGAGCTGATTCTGCAATACCTGGAAACCCGGAAGCTCCTGGATAGAGTGATATATATCCAGCAAAAGAAAGGGGATGCGGCGGTTTTGAAGGCCCTTAAAGGCCCCCTGGATGCAAAAAAAATCGCTGCCGCCTTTGTCGATGCTGCCAGGCCCGGGGAGCAGGATCTGGTCCTGGTTTCCGGCGTGGGCAGTGCATATCCCATGCTCAGGAGCCACAATCTTTTGAACAACCTGCACCATATGATGGGGGACACCCCGCTGGTCATGTTCTATCCCGGGCGCTTTACCGGGCAGGGACTCAGCCTGTTTGGTAGGCTCAAAGAATCAAATTATTACAGGGCGTTTCAACTGGTTGCCCACTGAGGTGACCCTGTGACGGTTCTGCCCGTAAAAATGGCAGTCGTATCATGATGTAAAGGAAAACTGACGATGCAGATTCAATCTATATTTAAAAAGGACATCTCCCGGCCCATTAACGGTGTTGTAAAAGCAGATCAGCTGGATGAATCTGTTGTCTGGCAGGAACTGGACGAATATGTCGTGACCCGGGAGCTGGACCACCATTTCAGGGGATTCATGTCCGCCTATCTGGTCGCCATGGACACTCCCAATGATCCTGTTATTGCCAGCCGGATGGCTGTGTGGATTTCCGGTTTTTTCGGGTCGGGTAAATCCCATTTCCTGAAAATCCTCTCCTACCTGCTGGGAAATAAATCCGCTGTTCACCCCGATACCGCTGCCCGGAAAAAAGCAGTGGATTTTTTTTCAGACAAGATCAAAGATCCCATGCTGCTGGCCGATATCAAACGGACAGAGCAGTTTTCAGCGGACGTTATCCTGTTCAACATCGACAGCCGTGCGGATGCTTCCGATAACAGGGGTGCCATTCTTTCAGTATTCTGGCGGCTTTTTAATGAACATCTGGGTTTCAGCCCGGAATCGCTTCCCCTTGCCGAGATAGAGAGGTACCTTTCAAAAAAGGGGCAGTATGAGGCTTTCAAGGAGAAGTTCAGACAGATTTACGGTTTGGCCTGGGAGGATGAGCGGGATGCCTATACCCTGCTCCAGGATGAAATCGTTGAGGCTCTCTCCATTGTTCTTGACACAACACCGGAGGCAGCCCAGGACTGGTTTGAAAAAAATGAAGATGATTTTTCCCAGACAGTGGAGCGGTTTGCAAAACAGGTGAAAGCCTACCTGGACACCCAACCTTCCCATCACCGGGTCATTTTCCTGGTGGATGAAATCGGCCAGTTCATCGGTAGTGATACCCACCTGATGCTGAATCTCCAGACCATTGTGGAAGATCTGGGCAGGATCTGTGGGGGCCGGGCATGGGTGGTGGTCACCTCCCAGGAGGACATCGATGCCGTTCTCGGGGATATCAAATCCGCCAAGGCCAATGATTTTTCCAAAATCCAGGGCCGGTTCAATACGCGTCTGTCCCTGTCCAGCGCCAACACCGATGAGGTGATCCAGGCCCGGCTTCTGGAAAAGCATGACAATGCCGCATCTGAACTGGCCCATCTGTTCGACCAGAAGGGAGATATCCTCAAAAGTCAGCTCGGCTTTACCCATGACACCGCCACCCTGAATCTTTTTTCAACACCACAAGATTTTATCAACAACTATCCTTTTATCCCTTACCACTTCTAGCTGGTTCAGAAAATCTTTGAATCCATCCGAAAAGCCGGGGCAACAGGCCTTCACCTGAGCCGGGGGGAGCGTTCCATGCTGGATGCTTTCCAGTCCGCAGCCATTAATATCGCCCATCGGTCCATCAACGCGCTGGTGCCCCTCCATGAATTTTTTCCCTGCATTGAGAGTTTCCTGGACACTTCGGTAAAAAGAAGCATTGAGCAGGCAAAGGGCAATAATGGCTTGCAGGTCCCATTCGATATCCAGATTCTCCAGACCCTTTTTCTCATCCGGTACGTGGACATCATCAAACCCAATGTGGATAATCTGGTGACCCTTTCCATTGATCAGGTGGACGCGGACAGAATTGTTTTGAAACAACATATCGATGAAGCCCTGGTGCGCCTTGAAAAAGAAAATCTCATCAGCCGGAATGGAGATCTTTATTTTTTTCTGACCAATGAGGAGCGGGAAGTCTCCCGGGAGATAAAGAGCATAGAAATTTCATCCCATGCTGAAACGGACCTTCTGGCTACGATTATTTTTGAAGATATTTTAAAAGGTAAAACAAAACATAAATACCTTCCTTATAAAAGGGATTATGCCTTCAACCGGATCTGTGACGACAAACCCTGGGGTAAAAAGCTGGAGCATGACCTGACCCTTGAGATCATCAGCCCCATGCATGATCAGTATGTCGTATTAAATGTCGGCCAGTACACCATGCACAGCCTTAATACCGAGGGGACGGTTCTGGTTCGGCTGGACAATGATCAGAATCTTTTCACGGACATCCGCACCTTTATTCAGACGGAAAAATACATCAAGGACAAGAGCGATGCGGCGGCGTCCACCAGCCTCAAGCAGATTCTGAGAGACAGGGCCGATGAAAACAGGGAAAGAAAAAACCGGCTGATTTCCAAAGTAGACGATCTCATCCAGGGGGCTGATTTCTATACCCTTGGAAAGTCTTACACCCCTAAAGTCTCCGGCAACTCAACCCGTGTCATTGAAAGCATGTTGGAACACGTTATCCAGAATATTTTTAGCAAATACAGCTATCTTTCCCAGGCCCATGACGATCCGGTCAAAGAGATCAAACAGATACTGCTTTCTGACAATATCTCCCAGCAGCAGCTCCTGGATTTTGCCCAGAAAACGCCCCATGATGTTAAAGAAATTGTCACCTATATCCAGCTCAAAACCGCCACCCATAAAACCGTGGTTCTGAATGAACTGGTCAGCCATTTTTCAAAACGTCCCTATGGATGGCCTGAATTCCAGGTGGTGGTCCTCATCGCAAATATTTTCATGGCCGGGACCATCCAGCTACTCCATGAAAAGGATTGGTTACCGCCAAAGGATGCCATCCCTTTCCTGACCAAAACCTCCCAGTGGAAGCATGTCCAGATTTTGGAAAAGCCTGCCCTGTCATCGGGTGACCTGAAAAAAGCACAACAGCTGGGAAAAGATCTTTTCGGAACCCTGGCCCCGGATGGCCAGGACAAAATCAGCGATTACATCAAATCCGGACTGAACCAATGGACAGTCCCACTGGAAAAATACCGGACACTTGCAAATACCGGTAATTATCCTGGGAAAAAAGAGATAGAAAGCTGCTTGAAAATCACCGACATTATTCTGGATATTCAGGATGCCTATGAAGTGATAAAGGCCTTTATCCAGAATAAAGAAGACCTTCTGGATGCCCAGGAAGATTTTCTGGATCTGAAAGATTTTTATACCCATCAGCAGGGTTATTGGGAGAGCCTCCTGGCAGCCATGTTGAGATTTAAAACCAACGAAGTTGAAATTAATAAGGATGCCGGTGCCAAAAAAGCTTTCAACAAATTAAGCCAGATTGTCACTTCACAAAGACCTTATAATGAGCTCAAAAATGTCAGTGAGCTGATTTCAACAGTGGAAAGAATAAATACGCAAAAGGTGCAAGCCCATCAGGTAGCCGTCATAAATGAAATTGATGAAAAAGTCGCATGTCTGGTGGATCTGCTGGATGAGAACAGTGCGGATGATGACTTCAGGAACAAAATCCTATACCCCCTTCAGACCTGTAAAAAAAAGATTGCCGATGAAAACAGCATTCCCCAGATTGCATACAGCGTAAAAGAGGTCCAAGAAAAATATGAAAGTGTACTGGATGCCATTGAAGAGGCATTCAGGCCGGATGATGATGTCAAAGAAATTAAAAACATAAAGCTTTCAAATCTCAATAAAAAACCATATCTTGATAAAGAAGAAGATGTGGAGGCGTTTGTTGACCGGGTAAAAAATGAGCTGCTTGAAGCGGTCAGGAAACAATTCCGGGTAAGGGTTCAGTAATAATACAAGATGGGCTGATCTCCTGTGTGTATTTCAGCAGATCAATTATCTGAGAGGCAAAAGATGAGAATAAAACAGCTAAGAGTCGACAACTTTAAATCCCTGGTTGATTTTGAGTTGCCCCTTTCAAAATTCAACTGCATCGTGGGGTTAAATGGAGCAGGTAAATCCACTGTATTCCAGTTTTTTGATTTTTTGTCTCAGCAGGTAAGGGGAGGAATGAAAGAATGGTTAAAAAAAAGGCACTGGCAATCTTCCGATATTAATTCCAAGTTGACCAAAAAGCATAATGTGAATTTTGAAATTATGCTCAATGACTCCGAAAAGAATGACGTGTTCTGGTCGGCAAGTTTTAATAGAAGAACGCTGAGCTGTACTTCGGAAAAAGTCTACTACGATCATAAATTGATTTTGAAGGTTGAAGATGGACATTATTTAACTTCAAAAATGAAAATGTCGGCGCCTATTCCCTTTGAATACCAGGGCTCGCTGATGTCTCAAATTAAGGATTCCCAACTTCCAACCGAGGTGTTGGCACTTAAAAAATTTATTGAACGAGTTCATGCCCTGGATCTCCTGGCACCAGAATTGTTGCGACAAAAATCAAGAGAAACAGTGGATACTATCGGTTTAGGTGGCGAAAGGCTGTCTGCGTTTTTATATGATATGGATGAAGATAAAAAGGAAAAGATTCTTGAAGCAATGACCAGCTGCTACCCGAGTTTGAAAGCTATTGAAATTACGGCAATGCGTCCTGGTTGGAAAAAAATGACTTTTGAAGAAGAGTTTCACAAGATGTCTTTAAAAACGGAAGCCAGACATGTTGCAGATGGATTCCTTCGATTGTTAGCTATTTTTGCTCAATTGTCAAAGAGACAAAATATTCTTTTGTTGGATGAGATAGAAAATGGCATTAATCCAGAGCTTATCGAATTTTTAATGGATTTTCTTGTTGGAGCTTCTCCTCAAATAGTTGTAACGACTCATAGCCCTATGATTTTAAATTATATTGAAGACCATATTGCTATTGAAGGTGTTGTCTATCTTTACAAGGATAAAACAGGAAAAACCCAGGCTGTCCGATTGTTTGATATTCCCTCCATGCGTGAAAAGCTAACTGTTATGGGGCCTGGAGAAGTTTATGAAGATACATTGTTGAGTCATCTTGAAGAAGAAATCATGGCCATAAAGCTGTTACAAAATCATGAAAAGGGAAAATTATAAATGTTTCTTCTGTTGAGCGGAGAAGGACCAACGGATATTGGAACATCAAATGAATCCGTCGGTCCCATGTCAAAATTTATTGATCATCTGATTGCACGCAGAAGTCAATATTCTCTGCTGGATTGTTCAGCTTATAAAATCATCTCAGAGCATGAGTTGGCTGCAAAATCCAAACGCTTAAAGGCACGATCACGCCGAGGAAAAAAATCTCCTGCTGAAACGAGGTATTATTTTAAAAATGCCAGGGCCATGGCACTTATTCTCCAGGAAGAAAGTCAGTCCCGGAATTGGGAAATGAAAGAGATGATCCCGGTACTTTTCCAGGACACCGACAATCGCGCAAGTTCCGGCAGAGGAGAGTGGCAACATAAATGGGAATCCATTCTCAACGGTTTTCAGATTGAAAAAGTTGAAACAGGCGTTCCCATGCTCTCAAAACCAAAATCTGAGGCTTGGTTGTTATGCGCCTTACGCCAGGAATATCAGCATTGTGAGTCATTGGAAAATGAGTCCGGGAATGACAACTCCCCCAATAACTTAAAACAACAGCTGGAAACATATTTGGGTCAGCCTGTCACAAGGGAACTGCTGAATGATAAAATAGATCAGAGGAAAATTGACGTTCATCAAATTGTGGATATGCCAAGTCTCAATGCATTTAAACAACGATTGAATGAGGTGTTGGATCGTTTTTTGCCCCCAAATCCTTTTGATTGAAGTAGAAGTCCCCATTAGTGACAGCTTTTTTTCGCAATTTACCAGGTTTAAAACGAGGAAAAAATGAACACCTCTCAAATCAAAGCATACGCCCCCCAGGCCAGAACCGACTTCATCCAGGCCGTCACCGAAAGAGCCGCCCGCTTCGGTATCCATGAAGACCACATTGAGCCCATCCGGTTTGAGGGTGATGTGGCCATCATCGGAGATCAGGCGGTCTCCCGAAGAGAAGGCGAGCAACGTGAAAAGCTGGTCCAGCGCGTCAACGCATCGGTATTTGAGATGTTTATCCGGTCCTGTGCCTACACCTGGTTCAATCGATTTGTGGCCATCCGCTACATGGAACTCCATGATTTTCTGGATCATGGCTACCGGGTGCTGAGCAGCCCGGACGGCTCCACCCTTCCAGAGATCATCACCCGTGCCGCTGATGTGGACCTGCCAGGCCTGGACAGGGAAAAAGTGATCGAACTTAAACTGGCCGGAGACAGGGACAACGAGCTTTTCCGCATGCTCCTCATGGCCCAGTGCAATGCCCTTCACAAGGCCATGCCCTTTCTGTTCGAGAAGCTGGACAATGAAGAAGCGTTACTACTGCCGGATAATTTGCTCCACACCGGCTCCCCCATGCACAACATTGTCACCCAGATGGAGGAAGATCTGTGGGAGGATGTGGAGATCATCGGCTGGATCTATCAGTTCTATATTTCTGAAAAAAAGGATGAGGTGATTGGCAAGCAGGTCAAAAGCGAGGATATTCCGGCCGCCACCCAGCTTTTTACCCCCAACTGGATCGTGAAGTACATGGTTCAGAACACCCTGGGCCGCATGTGGCTTGCCACTTATCCCGACTCTTCCCTGGGGGAGAAGATGGAATATTACATCGAACCAGCCCTGCAGGAACCCGACGTTCAAAAAGCGCTTAATGAAACCACACCCAAAGAACTCAACCCTGAAACCCTCACCTTTTTAGATCCGGCATGTGGTTCTGGTCATATCCTTGTGGAAGCCTATGACATCTTGAAAGAGATCTATCTGGAGAGGGGATACCGCACCCGTGAAATTCCCCGTCTTATCCTGGAAAAGAATCTCTTTGGTCTTGATATTGACAAGAGAGCGGCCCAGCTTGCGAATTTTGCCGTGATGATGCGTGCCAGAAATGATGACAGACGGCTGTTTGGCCGGGAGGGTCTCAAATCCAATATTATCTCCATCACTGAGAGTAAGGGGCTTGATCAGGAAAAGCTGGGATTTGCACTCAAAATAAGAGAGGTGAAAGACCATACCTTGAAATGGGTTCGCATCCAGGAACTGATTGAATTGTTTGAACATGCAAAAACATTTGGTTCCCTGATCACCATCCCCGACGACATTGTTGAAGAACTTGATGATCTTGAATCCATTATTGAGTCCAGTGGGCAACTCACTGATGATTTAATTGGTTTTATCAGCGGAGAAGAGCTGGGAGAGTTGATGCCCCTTGTGAAACAGGCGCAACTTTTATCAAAAAAATATGACTGCGTGGTGGCGAATCCTCCGTATATGGGAACAAAGGGGATGAATCCCATGTTGAAGGAGTTTGCAAAAAATCGATATCCACACAGTAAATCTGATATTTTTGCAATGTTTACAGAAAATCTCATGTCCATGACTGTAAAATCAGGACATATGGGATTAGTGATGCCATATGTATGGATGTTTTTGTCTTCGTATGAGTCATTACGGAATAAAATCATATCAAACACTACCATTTCTTCACTTATACAGCTTGAGTACAACGCTTTTGAACCTGCCTGTGTTCCAGTAGCCACTTTTACTTTTGTTAATCAGACAACCCCAAAATATAAAGGAAGTTTTATTAAGCTTTCTGATTTTAAAGGTCATCAAAATCAAGCTCCAAAAACATTGGAAGCCATTCAAAATCCAGATTGTGGGTGGTTTTTCAATGCTTCTGCTGCTGATTTTAAGAAGATTCCTGGGAGTCCGGTTGCGTATTGGATGAAAAGAGAGCTTATTAATATTTTCTCTTCTTCACTTTTTTTTGGCGATATTGCTAATCCTCGTGTTGGGATGTCAACATCAGACACAGATAGATTCGTTCGTGACTGGCATGAGGTTTCATGGGATAACGTATCTACAAATTGTACGACATCAAACGAAGCTGCTTCCTCTTTAAAAAAATGGTTTCCTTTTAATAAAGGTGGTACATTTAGAAAATGGTATGGAAATAATGATAAATTAGTAAATTACCAACATGATGGAGAAGAGTTAAAATTTTGGCTGATCAACAACCCAAATGATTCAAGTACTACAAGTTGGGCAAGGTATATAAGAAGTCCAAAATTTTATTTTAATGAATCAATAAATTGGTCTAAAATCTCTAGTTCAAATTTTGGAGTCCGTTATTCATTTCCTGGGTTTATTTTCTCTGATGCAAGTAATGGTGCTTTCCCAAACACAAAAAACATATTTTATTTCATTGGGTTATTGAATTCAATAGTAGTAAAAAAGATTCTTGAAGTATTAGCACCGACGTTGAATTACAAATCAGGTGATATCGCTAAAATTCCTATCTTAAAAAAATATAGATCATCCGTAATTAGATTCCCAGAAAAATTAATTAGCATTGCAAAAAATGATTGGGATGACTCAGAGCATTCTTGGGATTTTTCTAAATCACCTTTATTGAAAAAAAACAATTTTGCTCAATCTCTTGATTTAACGTATGAGCGTTTAAATATAAATTGGAAAGAAATCATTGATGAGATGTCAGAATTAGAAAAAACGAATAACCTCTTTTTTTTAAATGAATATGAGCTTCAGAATATTTATGACCACCAAATACAACTAAAAGAAATTTCCCTCACCTGCAACCCTCATTACCGCTATGCTCAGGGAAAAACAGAAGAAGCGTATGAAACCCTGCTTCTCACCGACACCATGAAAGAGCTTATTTCCTACAGCATCGGCTGCATGATGGGACGCTACAGCCTTGATGAACCCGGTCTCATCTATGCCCACAGTGAAAATGTAGGCTTTGATTCATCCCGGTACAAAACCTTCCCGGCCGATGTTGACGGTATACTCCCCATCATGGACCTGGAGTGGTTTGACGATGATGCCACCGCCCAGTTCATCACCTTCATGGAAACCACATGGCCTGCTGAAAACCATGATGACAACCTCAAATTCATTGCAGACACTCTCAAGTCCAAAGCCGGTGAATCACCGGAAGCGACCATCCGCCGATACCTGAGCACCACCTTTTTCAAGGATCACATGAAGATGTACAAGAAACGCCCCATCTACTGGCTATTTTCCAGTGGAAAACAGCGGGCCTTTGAATGCCTGGTCTATCTGCACCGGTACAATGAAACCACCCTCTCCCGCATGAGATCCAAGTATGTGACCCCGCTTCAGGGCAACATCATGGCCCGTCTGGAATATCTGGGCCGGGAAAAGGACGCGGCCACCACTGCCTCTGCCCAGAAAAAGCTACAGAAAAAAATAGACCTGCTCAGAAGAAAACAGACGGAACTCCAGGCGTTTGACGATGAGCTGCGCCATTATGCCGATATGAAGATTACCCTGGATCTGGATGACGGCGTGAAGGTGAACTATGGGAAATTCGGGAATCTCCTGGCCCAGAAAAAAGCCATTACCGGTAAAAAATAATTCTTTGAAAAAGATGGATGGTTATGAACCAAGAAAAGTTTAATCCGTTTGATATCCTTCTTCAGTTGGAATGGGCTGAAGATGACGATCTTGAGTTAAAATCAGCCAAAGGCGGACTCCCCAAAAGCCTGTGGGAAACATACAGCGCCATGGCTAACACCCATGGCGGGATCATCCTGCTGGGTGTTGAAGATGACGGACGGGTCAGTGGCGTGTCCGACCCCCAAAAAATGAAAAAAGCATTTTGGGACACCATTAACAATCGCGGCAAAGTCAATAAGAACCTGCTTACAGACTCAGATGCAGCTGAAATTCAACACCCAGATGGATTGCTTCTTGCGATTCATGTACCCCAGGCGACCCGTTACCAGCGCCCCATTTTTTTAGGCCAAAATCCCCTTGCCGGCACTTATCGCAGAAACTATGAAGGGGATTATCACTGCACCGATCAGGAAGTTGGGCGGATGCTGTCCGATCGTTCAGTAGAACCTGCAGACAGCCGAATCCTTGAAGGCTTCGGGATGGAGGATCTTGATCTGGCCAGTCTCCAGCAGTACCGACATCGCCTTGCCTCACATAAACCCACCCATCCCTGGTTGAGTGAGGATGATGTGGGATTTTTGACAAAGCTTGGCGGATGGCGGCGGGATCGTCAAAAAGGATCTGAAGGCTTGACTTGTGCAGGTTTACTGATGTTCGGCAGGGATGAAACACTGAGAGAAGCGATTCCCGGTTATCACGTGGATTACAGGGAGCGGACCTCGGATGATCCAGGGCAGAGATGGGCCGACCGGCTGACCGCTGACGGTACATGGCATTCTAATCTGTTTCAATTTTATCTCAGGGCTGCAGGACGTCTGGTTGCTGATCTGAAATTACCTTTCAAACTGGATGCGGATCTTATTCGCAAAGGAGAAACAGAGGTTCACGAAGCGATCCGGGAAGCCTTGGTCAATGCGTTGATCCACTCGGATTATAATGGTCAAGGCGGGATCGTGGTTGAAAAATTTTATGATGCATTTGAGTTCTCCAACCCGGGCACACTGCTTGTCTCTCTTGAGCAACTTTTCAGGGGGAATGTCAGTGAGTGCCGTAACAAGTCTCTTCAGACGATGTTCATGCTCATTGGTATTGCTGAAAAGGCAGGTTCAGGGGTCGACAAGATACGCCGTGGTTGGGCATCACAGCATTGGAGATCGCCATTGATCCGGGAACAGGTTCAGCCGGAGCGTGTTACATGGCGATTGCCCATGGTGAGCTTGATACCGGAAAATTCGTTGGAAAGATTGAAAACTATTTTCGGTCAAGATTTTAATACGTTCAATCAAGACGAAATACAGGCTCTGGTCACAGCGG
>CAYSSE010000068.1:0-17816 GCA_964433355.1 uncultured Desulfocicer sp.
GGCCAATACGATCTACCCGCCCGATGCGCTGCTCCATTCGCATGGGATTCCAGGGGATGTCATAATTGATAACTACATGGCAAAACTGAAGATTCAGCCCATCTCCCCCGGCATCGGTTGAAACAAGAACCCGGACCTTTTCCTTGAAATCATCCTGGGCCTGTTTTCTTGCATCCATGTCCATGGTGCCATTGAGTAGAACAACAGATATTCCCCGGTCCTCTAAAAATTCCTTGAGCATCTGCTGGGTGGGAATGAATTCTGTAAATATCAGGACTTTAAGATCTGACTGATTTTCTTCTGATTGAAGAAGATATATCCAGTCGAGAAGAGATTCAGCCTTTGCATCAGGTCCTGCCTGCTCAGATTCCCTGGCAGTCTTCAATAGGATTTCAACCTGGCTGGCTTCATTTTCCAGGGCAGCCATACGGGTCTTTATCAATTCATCTAATAGTTCCTGGGCATCCATATCATAGACGGCCTCTGCATCGATATCGGAATCTCCTGGGATATTCAATTTTCCAATAGCAACGGACTGGCTGTTTTGTAATGCCTCCAATCGTCTTTCCAGGGTAGTCCGTATGGCTCGAGTACTTGACACCACCAGACGTTGCATGAGAATCATAAGAAACCCGATATGCCGATTCTTATCCAGGATAGACTGGTTATACCCTTCCCGGACATAATCTGTCACTGTCTCATACAAAAGTTCTTGAAGATGATGCCGAGCCTCCCAGCAAACCGGCGACATCTGGGTCAGCCTGGGCTTAAACAATTGCTTTCCATTGGCATCCAATGCATTTTGTTTTTCAGTCCGGATTACAAAAGGCGAGACCCTTTCTTTTGTGATACTCTCCATATCCGGAAAAGCTGTTTCATCTAAGAGACTGATCAGCCTGTGAAACGCATCTGTCTTGCCCTGGTGCGGAGTAGCAGAAAGTAAAAGCAAATAGGGTGCTGCTTCAGAAAGGCCCTTCCCAAGCTTATATCGAGCCACATGGTCTGTGCTGCCCCCCAGACGATGGGACTCATCAACTATAATCAAGTCCCACCCTGCAGTAACCAGATCTTCAAACCGGGTCTGATTATAGGTATTAATTTTTTCCTTTGACCATCCTTGTCGTTTGTTCATGGGTTTTACAGAATCAAGGGATACAATCACCTGGTCAAACAGGGTCCATGGAGTGGCTGAAATCCGACGAAGGGTTTTTAAATCTTCACCCAGGATCATTTGAAATTTTTCATTAAAATGGGTCTGCAACTCACTGATCCATTGAGTTGCAATACCCTTGGGTGCCACCACAAGGGTGCGCCTGATCAAGCCCCTGAGCTTGAGTTCCCTTAAAATCAAACCTGCCTCTATGGTTTTTCCCAAACCCACCTCATCCGCTAAAAGATAACGGACCCGGTCGTTTGATACGGCCCTGGACAAAGCCTGAATCTGGTGGGGCAAGGGAATTACTTTTGAATCCATAGGCGCCAAAAGAACATGGCCTTCTTCTCTGTTGGAAGAATTTTCCAATACGTCTGCAACCTTGGCTGCTGCTGCAATATAAGAGATTCTGGCTTTTTCAGTCTCCGGATTTAAGTCAGCAAAAATTGATTTCAGACTGTCATTAGGAACCTTGACCACAGCATCACTTGACGGCAGCCAGACCCGGCAAATGATTTGACCCCATAAAGCCTGCTCTTCCAAAACCTTGCAGGTACAATTATGGAATGTGCTATATTGCCATTCCTGCATCACAGAACAATCCTTTTTAAGACACCCGATGACACGAACGACTTAATCACTTTTCAGTCCTCCATGACTGCACAAGTTGTTTTCCTTTCCCTGTTGTTTTGTATTTTTGCTTCTTACTTCTTGGACTTTCGGGAATTGTCATTTTAAGATAGTCCTTTGACAAAAGTCGGGATAAAGCTGATTTGAAATTTCCTGTTCTTGAACTATATCCCAATAATTTCAGCAATTCAGGCGTACTTTTCGGCTCTACACATTGTTTGAGAATCTGAGACTCTGTTGTGCTCAATCTATCATGGGCCTCATCATGGGCCTTATCATGGGCCTCTGCTTCAATATGTTTGAATCGTTCCTGCATTACTGGCGCAAGTTCATAGCACTCATTATCAAGTTTAATAAATAATACCTGAGTAACCAGAATATCTGCAATTCCCCGGCATTGTAGAAGTGAGACCCCTAAAACGTCACGTATGTCATAAATAGATATTTTTTTATGTTTGCAGGCATATGCAAACACTACAGCTTCATTTTCAGACAAATGAACTCCAATGGTTTTTTGAAATTCAATTTGCTCAAGAGACAACAAAACCTCTTTGCGCAGGATCAGTTCAAATGTTTTTTTTGATTTATCATTGTTGATTTCAGGAGGTACTTTTCCAAGCCCCCGCCAATTTTTAAAAACATCCCGCAATCCCCAACCGGCATTTTCACTAAATCCGATTCGCCGGAAAGCGGTTACTAAAAGTGGGTTTCTGGTTTCTTTTTCACCCGGTTCAAGAAGATCTTTTACATTTGCAAAGGCATTACCCGGGTTCCAGAAGCTGGTTAAATCTGTAAAGTGGGTAATGGCTGGTTTTCGAGAATGATCTGCATAATCCTGATGGATCAGCATATTAATAATGGCTTCACGAAATGCAATATAATCTGGTGGTGTATCTTTACGTTGAAGTGTTTTGGGATCTATTTCAAATGGAATTTCCGCAAAACGATAGTACCATTCCACCACAGCCAGCCAACTCTGGACTAAATTGTAATCACAAACCGTCCTGTCATGCCAGCGTTCTCCAGTAGAATGATCATTATGGGTAAACAGATAACGTTGACAATCAATCACCGGTCGGGGAAGTAATCCACGTAAATAACCATCTTGACCTAATAAGAGGATAGAAGCTATAGTCGGCTTTCTTCCTTTATCCGTATCTTTTATAAGGCCCTGTTGAAATAAAAATTCCAGATCATCCAAGTCGGCATAACTGCGGTTACCTGCCTTACCTTCATATTGTCTTCTATACCAGACTATATCTTTACTGCTATAACACTTATTTATATCATAATCCAAAATGCGGCCATCATAACGAACAGAAGATGCATCGGTAATTAAACGCTGTAACTCTTCAGGTGAACAACGAACATCACAGGCACCTTTACGGAGAAAACTCCTCTGAATATTACCATTCAAAAACACAGGCTTTTTGAACCGGGAAGATTCAGGCACAAAAAACACAAGCAAATTTTTTTCATCAATAGAATGAAGATGTTCTTTCACATCAATAATCTGGCTAATTTTGTCTTTTTGTCGTAATGAAGACAGAAATTCATTCTGGACCTTGTCAACATCCAGAACCCCAACAACTTCAAAATCTGAACCATCTTTTTTTACACCAAATACCAAATGTCCTCCTTCAGTATTGGCAAAAGCCGAAACAGATTCATAGGCATTTTTTGGCACGGCTCTCTTAGCTTCTTTAAACTCAACATCATTCCACTCATGTGCCGCAAGCAGTTTTAAGAGTTCTTGATCATCCATACTCATGTGATAGCTCCATTTTTAGCCACAAAAGAATACTTGTTTATAATGATGGGTTTCATCGTATTATTCAATTCCCATTCCGATATGGTGAGAGCGTTTGATTGCCCATATTGATTTCTGTAGGGCACTCATGGCTTCTTCCAAAATAACTTTTTCTTTTGGATGAAAAACTCAGGCTTCCCACTTGGAGCGAACCTCTCTGCGGATAACTTTACATGGAATTTGCTTGAGTGGCTACCGTTAAGTCTGATCGTTTCAGCCGTTCATTCGTTCCGGTGCATAATTCGCTCAGCGGTGCCTGAATATTGCCCTTCAATTCAAGCTCTACCGTTTGAACCACAGTCATATCAACTTTACGTTTTCGGAGGATATAATTTAATACATCCCGGCCATTTTGTTCAAATTCACGCCAATAGTTATTTACATTACGACGATCAGGATACTTAAAAGCCTCTGCAATCTTTTTAAAAGTGAACAGATGCTTGTTTTTTACAGGCTCTTGGAGAGCTCGAAGAAACACCATCAATACTTTCCGGTTCGTTTGGGTGTCGCCTATAGTCAACTTCCACTGTGAGGTATTGACAGTAATTTGATTTGCATGATATTCTGTATTTAAGTAAGCCATAGTTATCCTTATCTTTTTTTAAGTCAAATCAAGACAATTATAGCTTATTTTTGTTTTGGCAGAAACTTTTTTTAAAAAAAGTTCTAACCCCTTGAAATTATTACAAGCAGTTTAAAACGCTCTCTTGTGTATTGACCCGGAACTTTTAGAAAGTCTATGGAACGTGGATCTTGACCGGGGCTTGCCGGTGGATCTTTTTTTCCAACGTCTCCCGGCGTGGTGCTGCTATATCGACCTGGAAGGATTCTCCCCAGCAGAGGACAGGGGCTTGTATGGATTTTTCATTTATCGGGAAAGCGACGTGAAAACAGGGGGGCGGGAAATCCGATTAACCATGGTTTTCCACCTGGATGACCCAGCACCCCAGATGATGACCATTCCTTTTCATGCAGACGCAGGGAAAACAGTGGGGGACATGCTGAAGGGTGCAGTTGATTATACATTGGCCCATTCCCCCTGGGCGAGGTCTCCCAGTGGCGCAAGCCTGGAAGAAGAGGCCCACCTGTATTACCCTCTGTTTTCTCTGGGGCTTTATTTATGTTCCGCTGAACGGGATATCATGGGGCCACCGAAACAGCGTAAAGTCAGGAAGACCAAAAACCCAAAGAAGCAGAAAAGGCAACTACCCGTTGAATATCGGGTTGGCTCTGCCATTGGATCAGCAATCAGACGGGCCAGGGCAACGGGTGGAGGGAGTACCGGGACCGGAACAAAGAAGTCTCCGCATATACGCCGGACTCATTACCATCTGTATTGGACAGGTAAGGGCCGGTCAATTCCCAGCGTGAAGTTTATCCCCCCGGTGCCGGTGAACATCGGGGCTGAGCCGGTGGTTCCTATTGTCAGGGCTGTTAAATGAATTTTTACAAACAACATTGAGGGATACATGGTCAACAAAATAGTTTCAGGAGCACAAACAGGAGCAGACCGGGGAGGTATTGACGCAGCCATTGAAATGAATATTGCATATGGCGGCTTGGTTGCCAAAGGGCGGAATGGCAGAGGACGGCAAAGTACCAGCCAGATACACAGCAATGGTTGAAATGACCAGGGGTGGTTATCCCAAACGGACAGAGCAGAATGTCATTGACTCCGACGGAACCGTGGTTTTCAGTTATGGCAAGCTCACGGGGGGGCAGCTTTGACACGGCGGCTGTGTAAAAAGCATGGCAAGTCTTCCCTGTATGTTGACTTGGGGAAAGAGACGGGCCCGGCCTTTACCTTGTCCTACTGGATCACGGAGTATGATATTCAGGTGTTGAATGTGGCAGGTAGTCGGGGAAGTAAGCACCCTGGGATACATGATCAGGTTATGGATATTATCAAGCGGGTGCTGGTGGGCCTTGGCCATGGTTTGGCTACCGAGACTTTTTAGCCTCAGTCAAAAGAGCCCACCCACCCTCAATTTTTCACAGGTTTATGAGCATTTAACCGGATGGATAGCTCTTTGTACTTTCTGCCAAAATGAGAGGTGGGGGTCAAAATAACATATTCCTGTCAGGATCATCGGGTGTGGACAATTCAAAAATGGATGCACAGGATATGCTTTTTAATATTTCCATTCAGACACTTTTTTATCTATAGAATTATAGTGCAGTTCATTTGACTTCATACATATTTTCAAAGATAACCTGATGATATTATAAATAACTTTGGCTCGACACAGTATGAAGTCATATGAAATTAGCTATAGAAACTTTTTATGGCTCCATATTATTATTTACAAAATCTTGCGCTTGGCTAAGGCCTGTTGTTTGATCATAGAACATACCTACAACGCTAACCTCTCCATTGATTGAATATTTATTCGCCCTAAAATATTTATCATATATATTGTCGCTTAACAGGGAATATGTCACTGAATCTCCTGAAGCTTCAATAATGAGTTCCCCATTTACAATAGACCATAATGCTACCTCTTGCTCCAGAACTGGTGTACCTGAAGTCATCATAGCAGATGCCATGGCTGTTCCGTCAGGGTAAAAAGTCGCTAATTGGTAAACTGAGGAGGATACATAATAAAGAGATTTTCCTGAAAAATCCTCTGTGGCAAATCCAATATATGAATCAGTTTCTCCATCATCTCCACCACCACCACCATTACAACCAATAAAAACAACGAGACACAAAACAAAAATTATTCTTTTCATTTTTTTCACCTAATACCCTTAATTATTTTTGAGATTATACTCAAAATATAAATGACAAATTAAAATCAAGTCGTCAACAATAATTGCAGATATTGATCAAGGTAACGCTGTCAGCAAGGTATACCTTTTTACCACTTTTCCATTCCCCGTAGAATGGGCGTTAAAAAGGTCGGTTTTTAATTCTTGACGCCTATTCTAAAAATGTCTATAAGGTTGTTGACACTTTGACAATGACTTTTGACAGATAGGGGACACCATGGCAACTTTCACTTATGCAAGAGTTTCAACGCTGGATCAGAACACAGACATGCAGGTGCAGGCATTAAAAAAAGCTTATCCGGATGCAGCACACCGCCAGGAGAAAAAATCTGGGACAACGGCAAAAGACAGGGACGTCTTGAACCTTTTACTTGATATGATCGGTGCCGGGGATAAGTTGGTGGTGTGGAAACTTGATAGGCTGGCCAGGAACACCGGGGATTTATGCCAGATAGTCAATACCCTGGAAGGTAAAGGAGCATCCCTTGAAATTCTGGATCAGAAGATTGACACATCCACCGCCACCGGCAAAGCCTTCTTGCAAATGTTGGGGGTGTTTGCTGAGTTTGAAACCAATCTCAGAAAGGAAAGGCAACTTGCCGGGATCGCAGCAGCAAAGGCAAAGGGTAAGCACTTGGGGCGCAAGTCTTCACTCACAGCAGATGATAAAAAAAATATCCGGGATAAGAAAGAGTCTGGAATGAACCCCACGCAAATATCAAAAGAGTTCGGTGTCAGTAGGGGCACCATTTACAATGTTTTAAAGGAGACTGCATAAAATGGATATCAACACAGATACACCAATGACATTGGCCACGATACAGGCCTTTAGAAAGATGCTGGATGTTATGGAGGAGTTTGTCAGGAACACAGAACTTGAAAGGCTGGCAGATGAAAAAGAGTCTGATAGTTAAGACCCGGGTGATAGTGCAATCCAATGGCAATTCAAAGCATATGTGGGGGGGGGCCATGATAAAAATATTAACGCTGGTAGGTGAGTTCACGATTGATGCCGGTGAAATAAAAACCGATAGCACGGTTATTGAGGATATGTTCTTGACGTTCATTGACCCGGAAGATGTGGCACCCTGGGAGGGGGATGTGGATCGCGTGTTAGGTCTTAGAATGATGAAGATATTTCCCGGGTCTACCATCCTTGAATTTGAACCTGAACCCTTAGACGATGATATGGTGTATTAAATAGGCCGGATGTCTGGATAAATATTTATCCACCTGGGACCATTGCGGAGCTGGTGCGGATATGCCCATTCATATGTGGATGAACGTCACCAATAAAAAATATAAATATACTTGCTTAAATAAGAGTTCAATGCCTATGGTAAAAATTGTTTTTAATTGTATTTATTTCCTTAGAACAAATTTAATGGTCAGGGGGGTGTATGTTATGTTAAAATTGAGTGCAGGTATTGTTACGATCTTTATAGTTTTGTCCCTTTCTGCTTGTGGTGGTCGTACCCGGATTAGCCAGAATCTCAACTCCTTCGATAATTCAAAAACGATATCAATGATGCCGTCCAGAGGACCCTATTGTAAGTTTTCTAAGTGCTGGTTAGTGGGTGCGGAATACAATACCGGAAATTCAGAAAAAATAATTATAAAAACTGAAATACACAGAAAAAGGTTTGGTATAACACAATTATTTATAAACATAGATGGAGAAAAAAAGTATTTTAAGGCAATTCATCTAACTGACATTGCAAAGGATAAATATTCTAACACCATAATATCTAAAAATTACTTCACATTTGAATTGAAATATATACAAAAAATGATATCGGCTCAAAACATTACCTGTCGTGCAATCACTACGGACGGATATAGTGACTTTATTATAAAGCGTGGGAATACAGTCGGTCATTCTTATAAAAATCTAATAAATTTTCTAAACAAAATCAACAAAATAAATCAAGGATAAGCCTGGATTATTGTTAATTGGAGCGTCGCTCAAATCTGAGCAGCGATCATTTTAACTTGCCCCTGGAGGACTTCCCTTTCTGCAACATCTACCACCTGGGATAATGTATAGTCGCAAATTGCATCTTTAGATTATTGATCACCGAATTGTTTAATTTTTGCCCTGGACATCTATCCATCATTGAAATACTCAAATTGAACCCTCTATTTTGAGCATATTGTAAATAGTATCCAATTCACATAGTTTGGAGTATTTGGCATGGTTTTTGTTGCAGCCAGTAATGACAAGGGTTTTGGGCTGGTGTATGATAAGGCTTTATTATGTTAACTTTTTGAGCTGTGAAAGCTTGCTATCCTTTATTGATAAGGGTCTCCAACTGTTTAAACGCCTACCTTATGAAAACCTCAATCCTTGAAATACTCCTTTTTTGATCCTTTGAAAACCTCAATCCCATCTATTTTTGCTTCAATTCCATTTATTTGGGTGAAATATGCTTAGGTTTTCAGTAGTTCCTTTTCTGCATTATTTTCATAGGTGGTGCTGGTGTCTGGAAAGAGTTTTGTTATACCGACTGAGAGGACTCGTGACAAAATTATGGCGGGGTTGCCAAGGGGTTATTCCCATCAATAAGAGATATGAATATATTCATATTGTGTACTTTAAATAAAAATGGCGGGTAAGCCGAAGCCACCCGCCAAATTTTTATTGCAGGAGAGCAATCAATGCCGTCAAAGCCACAATAGCCTTTGCCAGATCAATTTTGAGCTCAACTGAAATCTTGATTCTTGATTTCATCTTAACCTCTATGAATCAAGACCCAAGGCCCTGGGTCATTAACCCCAGTGAATTTTATTTGCGCCCTGGCTGGCGCTATCTCAGACCATCAGCATAATGGGCTGGGAAATTCGAGAAGAGGGCAAAGGTTGTCCCTGGTAGCGTCACGCATCCAGGGGCCTTTGTGTCTCTTCCCAATTAGCCGAGGCCATCAACCTCGACATCGGGCTTGATGAAAGCCCTATTCAGCCATATCCATGCACAACCTCTGGTTGTTACGGCACCGCCGCTGGAATGACTGACGTTCGAATAGAATACGCGCATTAAGTTAGGAATTCAATAATATTCTGTTTTATCAATTAGCTGGTTCCATTCTCACGCGCGGGTGGAGTCAATAACCATCCCTCAAATTTAAGGCAAACATATTAAACAAAATTCCTTGACTCTTTTTTTATCAGGGGATTATATATAAATTGTAAATACCACGGGCAAGATGCGATGAATCATAAACGATTAACAAACAAAAGGGAGATCCACCATGAGGCAAGTTATATTCGTATTGTTCATTATTGCGTCAATGATCATGATCGTTATCAGCTACCAGAACGGGAAACAAAACGAGCAACAGAATCCCCAGGCGACTGAGGATACCGGCAGGTACTCAGCAGTAGAGCCAGCAACCCAGAACACAGCACTTAAAAGAGCAAAGATGGAATGGTTAGAAGCAAGGGCGGCACAGACAGCGGCGGTGGTAAAGTATGGTGATGACAGGCACTCGAACTCAGAATACAAGGCTATCCAGGCCAGGGCAACGGCGGCGATGTCCAACTTGAGGCTTGAGAAGGCACGGGCCGAATAAATATAAGTTACTTCTATGCGGGTCCAGGTGGCTGAGGTGGATGTTACCGGGCGGGAGCATTCGATGGGGATGTTTTAAAATTGTTTTGATGTAAATAGCATAGGCGTGGCGAAACTTTGGAATATAAAAATAACGACAACATAGGAGTGATAAATGAGCAGTCATATTCAAAGATCCTATCAAGAACCAGACAGGGGGTTGTCAACTCATAAGGAAAGATGGAAGGGGGAAGACAAGGGGGTAGTCACAGCATGGGAGGTAGGCAGAGAACTTGCCGTTAAAGATCCAGAGATGGCCCAAAAAGCAAAAAATGGAGAACTGCCACCATCGGTGTGGAAGGGTGGGGTGGCGAAAAAACCCAAATTCAAAATGAGAAAATACGCATCCCTCTATTATTTGGCGGAATGGCAGGCATTGAGAGGTGAGGATCTTGATATTGATCTTAATGATGAAATAGATCTTACATGTTCAAGAACCGGCGTCACCATGACCTACACCTTTGACATGGAAAAATATGGGAAATAGAAAAAATGAACAAGGAATTAACCTTTGTTGCTATTGACGTTGAAACTGCAAATTCTGACATGTCGTCTATTTGTCAAATAGGTCTTGCCGTTTTTAAAGGTGAGGATGTAGTTGACGAATGGTCCTCTCTTATCAACCCTCAAACCTCATTCTCTAAAAGAAATATTTCCATTCATGGTATTACCGAAAAAAACATTCTTGGCGCCCCAACGTTCAAAGATGTCCTCCCAGTTCTTACCAATTATCTTGAAAATTCAATCAGTGTTTGCCACATGCACTTTGACAGAGTTGCAATTAATAAGGCATGCGATTGTAATTGCACACCTCACATTAATACTATATGGCTCGACTCAGCGAAGGTTGCCAGACACGCATGGGAGCAATGCGCATTTAAGGGTTACGGCCTGGCAAATGTGTGTAAGCTTATTGGTTATAATTTCGCCCACCATGATGCCCTTGAAGATGCAAAAGCCGCCGGTCAAGTAATGATAGCGGCAATTGACAAGACGGGTATTGGATTACATGCGTGGCTTGAGAGGTCTATAAACCCAATAAAAGCATTAAAAACCTCTTTGGAAGAAATCACAGAAGAAGATTGTGATCCTGATGGAATTTTTGCCAACGAAGTCGTGGTGTTCTCAGGTAGCCTGTCAATTTCCAGAAAAATGGCATCCGGCATTGTGAAAAGAGCGGGGGGCACCATTGGTAAAAGTGTCACGAAAAAGACAACCATATTGGTAGTGGGTGTTCAAGACTTAACCCGGCTTGCCCCAGGGAAGAGCAAAAGCTCGAAACACTTAAAGGCCGAAGATTATATAGATAAAGGGCAGCAAGCTAAAATATTTGACGAGAGTGAATTTAAAGCGCTGCTCAAGCAACGATAGAATGCCCTATCAAAACCGGCATAAACTATTGCGCCTATAGATCAAAGGGCATATGTTCCTGGCCCGGATCATCCGTCAAAGTACAAAGCGGGTCAAAATTAAGGAGTATAAGGAGTATGATATTACAGGGATTGATAGGCTGGAGGATGTTTTGGCGTTGCTTTAGTAATATGCTTTTCTAATGCTTTGGGTTTTGCCCATTTTTTTTGTCTTTATTATGGGCATACCTATTAAATATGCGTAATGAATCTATTTAGGGGTATCTTATGAAAATAGCACAGGTGCTTATCATCACCTTGATCATGACATTGATTTTCTCGGTAGGGTTTTGCGATCAAACCAAGGTAATCGTTACCATGAAAAAGGTAAGTCTTTGGTCAGAACCATCTTTCGATGGGGAAGCAATAGATATTTTAAGAAAAGGTGATGAACTCATAGTCAAGGCGACATCAGGTGGGTGGATATATGTAAAAAAGAAAATTAAAGGCTCAATGCTTTATCATAAGGGGTGGGTTGCTCAAAAATGGGTGTCAAAAAGAACCAATCATGACAGTATAGAAAATGTTGCATCATTAGATCTCAAGCAAAAAGCAATTGTAATTTTGGAGCAGGCATCGTTCAGAGCTGCCCCTAATTTTAATTCCAGAGTAACAGCTCATTTATGGATAGGAGAGCAATTGCTTGCCCACCGATCTGATGGTGAATTTTTATATGTGACAAGGATAAACGCTGAAACACCTATGCCTAATGGATGGGTGGCAAAGGCGGCTGTTGATCTTGCAAACAGTGTTTGGGTGAATAAGAACCCGAAAATATCAGAAACAGACATCAATAAAGAAATTGGTCGTCTCAAAGCTATAGTTTGTCCCATCCCTGCATCAAACTGGAAGAAAAATCTTGAAATATATAAACAGCTATTGGCCCTGGACCCTGGGAACCAGCAATACAAAAGCAAGGTAAAATATTATAAAAATTATCCAGCTATAGCCAAGGCCCGGAAGAATATAGAAGCCAAAAAAGCAAAGGAAAAAGAAGCTGCGCATAAAAAGAAGCTCGTTGCCCAAGAAAAAAAAGAAGCCAAAAGGGCAAAGCAAAAAAAAATTGAGACAGAAAAAGCAGCCCAAGGGTATCAATTAAGAATAATTAACTGGTCATGGGGTCTCAGTTCGTCCGGAAATTACGCCACCGCCAAGGGGCAGGTAAAAAACATCACTGATCATAAACTTAAGGGTATTGCCGCCCTTGTTACTTGGTCTGACGGCAATGGGAATATGATCACATATGATCAGTCAATGATTGAGTATACTCCACTTATGCCGGGCCAAACATCTCCATTTTCAATCATGGAGAGATATAACCCAATGATGAAGTCTGCCAGAATCGAGTTCAAGTTTATGCATGGTGGGCGGATTTCAACTTATAAGTAAAGGGGGGCTAATTGAGCCCTTCAGATGTGGCGGTGCCTTGGGGAATGAGATGGATAATTGTGTCTTTAATTTTGAGCGATATCTAATAAAAAGGAAGGAATATGAAAACAAAATACAAGGAATTGGTTAAGATTTTAGACATGAAAAAGAAAATAGCAGAGCATGTTGATGATGAGTTTATTCCGTCTTTCTACCACCACTTTGCTAAATATTTAGGCTTCATAGACCTAAGCGTGGAACGAGAAAGAAGCCCAATACTTACAGACAAAAAATATCCCGTGATAATTTTTGAATGTTCTGCAAAAATTAAAATAGTATTTGGCGAAGAGGTAATACCTATCCATCAACCTATAACAATAAGCGGTGTATGCGATTTACTCACTAACGCATACCCCGTTCCAGAAAAAACGAAGGCATCTTTTTCTAATAACTATTTTCACGAAACTGATAATGTTTATGAAGCAATTTTTCTCACATTTAAGAAACAATTGCTTGACTCTTAGCCTACAGTTAAAAAACTCCTTCAATAAGGAGGTTAAATGCAACATCCAACAGAGCAAATCCGTATCCTCGCAGAAAATATCGAACACCTGAAAACATTGGTTATGTCATCTCATGTTGCCAACCAGATTATTATTGAAACGATACTTGATCGTGATCCCGATTTAAAAAGTGTGGTAATTGAAAAACTTCATCAATTCATTGAGAACCCCACACTCTCTTCAAACGGGAGGGTAGCGGTCAAGTTGGTGAAAGATTTTGTAGAGAGTCCCGACAGCCCAAAAACTCCAGCTTTAAAGCTTTAGTCTCGGCAAGGAGTGATGCCATGGTGTATCCTTTAATATTCAGATTGAGAACATCTTTACCTAAAGGGATAACCGCTTCTGTTCCATGATTAAGTATGTCTTGCGGATTAAATGGATGATTTTTTAATTGTTCATTTTTCTCTGGCATTTTGCACTCCAGGGCTTTTGGATTTGTCATTATGAATAAAATTGATAATGTCAAACTATATCATTAATCTTTTTAATATTAAAGGGGATATGAAATTTATAAGGTATTTGTATATGGCGTGGTTTTTTATCCTTCTCATCCCCGCCATATCCCCATTAGTAAGTAGCTTTAATTTTCCCTTGACACAAACCCACCACCAGTTTAATGTAAATCATTCCTGCAAAATCAGGGATACGGTTTGATCGCCGGAAACCAAGACGCAAAGGCGTCTACATTTATATGTGAACGCTTTTTTATATACTATGCGTGCTTTCTTTGGGCAGCATGGGGGAGGCCTTCGGGCCTGCCGGTCTCTTGGTCCGGTCGATCAACCCCCATTGCTGCCCTTTTTGTTTTTGATCGGACAATCAGGGCTGAACATTCAAACCAAGAGGCCCTATCATGAAACAACCCGCCACAATACCCACCACATTCACATTCCAAAATCACAAAATCCGAACAGTACAAAGAAATGGCTCAGTCTGGTTCGTCAACGCTGATATCTGCAAGACCCTTGGCATTGCAGATTCAAGAGGAGTCCTTGACTATCTTTATCCGGCTGAAATGAACGTCATTGATGGTCAGGAGATCAACGACCCCGGTGAACTTCTTTTATCCATCATTTCTGAGTCTGGTATGAAAAAGCTTGTTCACTATTCTGGCAACCATGAAGCCAAAGACTCCATACTTTCCCTGAGCCATCTGTCAAACATTGACAACCAAAACCCCGGTGTAACTGAAGACATTCTTTCGAAAGTCCAAGCCCTGCATTTAAAGGCCCTGGGCAAAAGCAACTTGCAAGCCGTCATGGATACCATGCAGGTGTTAAGAGATGGCCATCCCAACGAATACGCCGAAGCCATCCAATACATTGACAGAACTCACGACTTTTTTTTTGATTACCCCGGCGATAATGTCCCCAAAAATATACGAACATTTGGAAGGGCTTTAAACAGGAGGTAATCCCATGGCAAAAGTGGCAAAGAGGCGCGATCGGTACATATTGGATTATTACGATCATGAAGGATGTCGTAAACGTCGGACCATGCCGAAGGGAACCACCAAGAAAGCAGCACAGGACGAGCTTGACGCGATCAGGAAGAGCTTGCGGGGTGGTTATTATGTTCCGGTGACTGAAATACCCATATTTGAAGTCATGGCCGGTGAATGGCTTGAATTGAAAAAAACAAAGATCCGGTCTTCCACCTGGGCGGTTTATGAAGGTCATACCAGAAACCATTTTAATGAATGGCTTGATTTTAGAATCAATCAGATAACCATTGAAATGGTGGATCACTTTATCATTGACCGGCAAAAGTCAGGAATGAATATTTCCACATTGAGGAAAATACTTGTTTCGCTCCGGCAAATATTCACGCTTGCGGTAAAGAGAGGATACTGTGTCAGAAATCCCATGGATTATGCAGACATACCGACCAGTCAGGGGAAAGAATCTGATGGTGTAAAAATTCAAATTCTTAATCAGGAAGAGATATCCCGCTTCCTGGATGCGGTATCAGATCAGAAGCACCAAGTTCTTTTTTCGCTGGCCATTTTCAGCGGAGCACGGCAAGGCGAACTTTTGGGCCTGAAGTGGTCAGACATATTATGGGAGGATAGCCAGGTTCATATTCAGCGATCTTTCAACAATCAGGCGTTCTATGATACCAAAACAAAAGGATCTAACCGTAAAGTGGATATTGGCCCTGTTATGTTGGCAAAGCTGAAGGACTGGAAGTTTGCATGTCCACCAGGTGATCTTGACTTGGTTTTTCCTACCGCCACCGGCAACCCGACAAACCATAATAATATGGTGAACAGATTTTTTGTCCCTACCCTGGAAGCCGCAGGTTTAAAGAAAATTCGGTTTCATGATTGTCGTCATTATGTAGAGTCAAATATAATGGGGAGTAAGACTGCAATAATACTATTAAATGGGAGGAAATCCTTGAAACACTCTCCATAATGAAAACTGCTCATCCTATCATAAAATAAAAAAATAATTTTTTATGAACCAATTTCATAACAACCGAGATGCAATAGAGGACATATGGCACACTATAGCAGATTAATCTGGTGTCTAAGACGGTTCCAAAGTGGGAATAAGATGGTAGCTTGAAGAAATGGCTGAGCTCATTGTGTAGTTCATAAAAATTATTATGGGGAGTGTCTTGTGATGAATTACCCGGAAACAGTACGCTTGTCATGCCAAACTCCCCATTATATTTGACTCTACATAATGGCGATTATAGGGAGCTCCCCATAAGCGCCACACATATGCAAGCCTATTAATCAGCCAGGTGGAAAATATAAAATATATCCAAGTGCAGATGGGACACAGCAACCCAACGGTGACATTGAACGTGTATGCACATTTAATGGAAGATAAAAACCAGGAATCGGCGAGGAGGCTTGAAGGCGCAATTTTTTGAACCGGTCACAAGATGCCTTTGCAGATGTAGCGCACCACCCTTTGAACTGGGATCAAAAATAAATTAGAGGTGCCTCCGGAAGAGTTACAGCTCTTCCGGGGGCGTTTGTCAGCCAGTAACCACTACGAAACCGCTTGACCCTTCCTTTATATCCAGAAATAACCCATGGGTCAATGATGGTTTCCATCTGAAGAATGGAGACTAAAAATTATGTCAGAAATAACGCTGAAGATTACACTACCCGCAGATCTTGAAGCCCTGATACAGCAAGTCTTTGCAAATATCCAGCCAGCAGGAGCAACCCCGGCAATGCCACCCCCAGCAGAAGACGAAATATGGACCGTGGGCGATTTGGCCGAAGCCCTGAAAATTCCTAAAACAAAAATTTATGACCTTACCATGCGAAAGGGACGAACCGCGATTCCCAGATTCAAAGTGGGGCGTGGTCTCCGGTTTAAAAAAACTGAAGTTTTGGAGTGGTTTGATAAGCAAAGAATCGTTTAGCGGGGTGGGCAATGTTGACTCAAACAAAAGTTATATCTGGGAATGGGTCATTCCATACGGCAAGGCCGGGGCCGAAAAAGCCCAAGGCTTATAATTGGATCACATTCCAAGACATATGCCGCATGGTTAAAAACCCCGTGAACATTCCCAAGTCAGAAGCGCCATGGGCGATCTTTTCAACCACCGGGGGAGAATTGGCCAGGGAGCATAAATTTCAACGTGAGCATGGGCGTTATTTTGCTCTGGTGGCAGACCTGGACGAAGTAGGGTCTTTAACCGCCCTGGATTTGAGCAACGCCATGTTGATTACTCTTTCCACAAACACCAGCCACCTTATATATTCAACCAAAAGCGCCACCGCCGAAAATAACAAGTCAAGAATCATTGTCCCTTTGGCTGTTCCGGTCTCTGGTGCCGACTATGAAATTTATCAAGAGATTTTTTGGAACGTTTTCAACAACTCTATGACTTTTTTTCAACGTTTTACCCGCGTTTTCAACAGCGTTTTCAACATGGTATACGATGTTGCCTTTTGTTTTTGAAGCGTTTTCAACAAAATAGCCACAATGTGGCACAAAACAAAGCAGAATGGTTAAAAAGAGCCGAAGCCATTAAATGGGTGATATTGAAATCAAAGTTGATTTTATATATGGCATTGTGGGGTAGGCCTTTTACCTACCAGCGGAACCTGAGACTATTGCCACCATACCCCCGGCAAAATGTCCACAGCGTAAGTGCTCAATAACCCGGAGTGATACAACCTGCTTAATGCTTTAAACTCCAGATGGCACGCAAAAGGATTTCTGGAATCCCGGACTTATTGAGATCTTACTCCACAGCCATCAAATACCGTTCGCCGGGTGGTTACTTCAAGTTTTAGTAAACCGAAAAAAATAGGGGCAAACGTTATGGCCCTTCAAGACCCCTGGCCAGAAGGTGAGTTAGGGCTGTGTTTTTCTTCAGGGGTAGTCCCCCTTCATTCATCCCTCGGTAAGGCGACTCTGGATGACTGGAACATATTGTCGTACAATCCAGAAGTCTCCTTGACAATTCGTTCTCAATTTCTTATTTTAGATATCAGTTAAATTTAAAATAAGAAAAACTTTAATTCAAAAAG
>CAYSSE010000069.1:0-17610 GCA_964433355.1 uncultured Desulfocicer sp.
GCCTGCAACGGTTCTCATAATGATTGATAAATCAAATGGATTGTGTTACCCAATGTCCACCTTTGTGGATACAGCAGGAAACACCTCAAGAGTCCTAAGTTCTCATAACGCATTGAAATAATTAAGACCTATTAAATCAAGTTTTAATTCACAGGCTCTATAATTTCAAGGAGTTAGCAAATCTAAACACACAACATGCACAGAACTTAAGACTGAAGAGAAAACACTTAAGATCCTTTTTTTAACCATGCCGTCATCCATGGTATATTAAGGAACCAGTCTTAAATAATTTGCCCTTTTGAAAACACGCCACCGTTGAAGGATAGTGTTCCCAACTTTTTAAAAGGGTATGTTATTTTGGACTCATTCCGAAACATGGAATGCCCATAAAAAATCAGCCGGTTAAAAAAAATCGGGGTGTCTGGTATAAAATATTTCCAGATCCATCCCCAATAAACGTTTAAAACTAAAACATAAATCAGGAATGTCAATATTAACAGCAAGAACTACCACACTTATACAGGAGGCGGCAATCCTCCCCTGAAATAAAGACTCAGGGGAGGATTGCCACAAATTCTATGACTATGGAACTTGATTTTATTAAAGATATGTTTGACAGCATTGCGCCGAAATATGATTTCCTGAACCGTTTTCTGAGTCTTCGGCAGGATGTGGTGTGGAGACGACAGATGGTGAAGGCCGCCTCCATCCCCGATGGAGGGGTGGTGCTTGATGTTGCCTGTGGTACCTGTGATGTAGCGTTGGAAATCAAAAGGCAAAGAGGAAACCAAGTAACGGTATCCGGCACGGATTTTTCCCCGGGCATGCTGTTTCTGGGCAAAGAAAAAATTCTTTCCCATTGCTGCGGCACCATGGACATCAGCCTTGCCGCTGGCAATGCCCTGGCCCTGCCCTTTAAGGACAATTGCTTTGATGCCCTGTTTATTGCCTTTGGCATTAGAAACATAATGGATCGGAAAAGTGCCCTGGTGGACTTTCACCGAACCTTGAAAAAAAACGGGAAAGTGGTGATCCTTGAACTTTCCGCCCCACGACAGGGAGGGTTTCAAAGACTATACATGACCTATTTTCAAAAAATATTGCCATTGATTGGCGGTATTTTTTCAAAAAATAAAAATGCCTACCACTATCTGCCAGCTTCGGTATTGAAATTTCCCGCAGCACCCTCCTTTGCCAGCACCATGGGAAAAGCAGGATTCCATGACATTCAATGGAAAAAAATGACCCTGGGCATCGTCACCCTGTTTGTAGGAACCAAGTAAGCTTCCCCACCTTGATGCGCTATACTCAGAAAGTATAACTCACAAAAGGGATCGCTGTTTTTTTCTTCGGGTACTCACCCCCAGAATAATTCCCACAACAAGGAGACCGGCCCCACTTAAGAACCACTTGATATCCTCTTGGCTCAAACGATTCTCAAGGGTGAGGATACGATCTTTCTGCTGGGTAAACGCCTGGGTCATCTCTTCGTGGGTCGCCTCAAGGGCAAGGAAATCTGCGGATTTTTTCTTCAAGCGATTATAGGCATCCTCAATCACTGCAAGTTTTTCCTGGGTGGCTTCAACATCTCGATTTTCCGCTCTAATTTTTTCTAACACCACTGTCAAATCTTTATTTTTTTTCTCCAGGGCATCCACCTGGCGTTCCATGGGAACATCCCGGGTGATGAAGCGGGTCAACACCCATCCTTCTTTGCCGTCAGTATTCCGTACTTGAGTCCAGTCCCTGCCATTTTCAATGATTTCCAGGCTATCCCCGGTGGACACCATGGAAAGAACCTTGTGCTTAGTACCAGGCCCTGTGCGCATGGTGATTTTCATCACCCCTCCCACATAAACAGTTTCTGCAAAGGAAATTCCCACAAAAAAAATCACACAGAACAGCAGGGCGATGAAACCACTTTTTGCAAACATCCTCATCCATACCTCCATATTTAAGCGGTGGCCACAGCACCTTCTCCCAGACGAAAGGCGTTCAGATTCATCTCCACAAAGGCTTTTTTGGCACGCAGGGTAATGGCTTTTTCCACACTTGCCCGGGATAATCCCAGGGCTCCAGAGGCAATCAATGCCCCCAGCAGTACAATATTCATGGTCATGGGGCTGCCCGCCTGCCGTGCCAGGGCCAGGGCATCAATGGCGATCAAATCGGCCACCCGTTCCCGCACCAGGGACATCATTTCATCCACATCAGGATAAACCCCCTGGCCAATGGCCACGGTAAAAGGGCGCAGGGGCGCTGTATTTGTGATCACCCGGGTCCGAGCATTACACCGCCCCATGGCCCGCACCACCTCAGAGGGCTCAAAGCCCAAAAGGATATCCGCCTCCCCATCTGAAATAATGGTACTTTCTGCATCCCCAAACACGATGGCAGACTCAACAACGCCTCCCCGCTGGGCCATGCCGTGTATTTCACTCATGCGCACCGGCACACCATCAAGGAGTGCGGCCTCCCCCAATACCTTTGATGCCAAGAGGTTTCCCTGGCCACCAACGGCAACAACAATTAATCTTGTGGTTTCCATATTGTGTTAATCCTATTTTTTTTTCAACGGCATAATGGCATTTTCAGGACAAATTTGGGCGCACACAGCACACCCCACACAGGTATCTGCATCAATGTGTACCCGCCCGTTATCCAGGTAAAAGGAGGGACAGGCAATCTCGTTGATACAATCCCTATGATCCAGACATTTATCTGTCACGGTGAAGGCTCTGGGTTTCAAGAGCTTGAGACCTTTGGCGTGCAGGGCACAGGGCTCCTGGGAAATAATCACAGACACCCCTTCAAAGGCCAAGGCTTCTTCAATGGCAGCAATGCTTTTTTTCACCTTAAAGGGTTTGATCAGGGTCACATGGCCAACGCCCAGGGATCTCACCACTTTTTCAATGGAAATTGAGGTGTAGCCCGGGAAATTCATCTGCTCCATATCCACCCCGGGATTGGGTTGATGTCCGGTCATGGCGGTGATGCCGTTGTCCAGGATAACAAGGGTAAAATTATGGTTATTAAACACCGCATTCACAAGACCTGTGATGCCGGAATGAAAAAAAGTAGAATCCCCGATAAATGCCACTACCTTTTTGTTTGTAGCCCGGGAAAACCCACAGGCACTGCTCACAGAGGCTCCCATGCACAGTACAAAATCCCCCATGGAAAGGGGGGGCAAAAAGCCCAGTGTGTAGCAGCCGATGTCAGAAGGAAACATGGCATCCATGCCCTTTGCTGCCTTTTTAATTTCGTAAAAGGTGGCCCGGTGGGAACAACCGGAACAAAGATTGGGGGGCCGCTGGGGAATTTCCGGCAATCCTTGTTTTTCCACGGAGCTTGCGGGGGTATACGGAATATCAAAGAAACGGGCCATATTTTCCCGAACCATGGCCGGATCAAATTCAGAGAGTCTTGAAAAAAGATCATCTGCCTTTCCCTTTATGGGAAGGGTTTCACAGGCTTCCTGGGCAAAGGCTTTAACCGCCTCCTCCATGACAGGTTCTCCCTCTTCAATGACCAGCACCTTTTGACAACCATTAATAAAATCCTTGATCATCCATTCCGGCATGGGGTTGGAAAAACCGATGCGCAAAATTTTAACCTGGCCTTCAAGTCCAAGGTCTTGAACAGCATCCCTGGCATAGAGATAGCTCACCCCGTTGCAGATCACCCCCAGGGTTCCGTCCCCGACGGTAAAATTAAGGTCAGAAGCATCGGACAGCGCTGCGGCCTTTGCCAAGTTCTCCAAAAGTTTGACATGGAGTTTTCTGGACACCGCTGGCACCGTCACATACCCCATGGGATTTGGCACAAAGTTTCCAGTGGGGATTGGCGTTTTCATCTCTTTTAAGGTGACAAAGGCGCTGGAGTGGTTAATGCGTGTGGTGGTACGAAGGAGCACGGGCTCTCCAAGGGTCTCTGACAGCTCAAAGGCCACCCGGGTCATCTCCTTTGCCTCCTCCACAGAAGAGGGTTCCAGCACTGGAAGCCCTGCCAGTTTCCCATAATATCGATTGTCTTGTTCATTCTGGCTGGAAAACATGGCCGGATCATCGGCGGTGAGGATCACAAGCCCTGCGGTGACCCCAATATAGGCAAGGGTTACAAGGGGATCCGCCGCCACATTGAGCCCCACGTGTTTCATCATACACATGGTTCTCACCCCGGAATTGGCAGCCGCAGCCGCCACTTCCAAAGCCACTTTTTCATTGGTGCTGTACTCAAAATAAAGGTCTGTTTCCTGGGAAATCTGGAACAGGTTCAACGACAACTCCGACGAAGGCGTTCCAGGATAGGTGGTTGCAAACCCCACCCCGGCCTCCACAGCCCCCCTTGCAATGGCTTCGTTGCCCAGCAGTAGAACCTCTTTATCGATTTTTTCACTTAAAAGCTTATGCATATTCGTTTACTTCCTCAACGGTTTCAAATAACTGCCACGGGCAAACCGTATTCTGGCCTCGGCCTGTCCACAACGAAGTATGAAAGAATGTTAGATATCTCGACTCTTTCATATAAAAATAGTCTTGGTTTGGCCGCCTTGATCACTTGGCGGTGGTGCTGCCATATAATTTTTCAGCATCGGCAAGGGATGACGCATACCCCTTGAATCCATCAATATCTTCGCAGGATTGAACGGAACGGGATGCAAAAAAGCCCTCCACCATACTTTTTTCACCATGCTTGATCAGGCCCAGAAACAGCACCGGCACCAGGCTTACTCCCCCGGAACCAGTCTCAACAGCATATTCCAGAGGTGCATCCCCATGGTACACCGCATAAAGGGGCTGTTGGGCTGGCATGATCTGCACAATTTCAGGGTGATGGTGGTGATGGTCATGGCTGTGTTCACTGCAATTATTACACATAACAAACTCCTTACAGGGGAAAAGCCGGAGATGATGGCAAAGATAGTTTACCTGTCATGATCCTCACTTCCCGATTTTCACAATTAATGCTGAATAACCACGCTTATATTCATATATTTTTGTGGCAAGGAAACCCTTATCCCTTTAGGGTAGGGGAGGAATTGCCACCTCCGGTATAACTGTTGTGTTTTTTGTGATGAGGAATTTTTGCAACAGTTAACGATTAGCTGTTCCGGAACTCCTCAAACCGGTTATGCGTATTTCCAATCTATTACCAACTGGAAAATCCGACTTCCCCTCGACAAAGATAAATAGGCTTCAAGGCTTGTATCACCGGGCCTTACCTTAACCCTTCTTAAACACAAGCGACATTCGATGCTGATCTGGGGCGGCAATCATGTGTGTCATAACCTATCTATCGTAGGTAGAATTTCTTCTACCTGAGTCTGGTAAACTCAGGCTTTCTTAAAATCCGAAGATTTTTCAAAAGCCACTACCTCAAAAAAATCACGGCTTTTTAAAAAGCAGCTATCCCTTTAGGGTAGCGGTAGTTTACTTTATGTAAATATTCGGCTTGCTAATGTAAATGTTTGGTCAGTGCCCCATATTCGCGTATTTGGGACTGCGTAGCATACTAATGCTATGTGAGCTGGCCAAAATAGGTGAATATGGGGTGCTGCCCGAATATTTATCATTTTACATAGCGGGGCTCAATGGTGTCGGCCACACCATCCCAAATAATATATTTTGCACGGTCATCACCATCCCTGGATTGCCCCACACTCCCCGCATTGATAATATATCTGCACGCTTTGTCAAGGAATAGAATTTTTTTTCCCATGGGAAACCGGGTGATCACCTGGTCTTTCATGAATACCCCACCCACAAGATGCGTGTGCCCCACAAAGGAGATAACCTGGGGCAGAAGGGCCATGATCCTTGCCAGGCGCTGATCCGAGGTACGGGTGAGATAGCCCATGACGGAATCCGGGGGAAGTCCGTGTACAAATCGGCCACCGGATTCAATTAAAAAAAAAGGCCAGGTGGCAATATGATCCAGATCTCCCTGGGAGACAAGGGCTATGGTGTGATCAATTCCCTGTCTTGCCACCCCCCTAAATCGCTTCCGATAGTCCACATCCAGCAATGCCAATTCATGGTTCCCCAATACGGATAAAATAGTGTTGTCTTTTAAAAGTTGCAATACACCACAGGGGTCATCTCCATATCCAATGGTATCTCCCAGGGAAATAATGCGGTCTACGGCGTTTTGTTCAATGTCTTGAAGCACACGGGAAAGGGCGTGACTATTGCTGTGGATATCGGAAATAACGGCAATTCTCACTGCCGAAGCGCCAGAATATCTTCACGGGAAAAGCCATAGGTTGTATTGCAGTTATGGCACCTTATTTCCAGGGGGAAAGGACCATTTTCCAGAATCTCATCAATGTCCCCGGCCGGGAGTTGGGAAAGATAGCCCCGCATACGATCCTCGGTGCAGCGACAAAAAAACTCCACCCGATGATTTCCAAGGAAAATGGGCATCATTTTTTCAAAGTGCCCCATGATCAACTCCTGGGCACCAGTACCGCTGGCAAAGGCTTCCCCCAGGGAAGGCAAGCCCGACACGATTTGTTCTGCATGGGAGATCACCGTGTCATCGGCTCCTGGCATGGCCTGGAGAAAAAGACCGCCAGCCCCTTTAAGCACGCCATGTTCGTTAAAATAAACACTTAGGTTAAAGGCAGTGGGGGTCTGTTCTGACTGAACAAAATAGTTGGCAAGATCCTGGGCCAATGTGCCAAATTCCATCATTACCTGACCCGAATAGGGAGTTTTTGCATCTTCAAGATATTTGGTCACGGTTAAAAACCCCGCACCAAACAAAGCGGGAAGTCCGGCATCGGTTGAAATTAAGTCAAGGGGAAACACATTGTTTTTCAAACTGCCCCGCACTTCACCAAATACGTTAGATTCCACATCCAGCCCTTTTACCGGCCCGGAGCATTGAACATTGATGCTGATCCTATCTTTTCCCTTGAGATTGGCCGTGAGCAATGCTCCGGCAACATAGGCCTGGCCCAATACCAATGTTTCCGGGCCACCAAGCTCATGGTTGGCCTGCATCTCCATGACCATTCTGGTGCCGTTGACCACGGCCCCCCGGATCATTCCATCTGCCATCATGAAACGATGGAGCCGATCATTTGCAGCGGCTCTAAGCTGGGCTTTTACATCACCCTTAAATACATCTTTTTTTATCATAAATTTTTATCCAGGATTATTACTCCCTATTCGCTTACTTTTTTATGTAATCATTAATTTTAATACCACAATATGTTGTGGTTAGTTAATTTAAAAACATGATTAAAAATTAAAAAAAAACAAAGCATAATTTTAAAATGTACAAATTTGTTAAATTCTATTTGATAACAATGCCTGATCTTTAAAATTAATGATTTAAACCTTAAAATGAGCGAATGGGGAGTTATTAATTGTTATTTCTGTCCAGGGTGCGATACTGAATGGCTTCGGCAACATGCGGTTCACAGATGTCCCGGGAAGGCTCAAGATCCGCAATGGTTCTGGCTATTTTTAAAATACGGCTGTATGCCCTGGCGGAAAAGCCCAGATGGGTTATGGCCGTTTCAAGCAGGCGTGCGGCCTTGTCATCCAGGAGACAAAAGGATTTGATCTGCCGAGAGCCCATGGCTGCATTACAAAAAATATTTTTCCCAGAGAATCTCGTGAGCTGAATCTGTCTTGCGGCCTCAACCCTTTCCCGTATCACCGAAGAGGATTCAGGTACAACATTGCCTGAAAGCTCCCTGTAAGGAACCGCAGGCACATCAATGTGAAGGTCTATCCTGTCAAGCAGGGGCCCTGAAATCCTGGAACGATACCGCTGTATCTGTGCATGGGTGCATGAACATTCCCGGCGGGAATCCCCAAAATACCCACAGGGGCAGGGATTCATGGCAGCAATTAGCATAAATTCTGCTGGATAACTCAATTGGTTACCGGCCCGGGAGATGGTCACCCTGCCATCTTCCATGGGTTGCCGCAACACCTCCAGCACATTGCGCTTAAACTCCGGAAGCTCATCAAGAAAAAGCAACCCGTTGTGGGCCAATGTGACCTCCCCGGGCTGGGGCCGAAGACCTCCCCCCACAAGCCCTGCAGCAGAAACAGTATGATGGGGGGATCTAAAGGGCCGGGTGGTGACAAAGGGCATGCTCTCCCGCAGGAGCCCGGCAGCCGAATAAATCCGGGTGGTTTCCATGGCCTCTTCGTAGGTCAATCCCGGCAAAATGGAGGGAAGCCTTTTGGCCATCATACTTTTACCGGAACCCGGAGACCCGGTCATCATTAGATTGTGCCCTCCGGTTGCGGCAATTTCCAGGGCTCTTTTCACATGACTCTGACCCATAACATGGCAAAAATCAACCTCCCCGGATCCATGGATTTCATCCAGAATGGCATTGAGATCACAGGTAAGGGGTACAATATTCTCAAACCCGGAAAAAAAATTAACCGCCCGGGATAGAGACTCCACCGGTAACACCTCCAGCCCCTGGACCACAGATGCCTCTTTTCCGTTCTCCATGGGAACAAGAATCCCTTGCAAGCCCTTTTTCTTGGCGGACAATGCTGCTGCCACCACCCCTGGAACAGATTTCACCCTACCATCCAGGGATAATTCTCCCACCATGCTGTACCGGGAGCAAAGATCCGCTGAAACAACCTTGGATGCCGCAAGTATTCCCATGGCCACGGGCAGATCAAATCCCGTTCCCTCCTTCCGAATATCGGCAGGTGCCAGATTCACCGTGATTCTATCCGGTGGGAAGGTGTATCCAGAGTTTTTCACTGCTGCCCTGACCCGCTCCCGGCTTTCGCGCACTGCAGTCTCCGGCAATCCCACAATATTAAACGCTGGCAGCCCATAGGAGATATCCACCTCCACCTCAACAAAACAAGCGTCGACTCCAGAAACAACACTGCAATTTATCCTTGCAAGCACACCGCCCCCTTACCTCTGTGAGAACCATAGGTTCGGTTTTGATCACAATATCGATTATCCCTGACATCCCAGGACAGACAAAATCAAACTTTTTGCCTTTTGCCCATGAGGTCATGGCAATATAGCGTTCAAAGCCATGAATGCAACTTTTAGCTATAACACATTCAATGCAAAATAAGAACACGGGTAGATTATTTTAGCAAAATATTTTGCTTTCATAAATAAAATCAGGTATAAGTAATCATTTTATACTTATTAATCTGTGTTCAATTCTAAAATCTTTCATTTTGAAATAACAGTCTTGCCTGCTCATCAACAAGACAAACAATACAATTTTAAAAGGAATATTTCAGGAAGTACAGGGAGTTAAAGCATATTGATTGGCCATTTGCAACCATCCAGACTACCATTATTCCTAAATTTTGGCCTGATTAAACGGTAGATTGAAAATTGCTGAACCCCACGACATCCTGGATCTAATCATTAAATATGATGCAGTATTATCCACAACAAACCCTGGCCAAAAAACTCACCTGCTCGGGCATTGGTGTTCATTCTGGGAAAAAAGCCACCATCACCATTCATCCCGCTCCGGAAAACCATGGTATTCGGTTTAAACGGGTGGATTTACCCGGCACACCAGATATTCCAGCCCTGTTTAAAATGGTGGTGGATACCAGCCTTGCCACCGTGGTGGGCAACCAAGGTGCCATTGTTTCCACCATTGAACATCTCATGGCTACTTTTGCTGGCCTTGGCATAGACAACGCCCTGGTGGAAATTGATGGATACGAAATGCCTATCATGGATGGCAGTGCCCACATTTTCACAGAACAACTGACACAAGCCGGCGTAAAGCCTCAAAACAAACCCCGATGGTTTTTTGTGGCAACCCAGCCCCTGAAAATCACAGAGGGGGATAAATATGTATCCATTGAACCGGCATCCGGCCTGACTATTTCCTGCTCCATCACCTTTGACTCATCCCTCATCGGGACCCAGGAGCGAACATTCAACCTTTCATCCCAAGCGTTCAGAAAAGAAATCAGCCCGGCAAGAACCTTTGGATTTACCCAGGATCTGGTTTACCTTAAACAATTCAGTCTGGGGCGGGGGGGAAGCCTTGACAACGCTGTGGTCATTGACAATGATAAGGTTCTCAATGCCGAGGGGCTTCGATTTCCAGATGAATTTGTCCGGCATAAACTTCTGGACTGCCTGGGTGATTTTTCCCTGCTGGGCATGCCCATCCAGGGCCATATTATCACCCGCAAATCTGGTCATGCGCTGAACCATGCGTTTATCAAAAAATTTTTGGAAACCACCGGGGCCTGGGAAACACAACCTGTGGAAATGGCAGCCCTCCCATGATCCTAAAAAAACCACCCCATTTGCCCCTGTTTATCATGGTCTTTATTGGCATTGTACTTTGTTGTGCCACCACGGCCATGGCAAAAAAAGCATTTCTGGACAATGTGACCCTCACCAATACCCGGGATCACCTGATTGCTTACTTTAACGTTCAGAACGCATTTACCCCAAAAATCAATGAGGCCATCCTCAACGGTATTCCCACCACATTTACCTTTTACATTTCACTGTACCGGGCCAGGGAAAGCTGGTTTGACGAAAAAATATCCAGCCAAAAAATATCCAACACTCTTAAGTACAATGCGCTCAGAGAAGATTTTTCTCTGTCAAGGCCATGGAAATTAAAGGAGCCCCTTGCAATTAAAGCATTTAATACCGCCAGGGAACAAATGACCGATATCACCAGGTTCACCATTGTCCCCATGGATCAACTGGTTCGGGGAAAAAAATATCAAATCCGCATAAAGGCTGAAATGAAAAAAATAGAACTGCCATTATACCTGCACCATGTTTTCTTTTTTCTCTCCCTGTGGAATTTTGAAACCGACTGGTATACCATGGACTTCATATATTAATGGGTAAATATTCGACCATCACCCCCATCTTCGCCTATTTTGCCCTGTTCACATAGCACATAGTATGCTACGCAGTCCCAAAGAAACAAATATGGGGCACTGGCCAAACATTTACATTATCAACTCGAATATTTACAACGGCCCTTATCCATGACTCTTCCCCACACATTCTCAACACAGCCCCCCACGGAAAGCGCCCAGGGAAAATCCCGATTTAAAAAAGAAGCGGCTTTCATGCTCATCATTCTTTCCCTGGTGGGGATATTAACCTTTGCAGAAACCAGGATCACGGATGTAGGTGAACAATTTCCCATCTCCAATGCGGTGCTGGTGTTTATCCTCATTAACACCAATCTCCTGCTGCTTCTCTCCCTTATTTTGCTGGTGTTCAGAAATCTTGTAAAACTCTACTACGAAAAAAAAAACAAGTTGTTCGGCACCCGATTCAAAACAAAACTGGTCATGGCATTTGTCACATTGGCCCTGTTACCCACAACGGTGCTTTTCTACTTCTCCATCCATTTTATCTCCCGGAGCCTTACCTTCTGGTTTGACGTCCCTGTGGAACAGACCCTTGACAGTTCTCTCACCCTGGGCAGGCAGGTCTACGACTTCATCGAAGACCGCAATTTGTTTTTTGCCACACGGGCCGCCTATCATATTGAATCCCAGAGCCTGCTTGCCCCGGAAAAAAGCAATGACCTCACCCGTTATGCCCAGGTGCTTCAGCGGGCATTCAACCTCCATGGGGTTGAAGTGTATGCCCCGGATGCCAAACGACTGACCCTTTCTCTTACCCATGAACTCGGGCAACATCATTTTGGTATACTCACCAGTAATGATCTACTGGATTTCCATAAAAATCAAAGGGCTAAATCCATCGTTCAAAATATCAATGCCGGGGAGATTATCAGAACCATTACCCGGATACCCGTTGATGGTCCCCCAGATAAAAACACGGGGTTTCTGGTGACCACCACCCTGTTACCCCTGGACATTTCCCAGAGCCTTGTGTCAATTTCCCAGGGAACCGAAACCTATCGTCAATTAAAAATGCTCAAAAAACCCATCCAGTGGTCCAGTTATATGGCCCTTTCCATTGTGGCACTTCTGGCGGTTTTCTGTGCCGTGTGGTTTGGATTTTATCTTGCCAAATCCATTACCATTCCCCTCATGAAATTTGCCGAAGGCACAGAGCGGGTCACCCAGGGGGATTTAAATTACCAGATTGATTTCACCTCAGATGATGAAATCGGCACCCTTATCAACTCCTTTAACTCCATGACCCGGGAACTTGCCACCGGCAATGAAAAGCTGGCCCTGTCTGAAAAAAAAATGAGGCAACAAAATCTGGAAATTGAAAAAAGTCGGCAATATATGGAGGTGGTATTAAAAAACATCTCTGCCGGGGTGATCTCTGTGGATGCATCTGGCACCATCACCACCATTAACAAAGCTGCAGAGGCCATGCTCAGTATCTCCTCACACCAGATTCTTGGAAAAAATTTCAGGGACACCCTTCAAGAAGACCATCTCAAGCTGGCGGAAAAAATAAGTCATCAGATTCCCCGATCATTGGACAGTATGGCATTCCCCCTTTCCATCACTATTAATGGAAGCCCCAAACATTTTGCCGCTCATTTTAACGCATTGCAAAACGAAAATCATGAAGACATGGGGGCTGTCATGGTATTTGATGACATCACAGAGCTGGAAAGGGCGCAACGCATGGCCGCATGGCGGGAGGTGGCCCGGCGCATTGCCCATGAGGTGAAGAACCCGCTGACCCCCATAAAGCTGTCCGCCCAGCGATTAAAAAGAAGATATTCAAAACAAATCAATGAAACGGTGTTTGATCAATGCACTGAAATGATCGTGGTGCATGTGGATCTGATCCGAAATCTTGTCAATGAATTTGCAACCTTTGCCAGATTGCCTGACACTCTGATGAAACCGTGCAATCTGGAAACAATCATCTCAGAAACGGTGGCCCTGTACAGTGAAGGATTGGAACATATCTCCTTTCTCCTTTCCATTACGCCGGATCTGCCACTCTTAAATCTGGATCGACAGCAGATCAAACAGGCCGTTATCAACCTCATTGACAATGCGGTATCCGCCATTCATAAAAACGGCACCATCACCATTGATGTTTCCCTGGATACCATCCTAAAACGGGTGAGAGTCGAGGTGGCAGATACGGGGAAGGGAATTTCCGATGAAGAAAAAACCCGATTATTTGAGCCCTACTTTTCAACCAAAAAATCAGGGATGGGTCTGGGGCTTGCCATTGTCAATTCCATCATTTCCGACCATGAGGGGATGATCCGGGTAAAGGACAATGCCCCCTGTGGTGCCATTTTTATTATTGAACTTCCCGTTGAAATATAAAATACAGAAATATATTTATAACCCATTACAAAAATAGGTGACACCATGTTCCCTGCAATATTAATCGTTGATGACAACAAGTCCATCATCGACTCCCTGGAAGGCATTCTTTCCGACGACGGTTTTGAAGTTTCCCATGCATATAACGGATATGAGGCATTAAAAAAAATTCATACAGACTCACCGGACATTGTGCTTCTCGATATCTGGATGCCCGGTATGGACGGCATTGAAACCCTTAAAGAAATCAAAAAAGAGTATCCCCATCTGCCGGTAATCATGATCACCGGTCATGGCAGTATTGAGGCGGCAGTGGATGCCACCAAATCCGGAGCCTTTGATTTTCTTGAAAAACCCCTGTCCATTGACCGGGTCATCGTCACCATCAACAATGCTTTGAATTTCAGGCGGCTGGAAGAAGAAAACCGCTACTTGAGAAAAAAAAGCATTGAAAAACATTCGGTGAATGGATTCAGTGAGGCCATTCAATCACTGAACCGGCAAATCATGCATGCCGCCCCCTCGGATGCCTCCATTCTCATAACAGGGGAAAATGGCACAGGCAAGGAGCTTGTGGCCAGAACTCTTCATCATTTCAGCAGCCGACCAGAAGGCCCCTTTATCATCATCAACTGTGCGGCCATTCCGGAAAACAACATCAACAGCGAGCTGTTCGGCCATGAAAAGGGGGCATTCCCGGAAGCAGTTTCCAAAAACAAGGGTAAATTTGAACTGGCCGCCGGAGGCACTCTTTTTCTGGATGAAATAGGGGACATGAATCTTGCCACCCAGGCCATGATGTTACGGGCCATTGAGAGCAAAACATTTCAAAGAATCGGAGGGGGCAGAACCATCCATGCCGATGTGAGAATCATTGCCGCATCCAACAAAGACCTTGCCGCAGAGATTAAAAAAGGCCATTTCAGGGAAGAACTTTTTTACCGGCTAAATGTCATCCCCGTCCATGTCCCCCCATTGCGGGAAAGAAAAGAAGACATCCCCATTTTGGCCCAGATTTTTCTTTCAGCATGTGCCAAGGATGGGAGGAATTCAAAAAAATCCCTTCACAAAGATGCCATGAGCCTTTTGAACCATTATGACTGGCCGGGGAATGTCAGAGAATTAAAAAATCTGATGGAACGACTCCATATCATGATCCCCGGAGACACCCTTTTTCCCGGAGATATTCCCCAGCCCTACAATCTTGTGGGAAAGACAACGGTGGACTCCTCCCTGTTTGCCATTGAAAGCCTTAAAGAGGCAACCCAACAATTTGAAATTAAATTTCTCAAAAAAAGAATTTCCCTTGAAAATGGGAACATCCAGGCCGCAGCCAGAAAATCAGGCATTGAAACGAGCTATCTGGAAGCCGCCATTAAAGGGGAAACACCCAAAAAACAGGAAATAAAATGAGAATTATTGCTGGACAGTGCAAGGGCAGACGACTTGAAACGGTGTCTGTCAACGGTATCAGACCCACATCTGACCGGGTCAGGGAATCTGTATTCAACATAATTTCAAGCAGAATTGCCGGGGCACGGGCTCTGGATATTTTTGCAGGAACCGGTGCCCTGGGGCTTGAAGCATTGAGCCGGGGGGCAAGCCAGGCAACCTTTCTGGATGCCTCCAAAGATGCCTGTGAACTTATTAAAAAAAATGCCAACCGCTGTGGTATCCAGGAAAAATGTGAAATCATCTGTCATGATATTTCCCGGCCCTTTCTGCCGGAAAAAATCAAAACCCATCCTTTTTCCATCATATTCATGGATCCGCCATATGGCACCTCTCTTTTTGAAACAACCTTGAAAAGCGGCATCCTCAATGAATTACTGGCCCAAGACGGCATCATTATTGCCGAACATTCCATCAAAGAACCCCTTCCACATCCCATAACAGGGCTTGACATTCATGACCAAAGGAAATATGGAAAAACCCTGATTTCATTTTTGGCCCACCACTTATGACCTCATCAGTCCTAAGTTCTCTGCATGTTGTGTACGGAAATTTGCTAACCACTTAAATTTATAAAATCTGCACCTTAAAATTTATTTAATAAGTCTTAATGATTTCAATGAGTTATGAGAATTTAGGACTCTTGAGTTATGACAACTGGCCGATGTTATGGCCAACCTCATCAATTACACAGGATCAGTTTTTAATTTGAGCAACTGTGGCGTGACATCCATGGGCTGTTTACACTGACCCAAACCAGCACACCCCAAATCAAGGGTAAATATTCGACCAGCACCCCATATTCACCAGGGGACAAATTTTAAATCTGTCCCCCTGCTCACATAGCATTGGTATGCTACGCAGTCCCAACTTAGAGTAATATAGGGCACTGGCCAAACATTTACATTACCAACCCGAAGATTTACCATCAAGGAACCCTGTCCCATGAACAAAACTGAAAAAACCGCCATTTATCCAGGCTCCTTTGACCCCCTGACCAACGGACACATGGACATCATCCATAGGGCGTTGCGTCTTTTTGATAATGTCATTGTGGCGATATTACACAATCCCAATAAAAAAGCATTGTTTTCCGTGGAAGAACGCATGGCAATGATCCAGGAAAGCCTTCCCAATGAAAAAGGACTCCGGGTGGATGCCTTTGACGGATTGCTTGTGGATTATGCCAAACAGCAGGACGCCGTTGCCATCATCCGGGGCATGAGGGCCATTTCTGATTTTGAAAATGAATTTCAGATGGCATTGATGAACCGACGGCTCAACCGAGAGGTTCAGACCATTTTTCTCATGACAGGTCTCAGATGGATATTTACAAGTTCTTCCATCATCAAGGAGGTGGCAACATTTGGAGGGGATTTTACGGGTATGGTCCCCGGACCGGTGAAGCGCCAGATGAAAGAAAAATTCAATCTAAAGGAGATCTGAAACCATGGATCTGTGGCAACTGAAAGTGTTTACCAGTGTGGTAAAGGAAAAAAGTTTTTCCCGGGCCGGGGAAAGCATATTTCTTTCCCAACCCACCGTCAGTAGCCACATAAAAGACTTGGAAACCCATTTTGGATGCAGGCTCATTGATCGGCTGGGCAAGGAAGTCGTGCCCACCAAGGCAGGGGAGTTGCTCCATGGGCACGCCAAAAAAATGTTGCAGCTCCAAGAAGAGACAGAAGTGGCACTATCCCATTTCCTGGGTCATGCCAGGGGGCAGCTCATCATCGGAGGGAGTACCATCCCTGCAGGATACATTATCCCCAGAATTATTGGCCCTTTTAACCGCCAATACCCTGAAATTTCTCTGTCAGTATTGACCCGGGACAGCGCAAAAATCATCGAAAAGGTGCTCAAAGGGGATGCAGAGGTGGGGGTTGTGGGGGCAAGGGCAAAGGCCCCACAGATTGAACAGGAAAAAATATTAAGGGATGACATGAAGCTCATTGTGCCTGCCGGTCATCCCTGGGCAGGTCTTCAAAAAATAAACCATACTCAGCTGACCACAGTGCCATTTCTGGCCCGGGCAGAGGGGTCAGGAACCTGGGAGGCCATCACCCGCAGCATGAAAAAAGCGGGCATGCACCCGGATCAGTTAAGCATCATTGCCACCCTTGGCAGCACAGCCGCTGTGATACAGGCCATACTGAGCCATGCCGGGGTCTCCATTCTCTCCCCCATTGCCGTGGCAGATGAAATTCTCCATAAACGGCTATTTGCGATAGAAATAGAAGGATTGGATCTCACCCGTCACTTTTTTCTGACAACCCATGTTAGGCGAACCTGCTCTCCCCTGGCCCAGCTCTTTATCCAATTCATTAAAGGCTGGTACAACATTCCCACGCCGGATTCACCCCCGCCACAATAAACCATTTTTTATATCTTTATAACTGCCACGGGCAGACCGTATTCTGGCCCCAGCCTGCCCACAACGAAGCGTGAAAGAATATTAGACATATCTACTCTTTCATATAAACGGAAAGATCGGCTTAAAGATCGGGGGACAGATCGGGGGATCAGATCGGGGGACACCTTACTTAATTATTGACAACCACCCATCCATTTAATTTATATAACACCCATGCCCTGATGGACACAACGAATATAGAAAATGGCTGTATGCCGCCCCCTCCGATGGGCAATGGGCCCGGCCCGGAACTGTTAGACAGCCCAATTGGCCGGTTCCTATTACCCATCGGAGGGGGCTCTGCTGAGGTTACTTGGACACTTTATTTTCATATAAATACATGGCGCGCATAGCAAGAGTTGTTGCCCCTGGAGCACCTCATCATGTGACTCAGCGGGGGAACAGACGGCAACAGACATTTTTTAATGATGAAGATTATCAAGCTTATTTGGCGTTGATGTCGGAATGGTGTTTTAAATATCATGTCGAGATTTGGGCCTATTG
>CAYSSE010000070.1:0-17510 GCA_964433355.1 uncultured Desulfocicer sp.
CCCGTCGGGGGGGGCGGCATGATACCATTTGGCTCCGCGTCTACGACCCAATATTCGTTGTGTCCATTAGATTCTTATCTCTGATTTTCGTGTTGTTTTGGCAAAAAAACCAGAAAACCTTTTTGGTTCTGGCTTGTCCAGGTTAGGACATGCAGGTTTTCTATCAATGGAGAAGCCCTGGCAGCCAGGTGACAATGCCGGGAAAGAGAATCAATAGCATGATGGTGACAATATAGGCGGGTAAAAACAGAGAGACCCCCTTAAACACCTCCTTCATGGGCACATCCGATGCCACGCTGGCCACCACAAAAGTCGTGGCTCCCACCGGTGGGGTAACTGCTCCCAGGGTGGTGATGACTGTTATGGTAACAGCAAACCAAACCGGATCATACCCCATTTGAACCGCCAGGGGAAAAAATATGGGAATGGTGATTAAAAGAAGTGCCAGGGCATCCATGATGGCCCCCCCGGCAATATAAATAAGGCTGATGATGAGCATGATAAGCCAGTCAGAAAGGTTCAGGCCCGCCACAAAATCCGCCAGATCAAAGGGAATCCGGGTGATGGCCAGGAACCTGCCAAAGATCATGGCCCCGGCCACCAGCATGATGACCATGCACGATATGCGAAGGGTGTCTTTTATGGCTTTTATAAAATTTTTAAAGGAAAGCGTGCGCCTCACAACGCTGATCACCAGGGCAAAAAAAGACCCGGCAGCACCGGCCTCGGCAGGGGTGAAAAATCCTGAATAAAGCCCTATCATGATGAGCAAAAACAAAATGAGCATCTCAGCCCCGCCGCTGAGGGAGTTGATGCGATCCTTTAAAGACCGTTTGGCCACAACAGGCCCCCATTCCGGGCGTATTTTACAAATCACTGAAATGGACAAGGTCAACAGTAAAGTCAGAAGAAGCCCAGCCCCAATTCCTCCATAAAATAGTTTTGCAATGGACTGTTCCGTGGCAAGTCCGATGATGATCAACACCACACTGGGGGGAATCACCACGCCCAATGTGGACCCGCAGGCAATGGCACCGGTGCTCAGGCCCGGTGCGTATCCGTATTTTTTCATCTCCGGTAGTGCCACCGTGCTCATGGTGGCGGCGGTGGCCGTGTTGGAGCCGCAGATGGCTGCAAAGGCACTGCACGCCATGACCGTTGCCATGGCAAGCCCCCCCCGGATGTGTCCCACCCAGGTGTGGGCGGATTTGTAGAGCCGTTCATTGACCCCGGAGTAAAAGGCAATCTGCCCCATGAATATAAATAAGGGAATCACCGTCAGGCCGTATTTGGAACATACGGACCAGAATACGGAACCTGCCATATTCATTCCCGCAGGAACGCTGATGACATGGCAAAACCCGGCAAAGCCCACAATGGCCATGGAAAATCCCACGGGCATGCCAAGGAAAAAAAGAATGAAAAGAAGGGCCAGAATACCTGTAATACCGATGATTGCAAGGCTCAAGATTGATCTCCAGATGGTTTGAAAAGGTCAAGAATAATCAACAGAACAATATAAGCCGTTCCAAAAGCAAGAACCAGAATAACGGGGTAATAGGGCATTCTAAGGGTTTCTGACACCTCTTCAACGGCCCGCAGGTTCAGGGCATTTTTCACCAACTGAAAAGAGAGCAGGGAAAAAAACACGATGCCAAGAAGGGCGTTTATCCTGCGGGCGGCCCGTTGCACCTTTGGGGGAAACAGGTCAAACAGGATGCTCACATATATGTGCTCTTTTTTTTCAAAGGAATATCCAAAGGCAAGGGCAAATATCAAGGCGCCCATGAATCCCATGACTTCAAAGGTTCCTCGCAGGGGCATGCCAAATTGACGGAACAGGATATTGGCACAGGTGACACATATCATCAATATTAAAAAGCAGCCCCCCAGGGCGAGTTGTATCCGAGTTATTTTTTTCAGGAAATCAGTCATCATAGCTCTTTTATCGGGCAATTAAAGTGGTGATATCATCCACAATGGCTTTTCCCGGGAATCCCTTGGCAGTGGCCTTGGTGATCCATTTCTCTGTGATGGGTGCCAGGGGGGTGTTCCATTCTTTGGTGGTTTTTTCATCAAGGGTTATGAACTCCACCTGATGGGTCTCTTTGGACCAGGCAACTGCATTGTCCACATGACCATCCATGTAGGTACCTGTCCATTTAGCCTGCTCCCGGGCAAGATTATCCATGACCTTTTTAACATCTTCAGGTAGGGCATTCCATTTGGCTTTATTCATGACAACGGCAAAAGGATAGACCACGGTGTTGGTCATGGTCACATATTTACAGTCTTCGGCAAATTTTAGATCCTTCATTACCTCCAGGGAAGAAAACAGACCCTGGACAACCCCTTTTTGCAGGGCTTCTGGTGTGGCGGACATGGGCATTCCAATCTGGTTGGCACCCCAGCTTTTAAGAATTTCTGCGGCCCCGCCAGAGGCTCTTAAGTCCATACCCTTGATGTCTTCCAGAGTTCGGACGGGCTGTTTGCTCATGATGTTGGTGGGGGCTGTGGTGAACATGGTTAGCACCTTTACCTTGTCAAAGGCGGCGGGTTTATATTTTTCAAAAAGGTCAAACAATACCAGGCTGCCGGTTTCTGAATTGGGAATTCCCAGGGGCAGACTCACGCCATTTGTGACCACAAACCGTCCGGGCTGGTAGGCCATGCAGATACAGCCGATGTCAGCTTGTCCTGCAATGACGCCATCCATCATGCCCTTGGCTCCAAGGAGTGTTCCTCCGGGGAAGGTATTTATTTTTATGGCCCCGTCGGTGCGTTTTTCCACTTCAACTTTCCAGCGCTCCATTTGAACACAGGGAAAGGTGGGAGCTGGGGGGAAGTTGGCATAATTTAACTTGGTGGTTCCGGCGTCTACATTGCCGGGAATGATGGGAATAATGGTGAAAACTACAAATAATACGGTTAAAATTTTACCAAATAATTGTTTCATTTTTTTCTCCTTATTTTGAATTGCCATTACGCTTGTCAAAGACCCGCTGATTTTTTTTCTGGGTTCGGGGCAGGGCATGATAATCCACCACTTCCACGGCGGACCGCACCATAAGCCGTCGTCTAATTTTATCGGATATCTCCAGGGCAATGTCTTTATTAAGATCCGGAGAAACGCCCTGGGCCCTTTCCACCTTCACCGTCATGAGATCCCGGCCGTTTTCCTGGTGATGCAGGTGAATCTGGTATTCGCTGCCCACGGTTTCAATCTTGCTCAGCACAATATCAATCTGACTGGGATAGATGTTTACGGCCCTGTAAATGAACATATCATCACTTCTGCCCCGGATTCTGCCATGCCGGGGAAAGTTACACCCGCAGGGACATTTACCCGGGATCAACCGGGTGATATCATGGGTGCGGTAGCGGATCAGGGGACTTGCCTCCTTTTGAAGCGAGGTGATTACAAGTTCCCCCTCTTGCCCCGGAGGCAAGGGCTTCAGGGTGGTGGGATCAATGATTTCATAGATAAAAAGATCATTCCAATAATGAATTCCCTGGTGATAGGAACAATCCAGCCCGGTGCCCGGGCCATAGAGTTCAGTGAGGCCATAAATATCATAGATCTCTTCAACCCCAAGAAGTTCACTGATGTGGGCCCGCATGGCATCGCTGTGGCGCTCGGCCCCCAGGATGATTTTTTTCAGGGCAATTTGGGATAGCAGATCCCTTTTTTTGATCTCTTCGGCCATGAGAAGGGCCATGGAGGCGGTGGAGCAAAATACCGTACTCTGCATATCCACCAGCATTTCCACATGCATATCGGTATTCACAGGTCCCAGGGGAACGGCCATGGCTCCAAAGCGTTCGCACCCTGTTTGAAAACCCGCACCAGCAGTCCACAGGCCATAGCCCACGGCAATGTGTACCCGGTCTTTGCGGGTCATGCCCGATATCTCGTAGCACCTGGCAAACATGTTGGCCCAGGTGTCGATATCGTTCTGGGTATAGCACATGACCTTTCGTTTGCCCGTGGTACCGGAGGAGCCGTGGATTCTCACCACATCCTCATCGGGTACGGATTTCAGAGGCAGGGGATAGTCGTTCTGGAGATCATCCTTGTCAATGAATGGAAGCATTTCAAGATCAGATAATTGGGTGATATCATTGGCAGTGATGCCTGTACCCTGGTATTTTTTCTGATAAAAGGATGAATTTTTCAGGGCGTGATTCAATGTCCATTTCAGTCCTTTAAGCTGAATATCTTTAATTTTTTCCTCTGTTAAATTATCGGGTATAAATCCCATTTCCGAACCTTTTCCTTAAATATTTTTAAATTTGGTTAAAGCCTTTGTCAAGTGCGGTCAAGGCCCCTGTGACCAAGGTTTCAGGTTTTCCTTGAAGGCGATTTTTAATCTGTTGCTTTACATCAGCAAGGCTGCACACTGACGTCAAGGCCAGTGCCGCCCCCAGCATATAAAGATTCACAGATCCCGGATTGTTTTCATTTTCTGCCAATTGGTCTGCATCCATTGTGATCACTGTGGATGTTGAATCCTCAGATGCAGGTTGAGAATTGACAATGGTCTTGCCGCCGGGTTTCAAGAAATCTTGGTGCTGGATAAGATTTTCAGATTTCAAAACAACCAACAGGTCTGCGTTGCCCGGTCTAATCAAGGGGCTGGCATACTCACCGATTTTAAGATGGGAGATCACCGTGCCGCCCCGTTGGGCCATGCCATGGGTTTCCGATGTAAGCACATGGGCACCTTTGGCCATACATGCCTTTGCCAGAAGGCCTGTGATAAACAGAACCCCTTGTCCGCCCACACCACTGATAACGATTTGCTGGTTCATTTACGCCTCTCTTGTTTTGATCTCAATGGATTTTTTGGGGCAAACATTGACGCAGACACCGCAACCGGTGCAAAGGGCCGTATCAATGTGAACCAATTCCGCTCGATCATCCATCACCAGGGCCGGACATTCAAAATGGGAGACACAATATCCGCATCCATCACATTTATCATTGACTACCACCGTCTGGAACTGGACTTTGCGTGCCTCCTTGGAAAGGGAAAGCACACAGGGAGATCGTGAAATCAAAACCGCCGGGCCGTTCTCCCGGGAATGGGCCACAGCCGCTTTCATGTGATCCAGAAAGTTAGGGTAATCCATGGGATCGGCGGTGATGCAATAGTCAATGCCGCACCCGGCCACCAGTTTTTCTATGTCCACCGATACCGTTTCTTCTCCCATGATGCCCCTGCCAGTTGCCGGGGTGGGTTGATTGCCGGTCATGGCCGTGGTGCGGTTGTCCAGGATCACCAGGAGGAAGGGGGCCTTTTGAACCACGGCATCAATAAGTGCCGGAATCCCGGAGTGGAAAAAGGTGGAATCTCCCATGGTGGCCACAATGGGGGGGCGTTTATCATCTGCATAGGCATGGGCAAACCCTGCGGCCTGGCTGATGGCAGCCCCCATGCACAGCACCGTATCCACGGCACCCAGATTCATGCCCAGGGTATAACATCCAATGTCACTGGTATAAATGCCCTTGGGAGCGGCCCGTTTAATGGCAAAAAAGCTGGCTCGGTGGGGGCACCCTGCGCACAGGGTGGGACGCCTGCCAGGTTTTGACTCCATGATGGCGGATTGGGGTTCAACGGAAAGAAAATTGGCAATGATCGCTTCCATGATTTCCGGCAGCAGCTCTCCGGTTTCTGGAACAGCCCCGGATTTTTTACCCTTGACCCGATCCCGCCGGGCAAGCTGCATCTCAATGACCCCGGTGGTCTCTTCCAGCACCAGGATGTCTGAATGATCGGCCAATACCTGCTCCACAAAGGCGGTGTGCAGGGGAAAAGGCTGGAGCACCTGGTAGATGCGCACGGTGTCCCACAGGTTCAGTTCCTTTATAATATCCTTGGCATGGGCCGCAGATACGCCTGCCACCACAATGGCTTTTTCCGATTGTACCGATGGGTTCAAACAGATGGGGGCAGTGTCTTCCCAGGCGGCTATTTTTTTAAGTTTTTCTTCCAGCTGATTGTGAAGCATGTACCGAAATTTCGGGGTAGCGGCCCATCTTCCCGGATTTTTTTCAAATTCAGCGGCTTTGTCATGGGCAGTGATGGGCAAAAGGGAAACATCCTGCCTGGCATGGCACACCCGGGTGGTGGGACGGATCATGACTGGGATTTCAAAGGCTTCGGAGAGTTCAAACCCCAGTTTGGCCATTTGTCGGGCCTGTTCTGGGGAATCCGGATCCAGCACCGGCACCTTGGCTGACATGGCATAGAGGCGGCTGTCCTGTTCGGTCTGGGAGGAGTGGGGGCCGGGGTCATCGGCACTTATTATAAGGAACCCGCCCTTTACACCGAGGTATGCGGCGCTCATGAAGGGGTCTGATGCCACATTGAGGCCCACCTGTTTCATGGCCACAGCACAGCGAAGCCCGGCAATGCTGCCAGCATAGGCGATTTCAAAGGCCACTTTCTCATTGATGCCCCATTGCACATGCATGTCATCCAGGGATTCTTGTTTTTTCCATGCCGCCACTGAGGTGAGTATTTCCGATGAGGGGGTGCCGGGATATGCCGTTGCCATGCGGCAGCCGTTTTCCACAAGTCCCCTGGCCAGGGCCTGGTTTCCCAGCATTAATTGGTTGTTTTCCGTTTGCGTCACGTAAATAACTCCTTGTTTCAGAATGCTTGAAATTCATATGTAAGTTGTTGATCAAGCTCAATATGTACAACAGAAGAGGGGGGCCAGACGTGGATTTAACTTTTCACCAAGGATTCCCCTTCTGAATTTTTGATTCAGGGGGGGGGAGTTGAGCAAAACCGGTGTTTCCGTCATGGTATAGCACTTCTGAGAAATGTTTCTCTTTGAAGATACCTACAGCAAATGAATTTTTTTTCAAGCTTTTTTTATGTTCTTCTTTCCATAAAGGCCTTGATGATTATTTCTTTACAGAAAATTTTAAAATTGATAAAAACAATCCTGTTACATTTTATTATGTTCATTTTCTTCAAATGCAAGTAAAAATGGGCTTAATTCTGACTTCATCGATTCCGATCAATATTGGTACCACGGGTTCGGGTTTGTGTTATTGTGTTTTTGGGACGCGATAATGGCACTGGCTCTCCTGGGTGTCTCGGTGGGCTAATAATAATATTTTGTGGATAATGCTGAGAACAGTAAACAACACCTGACACTAAGAATGAGGAGGCTGATATGCTCCAAAGTTTAAGAATACAAAATTTCAAAGGCTGGAAAGATACTGATAATATTCGCATGGCACCGATTACCTTGTTTTTTGGTACTAACAGTTCTGGTAAATCCAGTATCAGTCAATTTTTAATGATGTTAAAACAGACTGTTGAGTCATCGGATAGGAAAGCAGTTCTTTATCCGGGAGATAAAAATTCAGCAGTTCAACTGGGCTCTTTTCAGGAAATGATTTTTCATCGAGATCCTGAGAAAAAAATAAGTTTTAAGTATGAATGGGATATCGGCAAAGAATTAAAATTTAAGGATGTCTTATCTGGAAAAAAATACGCTGCAACCTCCATTGCTTTTGATGGCAAAATAGCCATGCAAAAAGAATACGGGGAGATGCTTTCCATGGAACATTTTCATTATAATCTGAAAAATGAAGAGAAAGAGATCCTTTCCATTGGTATGCAACAGAAAAAAACGGGGAATAAATATGAATATGAAATTCATTCTGATAATTATCCATTAAAAAGAAATCCAGGAAGGGTTTGGTATCCAGAATCGCCTGTGAGGTTTTATGGTTTTCCTGATGAGGTGATTGCGTATCACCAGAATGCCCAGTTTGTTCAAAGTCTTAACCTTGAGCATGAAAATTTATTTAAATCAATCTTTTATTTGGGTCCATTACGCACAAAAACACAAAGGCTCTATTCATGGTCTGGTATCACTCCGGAAAGCGTGGGCTATTCCGGTGAAAATACTGTGCCTGCAATGCTTGCCGCCCGGGGTAGAAAGATTAGTCTGGGGCATAAAAAAGTAAATAGACCGTTGGAACAGGTTGTTGCAAAAAGTTTGAAAAGCATGGGACTGATAGAGGAATTCAGAGTTAAACGCATTTCTAAACAACGTCAAGAATATGAAGTTAACGTACAGACCAAAGGCTCCAAAGACTGGGTGGATCTTCCTGATGTGGGATTTGGAATATCCCAGGTTCTTCCGGTTTTAGTGCAATGTTTCTATGCCCCGGCCAACTCAATCATAATTATGGAACAGCCGGAAATACATTTGCACCCCAGTGCGCAGTCCGCCTTGGCTGATGTCATGATTGATGTAATCAATTCAAAGGAAAATGGTGAAAATCGAAATGTTCAATTGATTATTGAGACACATTCTGAACATTTTTTAAAACGAATCCAAAGGCGTATAGCTGAAGAGGAAGTCTCCCAAGAGGATATCTCCGCCTATTTTGCAAAAGTAGATTCCTCTCCGGCCAAATTAGAGCCCTTGGAAATAGACCTGTTCGGTAATATTCGCAATTGGCCAAAAAATTTCTTTGGGGATGAAATGGGGGATGTTACAGCCCATGCCAAGGCTGCAATGGATAAAAGAATTCGTCAAATGAATCTGGAAAAGGTAGCTAAGAATGAGTAGACATAAATCTTGTAAATTCGTGGTTGATACCAATGTCCCCAAGAATGCCAATCTTGCCATTGACCCTACAGCCATTCCAGATGAACTTGTTTTGTGTGTCCAGGTCTGTGTCCATTCAATTGAGAATATCATGAAAAACGGTGGTGTGGTTTTGGATGCCAACGGGGAAATTTTTACCGAATATCGCAAACAGCTTTCCATGAGCGGGCAACCTGGCGTTGGTGACAGTTTTTTGAAGTGGTTGCATTATAATCAATATACATTTCCAGAAACTGATCGAGTGCCTATCACAAAAGATGGTGATAGCTATGATGAATTTCCGGATCATGTTGATCTTACTGAATTTGATATACCTGATAGAAAATTTATTGCAGTGGCTAATGCGCACCCTGACAGACCGTCTGTTTTACAATCCACAGATAGCAAATGGTGGGGGTGGAAAAAGGGGCTTGAAGAATCCGGAATTTCATTAAATTTTCTATGTCCGGATTATATTAAAGCAAAATATCAGGAAAAAATGGAAAAATGAGCCTGGATTTTTTTAAATTCCCAACCACTCCACACCTGACTGTTCTCGGGAACGGAACCGTGCGGGATGATAAAGTGTTCACAAAAAATGAAAGAGATGCATTCCTTGATCATGAACTGATCGTGGAAGAAAAAATTGATGGGGCCAATGTGGGCATATCCTTTGACAATTCCGGTGATATCCATGTTCAAAACCGGGGCGATTTTCTTTTGAAACCCTATCAAGGCCAATGGAAAAAATTGGATGAATGGCTGTTTTTCAATCAGGACGTCTTTTTTGATGTTTTGGAAAATCAATATATTTTATTTGGAGAATGGTGCTTTGCCAGGCACTCTGTCAGATATGAAAGCTTGCCCTCATGGTTCCTGGGATTTGATATCTATGATAAAACGAATAAACAATTCTTATCCTGTGAGGGGCGGAATGGTGTGTTCAGGCGGATGAAAATTTCACAGACGCCCATGCTGGGGAGAGGGCGTTTTTCTCTTCAAGAGCTGAAATTGTTTTTTAGAACTTCCCGTTTCAGCAGTTCAAATTCTGAAGGAATATATCTTCGTTATGATCAAGGAAAATGGCTGGGGGAAAGGGCAAAATTGGTACGTCCGGAGTTTGTCCAGGCAATTGAAAATCACTGGTCTCACGAGGGTATCATTCCAAACAAGCTGAATTATAATTTTTAAAAAGGTGTTTGTGCAAATAGTAAAGAGTCCAGCCAGATTTCAGATAAATTTCAGGCTAATTTAAAATCCATGTTTTTTGGTGGGGAAGGGCTATTTCTGGCCACCCTCAGTGGGACGGGGTTCATCTATCTACAGAGCCTTCCTTTTTCACGGCTTGCCGACCGTGTGCTTACCCATGCACCGTCTTCTGGGGGGAGCAGCAAGGGAGAGGGATCTGCCTTGGGTGGTCTTGGAAGGCTGTTTGACGGCAACTAAGTACCCGAGCATATATTCCTCAAAATAAAAACCATAAATATCAATGGTATATGTCTGTGGAATACCGAAAAATATATGTGTGGGTACTTAATACGATTCACCTGAAAATTTAAAATCAAAGTCAGAAGGAGACCCCATGGACTTTAAATCATCTCTTGAAAACGCTTGGCTGCTGACCAAAGACAATCTGGTAATTCTCATTATTATGACCCTGGTAATGGCTGTAATCAGCACCTTGACACTGGGAATTCTCGGCCCGGTTGTTTTTGCAGGATACACCCACGCCATTCTGAATCTGATTCGATATAAACAGGAGCCTAAAATACAGGATCTTTTTTCCCAGATGCGCCTCTTTTTTCCACTTTTGGTGTTTGGAACTCTCACACTGATTGTGGTGGGGCTCGGCCTGGTATTCTTTTTTATTCCCGGCATTATCCTGGCCGTGCTCATTTCCTTTTTCTGTTTGTATATGGTACCGTTAATGGTGGATCAATCCCTGGGACTGGTGGATGCCATCAGGACAAGTGTCAATATTATCACACAGGATTTCCAAACCCATGCCATAACCGCCATAATTTATATTGGATTGTGCTGGATCGGAAGCCTTGTGGCCATTGGTTGGCTGTTAACCCTTCCCCTTGGTACCATTTTTATCCTGCTGGTATATGATGGCATCATTGATCAGGAAGGGTATTGATCAGTAAATATTTTTACAGGTTCATCAAGATTGCGTAAGATTCTGTTTAAACATTATCAGGTTCTAAAAGTATTTTACACTTTTTTGAGGATGAAACCTGAAAAATATGGTTATTGTTCCAATATAGTGTAAACTGGCAAATGAAGGATGCCGAAAAACAGCGATTAAGAGGCTTTGGGGCCAGACGCTTCCCAACGATTACAAACCATAAATCTACTGGCTGATATCTATCGTTTACAAGCCCGCTATCCAGAAGCTGAACGACTGCTTGATGAAAATTTAACAAAAATAAAGGCCCAGTTTGGAAATGACCATTATTTTGTCTTAATTACTCAAAATTTTATGGCAAATTTGTATGAAGATACCGGTGATTACCCAAAAGCCAGGGATTTATATGAGAAAATTTATTCGCACACTCTGAGTCGATTCGGTGAAAAACACCTCAATACGGTCACATGTATGACAAATTTGGGAAATATCTATCTTAAGCTTGGCGAGTTTCAAGATGCTGAAATGTTCTATGACCGAGCCTATCAGCTTATGTCTATTTTAGCAGGAAAAAAACATCCCATAACCCTTAGACTCATGAACAATTTGGGACTTGTCTATGAAAAGCAAGGGCTATTCGATAGAAGTGAACCTCTTTTACGGCAGGCCATCCAGTATTCCAAGGATATTGGAGGAGAGGCTTATAAAAAGGATCAAAATGTATGGAATATGCTTAATAATTTGGCCTTGCTATATGAAAGCCAGGGCCTTTTTAGCAAAGCTGAACCCATTCATCAGGAATTGATCGATCTTTGTCAGAAGTCTCTGGGGGACAAACACCCCCGAACGGCCGCAAGTATTAATAATCTTGGCTATTTGTATATGCTCCAGGAGGCGTATGAAAAAGCCTTAGGTTACTTTGAAGAAGCCTTTGAAATTTGGAAGGCACTGTATGGTGAACGTCATCAGGCATGTCTTAAAAGCCTAAACAATTTGGGAAGAGCTCACCATAAACTCGGAAACCTTGTAAAAGCAAGAGAAGCGATCGAAAAAGCTTTGGAACTTAGAACTGAAGTCTTAGGATCTGAACATATTGATACGATTCGATCCATGCATGATTTAGCGGTTTTATTGACGACTGCCCAAAAAAATGATGAGGCAGATAAATTATTCTTAAAAACACTTGCTCTAAGTGAAAAAAAATTAGGATTACTTCACCCGTATACTTTTGAAACGTTGAACCATTTTGCCGATCTAAAAGAGCAACGTGAGGATTGGCAAGCAGCTCTAAACTTAAGGTTAACTGTTTTTGATCGTCGAAATGAATTTTTTAACAGCGTGTTGTGGGCAACTAATGAGAATGCCAGAGCAGGCTTTATTCATATCCATCGCAAGGAACTTGATGCGCTTATAGCACTTTTAATTAATCAGAATACCCCCAATGCCGCACAGAAAATCCTTGAGATAAGCCTGGAGAGAAAGGGACTACTTCTAAAAATTTCTTCAGAAATTCAAGAGGTTGTATCACTTTCCAAAAACCCCGCCCTCACTGAGATCAGTCATAATCTCATTGATAAAAAAAAGGAGCTGGCAGCACTTACCTTGTCCGGCCCTCTTGATGATATGACAGACGAAGTGTATGCTCAAAAAATAATGGAAACCGAAAACGATATTGAAACACTACAAGGAGATCTGGCTCGGAAAAGTGCCGTATTTAACAAGAAAATTTCTCCTGCAACATTGAATGATGTGATGGAAAAATTGGATGAGGACGCAGTTGTCATTGATTATTTCATTTATGAAGAGCCATCAAATCGGACGAAAAAAATCATCGCTGTTTCCGCTCAAAAGCAAGAAGATGAAACCTATCAATTTGACTTGATTCAATACGGTGAATTGACGGATTTGGAGGAGGCAGTCAAAGTTTTCCGTGAAGTCATTATAGATGAAGACGCAGAGGAAGAAGATTTAATAGATGAGGCTCAATATCGTTACGAGCAAATTTGGGAGCCATTACTCGCTACCCTTGGAGAAAAAACAAATATTTTTCTGGTACCGGATGGTATTCTAAACATTATGCCTTTTGAGGCCTTAATGGATCCGGATGGGAATTATCTGCTAAGTACCTATCGGATTAAAATTCTGACCAGTTTGCGTGATCTCGTCCACCAGGAATCCGCAGTGGGTAATAATCAGCTTTTAATAATTGCTGGCCCGGACTATGATTTGAACTCCCACGCCACAGAAAAATCCAAAATCAATTTAAATAGATCAAGATCCGGTTCTCGCACGGGTGTCCGAGGTGGCAGAGGAGATCGTGCCAACGGGTTAAGAATGACCCGTGGGTTGAGAGGAATGCGGGGATTGAATTTTGATCCCTTGCCAGGTGCAGAGGCAGAAGGGCGCGACATTGAAGCACTCACCAAAGGTAAAAAAGAAACCGTTACATACTATAAAAGAGACGGGGAAGAGGCCAAGTTACGAACTTTTAATGAAGCCCCTGAAATTTTACACATTGCTACACATGGTTTTTTCTTAAAACCGCAAGAAAGGCTCGTTAGAAGGCTATTGAAAACAATGCGAAGTGGCGGATTAGATATCCCCCCTCCGGGCGATAACCCCCTTTTGCGAGCAGGACTTGCTTTTGCCGGAATTAACCAAAATGCTGCTTTTTTAGGTGAAATAGATACGGATAATGATGGCGTTTTAACCGCCTTGGAAGTGCTTGGATTAAACCTTCAAGGAACCAAAGTCGTGATTCTATCGGCATGTGAGACAGGCCTTGGGGAAATTCACGAAGGGGAAGGCGTGTATGGATTACGTCGGGCATTTCAGGAAGCGGGTGCTTCAACCGTTGTAAATTCATTATGGGAAGTAAGTGATGCGGGGACTCAAAAATTAATGACACTTTTATATGATGAAATGCTAAAGGGGGTGTCAGTGCGTGATGCGTTTCATGAGGCCCGTTTAAAAATGATGAATCATTTTCAGTGGGGCCATCCGTATTATTGGTCGGCATTTTTTATGGTGGGATTGTAGGGTTTAAAAACTCAAAAAGTCGATTGGATATTTTAGGAAACATATTAGAAATTATCATGGACAATGACTTAAAAGGCTTTACAGTTACAGCAATTCCCGGCCACCATTTAACTACTTGATATTATTTAATATTTGCCAAGGTGCTTTCGTGAAGTTAAAAAGCTTAAATCTAACAATTATAGATAGTTATCCTGAATTTGACCGGGAATAGCTGTTACAGTCAAAATTATACTACAAAAAGTCGTATCAAGCTTAAATACATTTAGGAGGGAACCATGAAAAAGAGATTGTTTATTGTAATCTTAATCATCACGTTTTGCTTACCCGGAAGCCTTCTGGCTGCAAAGATCAAAGACCCAGTAGGTGTACTTTTCAATGTTCAAGGGCTTGTTGAGTATTCAAAAGATGGTATCAAGTGGAAAAAAGTTAGACGAAATAAATTTCTATTTAGCGGGTATCAAATTAAAACCGGTTCTGATGCAACCGGTAATGTATTGAGCCAAAAAAGTGGCGAAAATTTTAAGATTTCTTCCGGTGCGCTGATAAAAGTTACTAATGCAAAGTTTGAAGCGGTTCAAGGTACCTTGGAACCGGATGCAACTGCCGGGGCACTTACCAAAGCCCTAATGAAAAAATTTAGCAAAGCTCAATCTTATACCACTGTTCGGCGTGCCCCGAATAAGAAGCTGGATTTGGAAGCCACCCGAGAAATAGTATTATGCGATTCATATCCAACTATAGTTTGGCCGAATCAGGGTGAAGACCTTTCCTATCGCTTAGATGTGGGTGGCATTCAATATGATGTGCCTGCCATTAGTGATCCTATTGTCCGCGTTCAAGTAAAACCATTTAAAGGAGAACAAGACTACGTCATTCATGTTCTTGAGAATGGTGAAATTATTAGTTCACTTCAGCCTTACCGAAAACGTGGAGAGGATAAGAAGCACCAACTCATTTGGATGGATGAAGTCAAATCCAAAGCGCTTTTAAAAGCTGTCAACGAAATTGAATCTAATTTTCCAGACAATTATTTCATGCTTGGTGGCGTTTTTGAGAAAGAAAAAATGTGGGTTGCCGCACTGGATCAATACCAAAAGTATTTGGCTGAGAACCCGGATGAAATAGAAATGAAACCTTATCTTTTCAGAGTTTATAAAAAACTAATGCTCAAAGACATATACAGTAAGGAACTCCAAGCTTTTCAAAAAGAAATCGAGGCTGAATAATTAAATGAGTGAACAAAAAGCAACACGATTAGGGTTATTCAAGCGCCCGGATCTTATCATTACGTTCGTTTTGTTTTTGTTAATGATTCCTCTGGAGCGCTATGAAGTTTTTCAAGTAATTGAAAATGAACTTATTAGTGTTCGCCACCATTTTATACGCAACAATATGGATCAGGAAAGGGCTTATGAGTTCCTAAAAGATAAAATTGCGATCATCGTGCAAGACGAGGAATTTTTTGAAGAATACGGATCATTTCCGCTTAAAAGAGAAGACATTGGGATAATGGTCAAAAATCTTAGCGTCTTGGGTGCAAAAGTGATTATGGTGGATATGATTATGGATTTTGCCAGCTCATATGGTGAAGATCCAATAATTGCTGGGTATTTGGAAGCTGCTGGTAATACAATTCTCGTCTCCCAGCTTGTTTTTAGAGGAAACGATTTTGTCAAAGTCAATTACCCTACACCCAAGATCCATAAGGTAACAGAAACAGCTTACTCAAATCATACTGCCATTGGCGGACAATTAAATCGGATCCGGTTATATCCAGATATCATCAATGAATATAATGAATGGCCGATCTCAGTAAAAACCGCTGCAGCTTATCTGGGGGTTGAGCCAAAGCTTGAAAATGGATTTTTAGTGCTTGGGGGTAAAAAAATACAATTAGATCATTTTAATGATTTTTGGATTGACTATTTGACCTTTATGGCACCCAGCGATCAACCTGAGGATCAATTTTTAAGTAAGGATCCATTTGTCGGAATTTCAGGGTTAGATATCATTGAACTTGATATTGATGATGCGTATGAAATCGCCGAGTACTCTGCCATGGTGAAGGATAAGATTGTCTTTATTGCGGATACCTCTGAGGTGGGGCATGATCTTTTCGAAACCATTGTTGGGCAAGCCTTTGGGGTTGAAATCTTAGCTCAAGAGGTAGCTACGTTGCTTCGAGGCGCACCTTTACGTTCTGCTCCGCTAAAATTAGAAATCGCTATGTTGTTTTTGTTTTTATTTTTCTTCGTTTTAGCTCACCAGTTCAAGAACCCATTATCACGCGCCTTTATAACGCTTGTGCTAACCGGTATATATTTCTTTGTTTGCGTTTTGTTTTATATATACAACCATACTATTATTTCAATGACATATACCTTAATAGCAGCACTCGGTGGTTTTCTCACCATTAATGTCCACTCGTTTATACTGGAGCGAAAGCAGAAAAGCTTTATAACGAATGCGTTTGGTCAATATCTTTCACCGAAAGTTATCGATATCCTTGTTAAGAATCCCGATAAACTCAGCTTAGGCGGTGAACGACGAGAAATGACAGCCTATTTTAGCGATGTTGCAAGCTTCTCTTCGATATCTGAAAAATTAAACCCGGATCAACTCGTTGCACTTCTAAATGAATATCTGACCGAAATGACTGATATTATATCGAAATATGACGGAACCGTAGATAAATTCGAAGGGGATGCCATTATCGCTTTTTGGGGAGCACCATTGGATCAACCCGACAATGCTTTAAAATGTTGTTTGGCAACCATTGAAATGCAAAATCGAATGAATGAGATCAGAGCCAAATTTGAGGAAGAGGGCAAACCGGTGCTCAATGTAAGAATGGGGATTAATACGGGACCCATGGTTGTTGGTAACATGGGGTCTCAAACAAGAATGGATTATACCATAATGGGTGATGCCGTTAACTTGGCCGCTCGATTGGAAGGTGCGAACAAATATTATAACACGTATACAATGATTTCACATTATACCTACGAGAAGGTTAAGGATGAGGTGGAAGTTCGTGAACTGGATACCATTCGAGTCGTTGGTAAAAAAGAACCCATAACGGTTTATGAGTTAATAGAAACCAAAGGAAACTTGGATGATCTGACATCCAACTTGGTCTGCCGATATAATAGCGCACTTGAATTGTATAAAAATCGAAATTTTGCTGAAGCAAAGACTGATTTTGAATCCATTGTACAAGACTACCCTAAGGATGGGCCCTCCCAAACATACATCTCCCGGTGCGAAGCATATCTTGAAGAGCCTCCCGGAGATGATTGGGATGGTGTCTATAACCTAACAGCAAAATAATGCTCAGAATTAAAATAAAATCGGGGTTGGTCATAACATGGGCCATCTTGTGATCGAATTTTAATGGAAAAAATTAAATCTTATTATTACAGCATATTGAGATGAATAAATTTTTATTTCCCATATAGTGGCCCAGCTTATGACCAACCCCATAAAATCGTCCTTTACTGGCTGGTCAATTTGATTTCAATGCGTCGGTTTTTTTGGTAGGCCGCAGGCGTATCTGCCGTATCAATGGGATGGTATTTACTGAATCCGGCTGCGGCCATCCTATTTTCAGGGATCCCTTTTTGACTCAGAAAACGAACCACCGAAACAGCTCTGGCAGCGGATAATTCCCAGTTGGATGCAAATGTTTTATTTTGAATGGGAATCCGGTCGGTGT
>CAYSSE010000071.1:0-17427 GCA_964433355.1 uncultured Desulfocicer sp.
GGGCATTTCCTGCCGGACACAACGAATATTTAAAATGATATCATGCCGCCCCCCCCGACGGGCAATGGGCCCGGCCCGGAACCGTAGACGGCCCAATTGGCCGGTTCCTATTACCCATCGGGGGGGGCTCTGCTGAGGCTACTTGGACACTTCATTTTCATATAACTGCCACGGGCAGACCGTATTCTGGCCCCGGCCTACCCACAACGAAGCACGAAAGAATGTTAGACGTGTCTACTCTTTCATATAACATACATGGCTGTAAGGCCAGCCACAACTAAAAATGAAAGTCTTTTAATTCCAGCACGTTGCTGAGACTTTCTTATAAAACATACATGGCAGTCACCACTGCCACAACGAAAAAAGAAAGTCATTTAATTCCAGCGTGTTGGTGAGACTTTCTTATAAAACATATATGGCTGTAAGCACCAGCCACAACGAAATTTGAAAAAGTACGGTGCGCCAAACCCAGTACCCAAAATCCAGCACCTGCTTTTTCATATAAAAAAGCTTAACTAAAACACGGATAAGGTCTGTCCGAACTCAACTCAAAAACCAAAATTGTGAGCCTATCCCTATTTTTTATGCAAAAAGGGCGCTGAACCAAAAAATCCAAGACAGCGCCCGTTTCTTACTTAGGAATGAGTCCGAAATAACTTTTTATGATTTAAAATGGCGCTTCAAAAGGCCCTGAAAGGCCATGCCATGACGTGCTTCATCCTTGCACATTTCATGGACGGTGTCATGAATGGCATCCAGACCCAACTCTTTTGCCCGGGTGGCAATGGCTTTTTTGCCCTTGCAGGCACCATTTTCAGCGGCTACCCTGGCAATGAGATTTTCCTTGGTGTCAGCCACTAAGACTTCACCCAAAAGCTCTGCAAACTTAGCCGCATGCTCTGCCTCTTCCCATGCAATTCTTTTATAGGCTTCGGCCACTTCAGGATAGCCTTCCCGATCTGCCTGGCGGCTCATGGCAATATACATCCCAACCTCGGTACATTCACCGGCAAAATTATCCCGGAGGCCCTGGAGAATCTCTTCATCCACACCTTTGGCAACACCCACCACATGACCATCGGACCACTCAAACTCACCTACTGTCATGACACTGAATTTGTCCTGGGTAGCATTACACTGGGGACATTTTTCCGGAACACTTTCACCTTCATGAACATAACCGCATACGCCACAACTATACTTTGCCATTCGCTATAATTCCTTTACTGTCTTGTTAGTTTTGATTTTGTTTTGGCTGGTTTTTTCCACCAACCCTTGCTTATATGGGCTTGTTTTTCCCGCAATGCCAATTGTTTGAGCTTATATCCTGTATCAAGAAGCGTGCCATAAAGGACACCGCAACTGCTGTCTTCCCTTGCTTCATCACCCTGGTGTGCCAGCAAAATCATCTTATCTGCCAGCTCCAGGGTTTTTTGAACATTTCGATCACATTTCTTTTTCAGCATTGGAAAAAAGCTCTCCCATAATAATTTATCATAAAAATTCTGAAAAAATTAATATGCAGTATTCATACCAAATTCAAAAAAATACTAACACAGCTTTCCCAGAAATCAGCCATCAAAAGGGGGTCATCGAATAGTTAGAAGCTCAAACACAGCTTATCTTTTATATATTTCACTGGCTACACACAAACAACTGAGACACCCCTGCCCCATTGAGACATTTCTGTTGAGACACAGCACCCCCTTACGCCCCTACACAAAAGACCTTGGGACAAAATTCAATATTTACAAAACATGGCATATCATTTGCTTATCACTAAAAATTAAAACTGATCACTCGATAATCCCCTTTGTGTATTTTATTTAATTAAAGGATAAAACATGGAAGCAAAAATTATTGAAGTAATGAAAAAAGCCGGAAAACCGGTTCGACCCGGTGAAATTGCCAAGGAATTGGACATGGACAGCAAGGAGATTTCAAAAATTATCGCTAAATTGAAAAAAACCGGTGATGTGATTTCCCCCAAAAGATGCTATTATTCTCTTCCAGAATAGTCATATTCGTTATATATACGTAAACTAAAATAGTATTGGCATTTAGTCGTTAACCACTTGGGAGGATATTATGGATCCTGTTCTACTTTCCCGGCTGCAGTTTGCCGCTGCAACCATGTTTCATTTTCTTTTTGTACCCTTAACATTGGGGCTTTCCATTATCATAGCTTACATGGAAACCCAGTACGCCCGAACCGGTGATAAGGTTTACCTGAAAATGACAAAGTTCTGGGGAAAACTTTTTCTCATCAACTTTGCCGTGGGGGTTGTCACCGGTATCACGTTGGAGTTCCAGTTTGGTACCAACTGGTCCCGATATTCTGAATTTGTGGGGGATGTGTTTGGCTCACTGCTTGCCATTGAAGCCTCTGTTGCCTTCTTTTTAGAATCCACTTTCATCGGCATCTGGGTGTTTGGATGGAACAAAATGTCTGCCAAAGCCCATGCAGGTGTGATGTGGATGGTGGCCATTGGGGGTAATCTTTCCGCTGTGTGGATTTTAACCGCCAACGGATTTATGCAGCATCCTGTGGGGTATACCATCCGCAATGGACGTGCAGAAATGACCGATTTCTTTGCACTGCTATTCAACAAATTCAGCCTGCTTGAAATTGCCCACATGCTTCCCTCGGCCATGGTTCTGGCTGCTTTTTTTGTTATGGGTATCAGTGCCTATCATCTATTAAAAAAACAACACATTGATTTTGCCACCCGATCATTTAAAATAGCCTTGGTGTTTGGCCTTGTTGCCTCCTTGGGTGTGGGAATGACCGGTGATTTCCACGGAACCCATGTGGCAGAGGTTCAGCCTGCTAAACTTGCGGCCATGGAAGCCCATTGGGAAACCCAGAGCAATGCGCCCATTGTTCTTTTTGCCATCCCCGATGAGGAAAACGGTAAAAACCTTGTGGAGTTCGGTTCCATCCCCGGTATCTTAAGCTTCCTGGGTTACCATGATTTCAATGCCGTGGTAAAAGGGATCAATGATTTTCCTGAAGATGAAAGACCCCCAGTTTGGATTACCTTTGCCGCCTTCCGACTCATGGTTCTTCTGGGAACCATTTTTATCCTCCAGATGATATATGCATGGACCAGAAGAAACAAACTTCTGGAATCACCTAAATTTCTCACCATGATGCTCTACTCCATCCCCCTTCCCTATCTCGCCATCCAGGCAGGCTGGGTGCTGGCGGAAGTGGGTCGGCAGCCCTGGATCGTTTATGGGCTGATGAAAACCTCGGATGCAGCATCCCCCATCATGGGATACCAGGTTATGATCTCCCTGATTGCCTTTTTTCTGGTTTATGGCCTGCTGGGCGGCGTTGGATTTTATCTCATGGGTAAACACGCAAGAAAAGGTCCCGTCTCTGAAAAGGCGTGATTTCCCAATTAGTTAAGGAATGAGTCCAAAATAACACACCCATTGAAAAATTGGGGACACCCCCTTTCAACTGTGGCGCGTTCTGAAATGGGCAAATTATTTAAGACCGATTCCTAATCTACTATATTGCCGGTAACAATGACATGGCACCACCAACCCGGCAAACGCTTTTTGATAAAAAAACAGGAGAGAGAATTATGGTTTTGGAAACAATATGGTTTTTTATTTGGGGCCTTTTGTGGGCGATTTTTTTCATGACAGATGGATTTGATTTCGGCGTGGGGACACTTTACCCCTTTCTGGGAAAAACAGAAGAAGACAAGCGGGCCATGATCAACTCCATCGGCCCCTTCTGGGATGGCAATGAAGTATGGCTCATCACCGCTGGTGGTGTCACTTTTGCCGCCTTTCCCAAGGTATATGCAGTGATGTTCTCCACCCTTTATACCCCCCTTTTGATGATTTTATTTGCATTGATTTTAAGGGGGGTTGCCTTTGAATTCCGGGGACAGATTGACCATCCTGTGTGGAAGAAAATATGGGATGTCTGCATTTTTGTGGGCAGCTTTACCCCGGCCCTGCTTTTTGGGGTGGCCTTTGCCAATATTTTCCGGGGAATCCCCTTTGATGGCCAGGGATTGTACCATGGTAATATTCTCAAACTTTTAAATCCTTACGGGTTACTGGGCGGCATTCTTTTTCTCTTGCTGTTTGTCCTCCATGGTGCCAATTGGCTGGCCCTTAAAACCAAGGGAAGGGTAAAAGTGGAAGCTGCAAAGATTGCTGGAAAAATATGGCTGGCCCTGGTACCTGTGGCAGTCATTTTTCTCATTGCCAGTAAATTTGCCACCTCTCTTTATGACAACTATCAGGAAATGCCCCTGCTTTTCCTGGTGATTATATTAAGCGTGATTGCCCTGCTATCCGTAAGATTTTTCCTCTTTATTGAAGACTATTTCAAAGCATGGTGCGCATCGGCAGTGACCATTGTCAGCTGTACTTTCTTTGGTATTATCGGATTGTTTCCAGTCTTGTTTCCTTCACTGCTCAATTCAGAATTCAACCTGACAGCCTTTAATGCATCCTCAAGCCCCCTGACCCTGAAGATCATGCTTTTTGTGGTGGTGGTATTTATTCCCATTGTCATTGGATATCAAATCTGGGCATATAAGCTATTTAAAGGTGTAATGCCAGAAGATGAAATGGAGTATTAATATTCTCACCCTAATCCCGGGAAAAAGGACTCTTCATGAACATTGATAGAATCATTTTTGCTGTGGCTGGCAGCCTGATCCTTTTCAGCACGGTCATGGCTGTTCTCCACACCCTTTACTGGCTTTGGTTCACCGCCTTTATCGGGGCCAATCTCTTCCAGGCTGCCTTCACAGGCTTTTGTCCCATGGCGTTGATTCTGAAAGCGTTCGGGATTACTCCGGGAAAGGCTTTTTAGATTTCAGACTTACAAACACTTGACACCCCCTTCTAAATTTTAATTCAGGAGGGGACATTTACAGGCAGGATATGATACTATGCCCTGCATGTGACCATAGACCCATGTAAAAATATCAACTTACAAAAAAGGAGAGAGACTAATGGACAAGTATGTATGCGATCTTTGCGGCTATGTGTATGACCCTGCAGAAGGTGACGCGGACAATGGTATTGATGCTGGCACAAGCTTTGAGAATCTTCCTGACGATTGGGCATGCCCCATCTGCGGCGCAGGTAAAGAAGATTTTTCCAAAGAATAGCGCATTTTGATCATAAGAAAAAAGGCATGGCAGGAAATTTCCTGTCATGCCTTTTTTTGGGTCAAATTATCGGTTCACCCATGGCGTTTTTTATTAGAAAATAAAACTTCCGGGTAACCAACCTGAGCAGAGCCCCCCCGATGGGTAATAGGAACCGGCCAATTGGGCCGTCTACGGTTCCGGGCCGGGCCCATTGCCCGTCGGAGGGGGGCGGCATAATATCATTACACTTTAATCGCCCAATTCCTTTTGCAACCAGGATTTAACCTCTCCTTCCACGGCAAAAACCCCTTTATGCTGTCCAGATTCTTCCATAAACGTCTTTTCCAGACCTTGGGGAAGCCTCATAGTGATAAGGTCTTCAGAGTCAAACCCCCTGCGCCTGACCAGACTCACCAGGGGATGAGTTTTCCAGGTGTTTATGACAAAATAAACGGTTTCGTTGTTAGAGTCCCTGGAGTTGTAGTAGGACAGATCCCTAAGAGGGCCCCATTCCAAATGCAGGGCAACGGCCTCCTCTGGTGTCATATCCCAGTCAACTGCGTTCATGATATTCAAATCTTTTTTTATATCTTCAAGTCTCATATTTCACACCTCCATGAATCTAAAATTCATCCCTTGGCTTAATTGGATGATAGTTACCAGAATCAAAGATATATAAAGCAACATACATGCCATCCATGGAAGATAGCCAACCACTCTATTCTATTTTAAGCCCCAAAGCCAACAATAACGGGCACTGGTTGACACAAGATTAATCGAATTTCTCCCCAGACACCCCTGCAAATCAATCCATTAAATACAGTATGATACATTCAATTACAGATATAGAGACACTATAGCCTCACCAAGAAAGAGACATTCTTGTATCGACACAGCACACCCCAATTATTCAAACTTGACTCCGGCATATTTTTCCACCTGATCAATGATCCACTGGCTGATCCCCTTTTTATTGGGCACCTCTTTTTTAAGTTCCTTCATCTGAATCTCCACCCGGGCCATGGTGCGGTGCCCTCCGGCGGAGCCCAAATGGGAAAAAGCCTCTTTTACAGTGTTCCCCGCACTTTTCCGCAGGCCGTCATTTCGAATAATAATCACCAATTTTTCATCATATATCCCTGAAATAATACTCCAGTTGACCGAATTAATGCGCATGAAAAAATCCGCTACAATGACGCACTGATCTGGATTTTCAATGGTGCCTGTATGGGCGTAAAGCCGATGATTGATGATTTTTTTCTGTTTAATGGCATAACCGATGAACTCAAGATCAGCCTCCTTGAACTCAGCTTGTTCAATTCGGGCCATAACGCAGGTGTTAGCAAATTGATAGAGGTACTGAAAAGCCCTTACATCTTCCATGGATGTCTGGCGTAAAAACCCTCCGGTATCTGTTTTAATTCCCAGTAAAAGGGCCGTGGCAAGCTTTTGGGAGGGTTTGACACCGGCGGCTTTAAGGTATTCTGTCATCATGGAGGAACAGGCCCCGTATTCAGGCCGGATATCATTAAAAGTGCCAGAATCACAGGACAGGGGATGGTGATCAATGATGGCGTCATATGGGAACATGGCAAAACATTCATGGTGATCCGGCTGGGAATCCACCACCACAAACCGGTCAAAGGCCTTTTCATCCACCTCATCAATGTGGATCATCTCAATATCCAGCATCCGGATCATGGTGAGATTGTCCGGGCGGCTTATCTCATTGAAATAGGTAATCACCACGCCGGTCACCTTTCTCCAGAGTAATCGCTTCACTGCCATGGCACTGCCCATGGCATCGGGGTCTGCATTGATAACGATCAACACGTTATTTTCTTTGGAGAAAAGAGATAATAATTTTTCAAGCCTTTGGATATTCGTCATTTAAAGTCCTCCTATCCTTACTGAAAAACAGGGTAAACACGATGAAAATATAACCCATCACTGCAAGGATGGATATCAATGCATAATGTGTGCCCAGGGGAGCCAGCACCAGTGCCATGAGCCAGTGCACAGCAATGACAAAACCGGAATGCATTCGAATGGGAAAATCCTGAAACCGACAGATCACGGCAAGACCACACAGATTCCATCCATAAAGGGAAGCAAACGTGTGAAGCCTGAGCAACCACCGGGTGTTTTCATGGGTGTATCCCGGGGACATCTGGAAAATGATATAAACAATCCCGGAAATAGCCGTGATAATTAGAAAACCGATGCCCGAGGAGAGAAATTCCTTTTGCTGCATCTTCTGACCATAGCGTACATAAAGGGCAAATACAGTAACCACGGCAACAAACAGGGCCAGGGTCACGGGGATCTGGGGATAAAATCGCTCAAACAATATAAACATAAAAAAGATGATCACCCCCAAATTAATGGTCCAGAAGCAGATCACTGAGATAATCCCGGTGCGGGAGGCTCCGTTTTGACGAATCATGGAGAAAATAACAGACAATGTGATCAGGGAAAGGGGGAAAGAAAAACCAAGGAAAAAAGTATTAAGTACCAGTTTTTCCATGGTGACCACATGGAGATACTCATTGTTGATGATAACAACTGTGGATATAAGAAGCCCAATGGACAGGCACAGCAGAGATGCCTGGTGAAATTTTGCAGACACAGACTCCTTAAGGGAGAAAAAATTCCATGGCAAAATGCTGAATCTTTCAATTCTTAAACTTTCCACAATGGAGGCAAGGCCAAGAGAGATAAAAATAACCATGGGATACATATTTAAAAAGGCAAACAGGGCATAAAAAAGGGATGACACCAGAAAGATAATGGTACGGGGGGAAAGCTTGCCTGTTCCCTCTGTGAAATAGAGGAGAATGGTGCCACCGGTGCAAAGATTAAACAAAAAAATGTGAAGGCGTTCAAAATCATACTGTTCCAAAGGAAAATAGATGCCAGCATAGCCAAAGATAAGGGCCATGATCATCATTATGGCAAAAAAAAATTTTAACATGGGGTTCATTTATTTTTGTCTCCTCAATGAGATTCAGGGGTTTTGGATCGTGGGTGAAGGATAAAAATGAAGGGTGAAGGGTTAAAAAGAGGCCGTGGGTTTGAAAAACACCCGAGTCTTCCTACCTGTCGGGGTGGATCTTTGCCAACCAATTTGCTGTAGCATTGCAGTGATATTTACATCATAAGAGTAGAGAATTCGGGCCTGGTTCAAAACAGCATATATCCGGGTAACACTTTTGCCCACTCTTTTAATCAAGCTGTGGTGTTAGACCCAGCAAGAGCTACAGAAAAATATTAGAAACTGTTACCCCAATTTGAACCAGGCCAGAATTAGGGCTAAGCTTTCCCCATTTGCATAAGTACCCACACATATGTTTTTCGGTATTTTACAGTCATATATCATTGATATTTATGGGTTTTATTTTAAAGAATATATGCCCGGGTACTTAGTCAGGCGCTATAGATCCTTGGTGCCCACACAGGTTATTTCTTTTCCGCATATTGTTGTTTTCCCATTACGTGGGCCAGGGCCTGGTGAAGGGTATTGTGTTTAAAGGTGTAATTATAAACCATAAGTTTTTCCGGGTTCACACGGGTACTGGCCAAAAGCACCTCCTGCCCCATTTTGCCCCAGGCAAGTTTTACGGCCCAGGCCGGTACTCTAAAGGGGGTGGGACGCTGCAACACCTCTCCCATGGTTGTGGTAAACTCGGCATTGGTAACCGGATGGGGAGAGGCAAAGTTCACCGGCCCCTGGATACGTCGATTATTTATCACATGGTGCATGGCATAGATCAGATCATCCATGCTGATCCAGCTAAGGTACTGATCCCCCGAGGCAATGGATGCCCCCAGCCCCATGAGAAAAGGGGGCATGAGTTTTTCCAAAATACCCCCATTGGGGCTTAAGACCACACCAATACGGGCATACACCGTACGAATCCCCGAGCCTTCCACCATTTCTGCGGCCTGCTCCCAATCGGCACACACCCTGGAAATAAACAGATCCCCGGGCCCGCAGGCATCATTGACAACTGTTTCGCCAAGATCCCCATAATAGCCGGTGGCAGAGGCAGAGATAAACAACTCCGGTTTGTCCGGAAGGGCCATGATGGTTTTGGCAATAAGACCCGTGGATAGATTCCGACTTTGAACAATCTGTTCCTTACGCCGGGGGGACCATCGCCCCGAGGCAATGTGGTACCCGTTAAGGTTAATCACCACATCAATTTTTCCGGCGGGCGTAAGATCCAAAATCCCTGTGTAGGGATTCCAGAAGATCTCATCCGGCCCTTGGGGGGCACGTCTCACCAGTCGGACCACCCGGTGACCACCGGTGGTGAAAAAAGGAATCAGGGCTTTGCCCACCGGGCCACCGGCACCGGATATCACAATGGTGAGGGGGCTATCTCCTTTTTTATGGGCTTCAAGGTCGTTGTTCATCACCGTATGCCGATAGGAAAACATCCGATGCAACTCATTGTCCACCATGGCAGCCCATTTGGGGGGCAGGTGAATGGGTAGCTGATATTGCACCCTGTCTTCCAGGCAGGAACGTGTGTCTCCCCGGGGATGAAACAAATGGGTGTGAATCCACTGGGAAAAAGGCCCTTTGACCATGCAGTCCTGGAAATAATTATTTTTGACATACCCTATGTGTTCCGCCTTTGTTTTCATTAAAAACCCGGGGGCGCACAGATCCATCTCCACGGTGGCACCGGTTTTAATTCCACCGGTTCTACGAATATTTTTCATGACCACCCACGGAGGGGTGAGACGTTCCAGGGCACCGGGGCGTTCATGCCAGGCAAAGGCATCCTCCACCGGAACTGCCATATCTGTTTTTTTGATAAACCATCTTTTTCTCACAGAACCCTCCTGAAGGCTTCGGTTGTGATAGGAATATTATGTTCCTCAGTATTTATCAAGTACCATTTTCCAGGCCGTGCGCCAATACAAGAACGGCATGTTAGTTGCTTTATTGTAAACGTTTTGGTAAAAACGTGAAAATTAATGGCATCCTTCATTCTCCAATTTACACTTGTTGGGGTAATAACCCCATGTTTCCGGAATTATTTCCCCAAAAGTGTAAATCACTTTTGGAATGATATGAAGAATGCCAAATTAATGATATAAAGATGGAATAATGTAAATATTTGGATTGGGAATGTAAATGTTTGGCCAGCGCCCCATATTGGCCTATTGGGGACTGCGTAGCATACTAATGGTTAGGTGAGCAGGCCCAAATAGCTGAAAAAGGAGTGCTGGCCGAATATTTACGGAAGAATTACGCCATTTCCACAAAAAAAAGATAACCACCAATGCGGATACGATTCTTGAAAAAAATATTGATTTGTATGGTAGCCCAATTTTTGTTCCTGGGATGTCAACAATTCACTCCAGCTCCCCGGCACCTGGAAACCCAGCCCCTGCCCGGAGAAACTACAACCTTATATTCGGCCTCACCAGCCATGTCTTCAAAGTGGTGGGAACAATTTAATGACAAGGAACTCAACAGCCTGATTGAAACGGCCCTGGCAGATAATTTTTCCATCAGGGAAGCCTGGGCAAGGCTCGACCAGGCCCATGCCGCAACCACATCCCGAAGTTCAGCCCTGTTTCCCACCATCACCATGGACGGAAACTACACCCGCACCCAGGCAAAAAAAAATACCAGTTCTTACAACACCTTTGCAACGGGGCCTTCAGCATCCTACGAAGTGGATTTCTGGGGCAGAATCAAGGCCAACATCGCCGCATCCCAGCTTGAAACCAAGGCATCCAGATACGACCTTGAAACCGCAGTCATGTCCGTGGCGGCCCAGGTGGCTGATACCTGGGTGGGACTCATTGCCACCCGGAAACAACTGGCCCTTGCCAAACAACAACTCACACTGAACAACACGGTGCTGGACCTTCTGGAACTGCGGTTTGAAAATTCCATGTCCACGGCCCTGGATGTACTTCAGCAGCGGGAGGTGGTGGCCAGTGCCAAGGCAACCATTCCCCCCATTGAAAATCAAATAACGGCCCTTTCCAATGCCTTGGCACTTCTCCTTGGAAAAACACCGGACAAAGGCCCCTTTGTCCAGGGAGATCTGCCAGAACAATTGCCTGCCCTGCCCGCCAAAGGGATACCGGCCAACATCCTGGCCCTTCGCCCGGATGTGCGGGCCGCAGGTTCCCGGCTCCTGGCAGCAGACTGGTACGAAACCCATGCACGGGCCAACCGCCTGCCCGACTTTTCTTTAACAGGCAGCTTTTTATTCAGAGAGGGCACCCTGGATCTCTTATTGCAAAACTGGATACTCTCCCTGGGTGTCAATCTTGGTGCCACGGTGTTTGATGGGGGTAAAAAAGATGCAGCAGTGGAACAAGCCATGGCCGTTGTCAAGGAACGCCTGGCATCCTATGAAAAAACCGTAACTACGGCCATTGTGGAGGTGGAGAGCAGCCTTGCAGCGGAACAATACCAAACCCGCTATATGGCCCTTCTCCTGGCCGAACTTGGCAGTGCCCGCCAGGCAAAACAAGAGGCAGAACGAAGATATATCAAAGGCTTAGACCCGTTTATCCCCTTTTTAACCGAACAGGTTAGTGTTCAAAAACTGGAAAGCAGGCTCATCGAACAGAAGGCGGTTCTGATCAAAAACCGCATTGCCCTTTACCGGGCCCTGGGAGGTGACTGGACCCAAAATATGGAAACACCATGACTTCAGAAACAACATCCCGGCGCCATCCCCTTATCAAGGTGATTCGATTCCTCATCCCCATCATCTTCATTATTGCAAGTATTGCCGTAGCCAATTACCTTTACGCCACCAAACCTGTTGCCCGCCGGGGCCGCCCCCAGATCCCCTTGCCCCTGGTGGAAACCATGAGGGTTACCCCCGGCAACCACGTTGTCACCCTGTCTGCCATGGGAACCGTCATCCCCTCCCGAACCATCACCCTGAAATCCCGGGTGGGTGGATTTGTGCAGGAGACATCCAGGGAGCTGATTCCCGGTGGATTTTTCAAAAAAGGCGAGGTGATGCTCCGTCTGGAACAGGAAGATTTTATTCTTAATGTGGAGAGACAAAAGGCGGTTCTTGCAAGATTTGAGGCAGGACTTCGTCTGGAAATGGGAAAACAGACCGTGGCCCGGGAAGAGGTTAAAATTCTTCAAAAAAGCTCAAAAAAAATCATTTCTAATTCCGATCTGGCCCTGAGAGAACCTCAGCTGGCCCAAATAAAGGCGGACATTGCCGGGGCCAAAACAGATCTTGACAAGGTAAATCTGGATCTTGGGCGTACCATTATCAAAGCCCCCTTTAACTGCATGGTGATGGCAGTGAACGTGGAGCCCGGTTCCCAGGTTTCATCCCAGGACATCCTTGCCTCCCTTTCGGGCACCGATGATTACTGGGTAAAGGCCGCCCTTCCCACGGATCAGCTCAAATGGGTCACCTTCCCCCTGAACTCCCATGACAAGGGCAGCAAGGCGACCATCACCACCCGGGACGGCACCAGCCATCCGGGCCAGGTCATCCGGTTGTTAGGAGAATTGGGCCAGGAGACCCGGCTGGCCACCCTGCTCATCTCCATTAAAGATCCCCTGGGCCTCCAGGGCAAAGGGGCTACACCTATGCTCCTGAACAGCTATGTCCAAATCCGCATCCAGGGCACACAGATATCCCATGTCATTGCCCTGCCCCGGAAGGTTGTAAGGGATGGGGATCAGGTGTGGTGCCTTTACAACGACCAACTGGTCATAAAACCCATTGAGATTATGTGGCGGGATGCAAACCAGGTGTTTGTAAGTGGCGGGCTTGACTTAGATGATGACATTATCATTTCAGACATGGCCTCCCCCGTGGCCGGTATGGCCCTTAGAACCCAGGGGAATACCCCTGGTAAAACCCAGGCAAAAACATCTCCCCCCCTTCCTGAAAAAAACAATGGTGCAAAGCCAGTGGCTGAGAAAGGTGTTAAAAGCAAGGGAGTTAAAAAATGAGTATCGTCCCCCGATCCCCTGCCTTTAAAGGCCCCATTCAATGGATGGCCGAAAATTCCGTGGCCTCCAACCTGTTGATGATTGTGCTTCTGGTGGGTGGCCTTGTCATGGGTGCCAACATCAAGCAGGAAGTGTTCCCCGATTTTGACATTGGGGCCGTCAGCATATCCGTGATCTACCCCGGTGCCAGCCCAGAAGAGGTGGAGCGAGGCATCATTCTGGCCATTGAAGAGGCGGTTCAGGGTTTAGACGGCATTGATGAGATGCGTTCCACAGCATCAGAAGGCCGGGGCTCTGTCAGCATTGAGGTTCGCGAAGAAATGGATGTCCAGAGCTTTGCACGGGAAGTGGAAAGTGAGGTTAATGCCATCACCTCCTTTCCCGATGAAGCAGAAAGACCCATGATATCTGTGGTCACAAGAAAACGCCATGTCACCTCCCATGCCATCTATGGGGATCAGTCCCAGGCTATCCTCACTGAATTTGCCGAATCCTTCAGGGATCGTCTACTCCAGGATCCCACCATCACCCAGGTGGACATGGAGGGAACAAGGGAACATGAAATCCATGTGGAAGTTCCCCAGGAAAACCTGAGACGCTACGGCCTGACATTGGGTGAAATCGCCAATACCATCCGAAATGCCGTGGTGGAATTGCCAGGTGGCAGCATCCGCACCCGGGGAGGAGAAATCATGGTGCGCATGAAGGAGCGCCGGGAACTTGCCCGGGAGTATGCCCGACTGCCCATCATCACCGCCGGGGACGGTTCTCGGATTATGCTGGAAGACATTGCCATCATCAGTGAAGGGTTTGAAGAGAGCAATACCTATGCCACCTTCAACGGCAAACCTGCCATCATGGTGGATGTGTACCGGGTGGGGGATCAAAAGCCCACCCAGGTGGCCAAAGCGGTAAAGGAACAGGTAGCGCTTTTCAAAAAAAGCCTGCCCCAGGGCATTGACATCTCCCTGGTCAGCGATCGATCCGAAATATTTCAACAGCGGGCAAACCTGCTAATCAGAAACGGCTACATCGGCCTGTCTCTGGTGTTTCTTTTTCTGGCCTTTTTCCTGGAAATCCGGCTGGCCTTCTGGGTGGCACTGGGCATTCCCATTTCCATTCTGGGAGCCTTTGTGTTTTTACCCTTCACCGACTTTTCCATCAATATTATCTCCATGTTTGCCTTTATTGTGACCCTGGGCATTGTGGTGGATGACGCCATTGTGGTGGGAGAAAACATCTACCAGCACCGGGAACAAGGAAAACCCTTTTTGGAGGCTTCCATTGACGGGGCAAGAGAGGTGGCACTTCCTGTGGTGTTCAGCATTTTAACCAATGTGGTGGCATTTCTTCCCATCATGTTTGTCACCGGCACCATGGGTAAATTTTTCAAGGTGATTCCCGTGGTGGTCATTGTTGTGTTTGTCATCTCCCTTGTGGAGAGCCTTTTTATCCTGCCAGCCCATCTGTCCCACCCGGGCAGGACGCCGGGAAGGCTCATGGCCTGGGCCATGGCAAAACAGCAAAAGGTCAGCCGGGGGCTTATTCGATTTGTGGAGCGTATTTACAATCCCATCCTGGAATCCATGCTCAATAACCGCTACATCACCGCCAGCATCGGACTTGCCGTGTTAATCATTGTGTTGGGATATGTGAAAAGCGGCAGAATCACCACCACCCTCATGCCCCGGGTGGAATCTGATTACGCCTATGTCATGGTGACCCTGCCCTATGGTTCCTCCGATGAAAAAGCCGCCGCCATTCTTGATATTATTTCCGATTCAGCCAACCAGGTGGTGGAAAAAAATGGGGGGGAAACCCTGTCCCGGGGACGATATGCCCAGGTCAAGGAAAATGTCATCACCGCCCGCATCCTGCTCACCCCGCCGGATCTCCGGCCCCTTTCAACGGCCCGGGTAACCCAGTTATGGCGGGAAGCCACCGGCACCATTGTGGGGCTCGAATCCATGGTGTTCCAGTCCGACCGAGGGGGGCCTGGATCTGGATCATCCCTCACCATTGAGTTGAGCCACCGGGACATTGAAACCCTTGATGCAGCCAGTGAAAAACTGGCCCAGGAGCTTGAAAATTTCCCCTCCACCAAGGACATTGACGACGGCTCGGCCCGGGGCAAACAGCAATTTGACTTTAGAATGCTTCCCCAGGGGCTGTCTCTGGGACTGGGGGCCCGGAATGTGGCCCTTCAGGTGCGGTATGCCTTTTATGGTGCCACGGCACTGAAACTCCAGCGGGGAAGAAACGAAGTCACCGTAAAAGTACGCCTGCCCCGGGAAGAACGCATCACTGAAAGCCAACTGGAAACCATGATTATCCATACCCCGGATGGCCGAGAGACCCTGCTGCGGGAAGTGGTGAGCATGGAGCGGGGACGGGCCTATACATCCATCCAAAGACGATCTGGACGGCGGGTGGCCACCATCACGGCCAATGTGGTTCCCCGCATGGAAACCAACCGAATCCTCCTGGTGGTGAAATCTGAAATTTTACCGGCACTGCAACGACAATTTCCCGGCCTTACCGGTAATTTTGAAGGCCGTCAGGCCAGCATGCAGGAGAGTACAGAAAGCCTGATCCGGGGACTTTTAATAGCTCTTTTTGGTATTTATGCCCTTTTGGCCATCCCCTTTAAAAGCTATTTTCAACCCATGGTGATCATGGCCTGCATCCCCTTTGGTATTGTGGGGGCGGTTCTGGGGCATATACTTCTGGGGTATTCCCTCTCCTTGATGAGTCTGTTTGGCTTGGTGGCATTGTCCGGGGTGGTGGTGAACGACTCCCTTGTCATGGTGGACTTTGCCAACAGAATGCGACGGGCGGGTATTCCGGCCCGGGAGGCCATTGCCATGGCAGGAAAACAGCGATTCCGGCCCATCATGCTCACCACCCTCACCACCTTTGGGGGGCTTGCCCCCATGATCTTTGAGACCTCCCGCCAGGCCCGGTACATGATTCCCATGGCTATCTCTCTGGGATTTGGCATTGTGTTTGCCACCCTGATTACCCTGGCCCTGGTGCCCTCATTTTATATGATCCTGGAGGATGTGCTGGGATTCTTCAAGGGGGATTAATGAGAAATGACGGGAACCTCATCACAGGCCAGCTTTTTTAACACCCCCAATGTCTTTGTCATGCCCATGGGTTTAAAAAGTCCCGAAGCCAGAGCATATTGATATATCTGATAAGGAGCCTGCCCCCCCTCTTCCGGGTTGGGGAAAATATCGTGAATCACCATATATCCTCCGGGGATGATGTGCCGGGCCCAGCAGTTATAATCATTAAAAGCTGCTTCAAAGGAGTGTCCCCCGTCAATGAACACCAGACTTAATGGAGTTGCCCATGTTTTTGCTGCCACAGCAGATTTACAGACAAGGGGAACCACGACATCTGTGATGCCAAAGGTGGTCAGGGTATTTCTAAAAAACCTGAAGGTATCCACACATTGCCCATGGGCATCGTACAGATCCGGATCAAAATACTCTTCCCCCTTCTGCTGCTCTTCTGACCCCCGGTGGTGATCAATGGAAAAAAGCACCGTATCGTTCTCTTTGCAGGCACTGCCAAGATAAATGGCTGATTTACCGCAATAGCTGCCAATTTCCAGACAAGGCCCCCGTTTACCAGCCTCCAGGGCCGTTTCATAGAGTTTGAGTGCCTCTTCCTTATCCAAAAACCCCTTTACCCCATCAATTAATGCCTCATCAAGCAGTTGGTCATAAAGTGTCATGATATCTCTCTTTACCAAATCAGAAAACTACATTAATAAAACGCGATGATCAAGCAAGCCCTGACCATCCACCGTCAGTAATAATTTTCAGGAAAACTATCATACTCCAGTTACACATGGCAATCCACTCTTTGGAGGGGATCAAGCCTGTTTCCCCTGGCCATGCTTAAATCAAAAAATTGCGTCATCAAACAACAGTATTGCCACATAACCAGAAAATGGCTATACTCTTTATATTAACAAACCACGTGCCCCACCATCCAATCACCTTAAGCTGTGGATAACAAACAACATTATCATTGCAAGCAAAGGAGAATAACCATGTCCGGAAAAATATTTTACAGGGAAAGAAGAAAGGCAAAAGAAGGCGAAAAAAAACCCCGTTTCAGGGTCGTTGCCGTATATGATTCCACTCTGAAAGTCTACTCAGACCATCTGCGATTAACAGAGCTGGAACAGATTGCCAAGGCCACAGATGCTGAATTGATCTGTCTACAAAAAGACAGCAAAAAAGACAAGGTTGGTGAACTACCGCTACCCTAAAGGGATAGCGGCTTCTTGTGAAGCTGTTATATCTT
>CAYSSE010000072.1:0-17303 GCA_964433355.1 uncultured Desulfocicer sp.
GGGCGGCATGATATCATTTGGCTCCGCGTCTACGACCCAATATTCGTTGTGTTCTGTAGGACATGCCCGTTTTATATGAAAGAGTAGAGTGTCTAACATTCTTTCATATTTCGTTGTGGGAAGGCCGAGACCAGAATACGGTCTACCCGTGGCAATTTATACAAAACAAACAAGAGACATCATCACAACGCAAAATTATCCCACCATCAGGGTGCGGCTGTTGTGATTAATCCCTAAACATGCACTGGAAAACAATAATGATACTTAACCGCCATCCCAACAGAGAGACCTATGAATCGTTGTGCCAGACCAGCAATGTCATACCGCTTTGCGTAGAACTCCTGGCAGACACGGAAACCCCGGTGTCCATTCTTCAAAAGTTTTACAAAAAAGACCAGCCCCTGTTTTTACTGGAAAGTGTGGAGGGCGGCGAGCATTGGGCAAGGTACAGCTTCATGGGGATCTCTGCAAAAAGTCATATCACCGTCTTTGAACATGACATTGAAATCACCTCTTCAGATCACCATGAAAAGATTGCCCACCATGGCGATCCCCTGGCTGTATTAAAAGAGATCACACAGAAATACCAGCCCGCAGACATTAAGGAGTTACCCCGCTTCTGGAGCGGACTCACCGGCTACATGACCTATGAAATGGTCTCATTTTTTGAAAAGATTCCAACGCATCTGCCCCAGGGATCTCCCTATGCTCATTTCATTATTCCCGATGCCATGATCATCTTTGACAACATGAACCACACATTGACATGCCTGAGCATCTGCTATACAGAGGATACTGATAAAGAGGCTTGTTATAATGAGGCCATGGCCCGGCTGGAAAAGATCATTACCACCATTCAAGCGCCATCCGTCCCGGTGGTGGATGAATCCGTCTCAAAACCGATATCCTCCATGGTGTCCTCCATGAACACGGCCATGGCACCTGACCCAAGCTCAACGGCGTTTTCCCTACAGTCAAAAACCGACCATGACACCTATGTAAAAGGGGTGGAGACCATCAAACATCACATCGTTGAAGGGGACATCATCCAAGCGGTGTATTCCCAGCCCTTTGTATCAACTGCCCCGGTGGATCCTGTCATGCTGTACAGAGCCCAACGCTACATCAACCCCTCTCCTTACATGTTTTTCATGAATCTGGGGGATACGGCCATTGCGGGCTCTTCTCCGGAAACCATGGTACGTCTGGAAAATCGTACCGCCACCCTGCGCCCCATTGCCGGAACCCGGCACAGGGGCAAAACAGAGCAGGAGGACAGGGCCCTTGCCGATGAACTTTTAAACGATGAAAAAGAACGGGCCGAACATCTCATGCTGGTGGATCTGGGCCGCAATGATCTGGGCCGGGTGGGGGAAACCGGCACCGTACAGGTGACGGACATGATGTTTGTGGAGCGCTATTCCCATGTGATGCACTTGGTGTCCAATATCACCTGTGAGCTGGAGGAAGAAAAAGATGCCTGGGATTTGCTCCGGGCCACCTTTCCTGCGGGGACTCTGTCCGGTGCCCCAAAAATTAGAGCCATGGAGATCATCTCAGAATTGGAACCGCGTCCCCGGGGCATCTATGGCGGAGCTGCTGGCTACATCTCCTTTTCCGGCAACATGGATCTTGCCATTACCATCCGCACGGCAACCATCCAGGCAGGAGAAATGACTGTGCAGGCCGGTGCCGGCATTGTGGCAGACTCTGATCCTGAACGAGAGTATCAGGAGTGCATTAATAAAGCCAAAAGCGTGGAACGTGCCCTGGTCCTGGCCCTGGGCCGTGACAATGGAGGAACCTCATGCTGATTGCCGTGATTGACAACTACGATTCGTTTACCTTTAATCTGGTACACTACATCCGACAATGCGGGGCCATGGTCAATGTGTTCAGAAACGATAAAGCAACCCTGGAAGATATCACGGCTTTGAACCCCGATGCCATTGTCATCTCTCCTGGCCCAGGACGACCTGAAGATGCCGGTATTTCCATGGAAGTTATCAACGCCTTTTCCGGAAAACTGCCCATCCTGGGAGTATGCCTGGGACACCAGGCCATTGCCGCCTGTTTTGGTGCCCGCATTGTCCATGCCAAGCGCATCATGCACGGAAAAACCTCCATGGTCACCGGGGATGACATAGGCATCTTCAAGGGCTTGAAAAAACCCTTTGTCGCCATGCGCTATCACTCCCTGGCCGTTGAAGAAGCCTCTTTGCCAGATTGTCTCATTGTCACGGCCCGCACCAATGACCAGGAAATCATGGGTCTTCGCCATGCCACCCACCCCACCTATGGGGTCCAGTTTCATCCGGAATCCATCATGACCACTGTAGGCAAACGATTGATCAGAAATTTTGTAAAAGGAGCACAGAAATGACCTTCACCGACCACCTCAACACCATCATCCGGGGCGAAAACCTGAGCCATGAGAACATGACTGCCATGATGGGGGATATTTTTTCCGGCAATATTACCAGCGCCCAGATCGGCGCATTCATGGCAGCCCTTGCCACCAAGGGAGAAACCTTTGAAGAATTGGCAGGAGCTGCCCAGGCCATGCGCCGCAAAGCCACCCGCATCCAGACCATGACCCAGCAGGTGGTCGACACCTGCGGCACGGGCGGGGATGCGTCCGGCACCTTTAATGTCTCCACCACCACGGCCTTTGTGGTGGCAGGATGTGGCATTTGTGTTGCCAAACACGGCAACCGCAGCATCTCCAGTAAATGCGGCAGTGCCGATGTGCTCGAAGCCCTGGGGGTGAACCTCAACACCGACCCTGAGGTGGTGGAAGAGGCAGTAAATGACATTGGCATTGGGTTTCTTTTTGCCCCCAATTTTCACAGCGCCATGCGCCATGCAGCCCAGGCCAGAAAAGAGGTGGGTATTAAGAGCATTTTTAACATGCTGGGACCCTTGACCAACCCGGCAGCCACCCGGCATCAACTTTTGGGGGTATTTGCCCCCCAGCTAACAGAAATGTTTGCCCAGGCATTAAAGTTGTTGGGAACCAAAAGAGCCTTGGTGGTTCACGGTCATGACGGCATGGATGAGATCACCGTGTGTGCCCCCACCCGGGTGTCCGAACTCAATGACGGAATGGTTCGCACCTATGATATTGATCCGTTGGAATTTTTCCCGGACTATGCCGATGCCCAGGAGATCAAAGGCGGTGACATCAGCACAAATGCCGCCATCACCCTTGGTGTCCTCAAGGGAGAAAAGGGCCCCAAACGAAATATTGTTTTGATCAACTCTGCAGCGGCCCTGCTGGCCGCCAATGATGTGGATAATTTAAAACAGGGGATTGAAAAGGCCGAACAGGCCCTGGATTCAGGAAAGGCCCTGGAAAAACTGGAAGCCCTGGCTCAATTTACACAGGAGAACGCATAAGATGGCACCCAAGGGGTTTTTAAAAATTGTCATTGCAGAAAAAAAGAAAGATATCGCCCGGGCCATGGCCCAGTGTACCCTGAAGACGTTAAGAAGGGATGCCGAAGGGATGCACCATGGGGCAAGTTTTCTATCCGCCATGGAAAACAGTGGGCCGGGCCGGGCCGGTATCATTGCTGAAATCAAAAAAGCCTCCCCTTCCAAAGGGGATATCCGTGTGGATCTTGATCCGGGTCCTTATGCTGAAAAATACACCCGGGCCGGGGCTGCTGCCATTTCCATTCTCACCGAAGAACATTTTTTCAAGGGCAGTCTCAACGACCTTATAGCGGTGCGCAATGCCACAGATCTACCCATACTGAGAAAAGATTTCACCATTTCCGATTATCAGATATATGAAGCGGCTGCTGCCGGGGCCAACTCCATTTTGCTCATCGTCTCCATCCTTTCCAAACGGCAATTACAAGAGTACGTATTGCTCACCCGGGGGCTTGGCATGGAACCCCTGGTGGAGATTCATTCGGAATGGGAACTTGAAAATGCCCTGTATGCGGATGCAAAAATCATCGGTATTAACAACAGAAACCTGGAAACCCTTAAAACAGATACCACCGTGGCGGCCCGGGTGGTTCCTTTTTTCACAGCAGATCAAATCCCGGTGTCAGCAAGTGGCGTTTCCGGCCCGGCAGATATTCAAAAAGGGATGGATGCAGGCCTCTTTAATTTTTTGGTGGGGGAAAGTATTGTCCGGGCCGATGACACGGAAAAATTTATCCAGGATCTGATTTCAACGGGAAGTAACGCTACAAAAAACACCTCCCATTTCCCCTTGGTCAAGGTATGCGGGCTCACCCGGCCCGATGAAGCCGTGGCATGTGCAGAACTTGGGGCCAACGCCATTGGGCTTATCTTTTATCCCAAAAGTCCCCGGAGTGTCACCACAGCCCAGGCCACAGAGATCTGTCGGGCATTGCCCGGGAACATTATAACAACCGGTGTTTTTGTGGATGCCTCGGTTGAGTTTATTATGGAGAAGGTAAAGACCTGCGGTCTCAAGGCGGTGCAACTCCACGGCAATGAAACGCCAAAAATGGTGGAAGATCTGAAAAACCAGGGAATACTGGTTTTCAAGGCGCTGTTTGCAGGAAAAGAGCCCCACATTAACAAAGCCGATCAATATGGGGCCGCATCTGCCATTCTGGTGGAATACGGTAAAGGCCCCCTTCCCGGAGGAAATGCTGAAACCTGGGACTGGGGAAGTGCAAAGGCAACAGGAAAAAAACAAAAGTTGATCATTGCCGGGGGCATTACACCCGAAAATGTGACTGATGTCATCGTCTCCACATCCCCCTGGGCTGTGGATGTCAGTTCCGGGGTGGAAAGTGCGCCGGGTCAAAAGAATCTGGATCGAGTCAAGGGGTTGATTCATGCGGTGAGAAACAGCCCGTCTATCCCAAGTTCATAAGCCAATCTTGCCCCCACCATTCTGTGCTATTTCACAATCAGTTTATCCCCGGGATAGATGGTGGGTTGTTTTGACAAATTATTAAGTTTATGGATATTCGCCACCGTGGTTCCGTATTTTTTACTGATGCTGTAAAAGGTTTCTCCTTTTTGAACAACATGATACACCCGTGAAGTTGTTGTTTTTCTAACAGCGTTGGATACCGTTTTTTTCAATGCATTTTTTTTAACACTGCTCTGCGGGGGTGTTTTTGCAGGAGCGTTAACAGAAGACACCGGAACCTGGGATACCTGTGGGGAAGAAGACCTCCCTGCCCCGTTTGATTCCAGATTCTTAATACGGTTCAGCAGATCTGCCATCTGAACCTCCACCTTGTCCATATTGTCTGTAATGATACTGAACTTGGTGGAGACGGCGTTCTCCACCCGATCTAACCTTCCCGTAAACACATCCAGATCTGTTCCAGGGCCCGGAGAACCTGTCTGAACAGTGGATATTTTTTCTGAAATTGCACCCAAACTTGTTTCAAGCTGCCCCAGGCGCTGCTCCAGCAGAGAAATCATGGCAGCGCTTTTGACTATAGGAAGACTGGACGTCTCTGATATGGGCGTTGGGGCCCGGGTACCCAGATTGAAAATAAGAATCACCACCACCAGAAGGATGATGACGCCCCCTCCCAAAGAAATGAGCTTAATGGTGCTGATCCCAGAGGTTCGTTTTTTGGAGTATCGTACATTCTTAGACCGGGGGGTGTCATCCACCCCCTTTTGCTCTATGCGGAACCGATCGTCAAAGGAGGATTGTTCTTCGTTCAATTCAGTTCTCCTGTTTTTTTAATTCTATGATCATCATGGTGAAAAAATCTCAACATTATTATTTAAAATCAAATGCCCCATACTTTATTGACAGTTCGGCATTAACTTGTCAACTATGCAAAAAAACAAAGCTTGATTTATTGGAAAGACTGCATTAATTATCTGGGGGTTAATAATAGCCAACACAATCTGGAGAAAAATGTCAATCAATATCATTAATTTAGTGAAGCCAGGTAATCTTAAAATATCCCATTATCTGACGCTTCTTTTCATGGCCATCTGTATTTTTGTCAATGTTATTTTTACCATAACATTTTACAAGGCAGCCTCAAAGCAGGCCATGAGTGATATTGCCCAACGCCTCACCGACACCGTTGCCATTGCCGCCCAGGGCCTTGATGGGGATCTGCACACCTACATTGTTACAACAAAGGATCAAGACTCTTTTATATACAATACCTTTAGAAACACATTGCAAAACATTAAACAGGTCTCTTCGAACATCCATTTTATTTACACCATGACAAAAGAGCCCGGGGGTGCCATCACCTTTGTGGTGGATGCAGAATCCGACCCGACCCAGATGGCTCAACTGGGAGAACATTACACCGATGCCAGTCAGCTTTTAAGAGATCATTTTGATCAATTGAAAGGCCCTGTGGTGGAATCATCCTTTTACACAGATCATTGGGGGACATGGCTTTCAGGATATATGCCTTTTTATACCAGAACAGGTGAAAAAGCTGGTGTTCTGGGGGTTGATATTTCCGCTAAAACAATTCTACAGCACCAAAATAAACTCTTATTTATTGCAATTTCTATTTTCCTTATCTCCATCCCCCTTATGTTGATTTTGTCCATCTATTTTGGGCGCAAAATCGGCAACCCCATTCACGCCATGAAAATTGGGGCAGAGGAGATCACCGGGGGTAATCTTGATGTTCAACTGAAAACATCGTCCTTTAAAGAACTTGCATCCCTTGCCAATGCCCTGAATCACATGACGGTGATCCTGAAAAAAGAGCAACAACAACTCAAAGAAATGGCCTTAAAATATCGAAATATATTTGACAATGCAAGCGAGGGTATTTTCCAAACCACCCCGGCAGGTGAACTGATCACGGCCAATCCTGCCATGGTGAAAATGTTGGGATATGACGCCTTTGATGAATTCCAGCAGGCGATTGACAACAAGATCCATCAGATTTATGAAAATGCGCAGGATCGGAAGGAGATGCTACAGGAACTTGAGGAAAAAGGTAACGTGGAATCCCTGCGAATACAGGCCAGACACAGGAACGGTTCTCTTTTCTGGATGGAGCTCAACGCTCATATCCAGGATTATCAAAAAAATGGGCATAAAATCATAGAAGGAAGTTTCAAAGATATCACCATCCGCCTGGAAAAAGAGGAGGCCCAACGACAACAAAAGGTGGCCGAAGCCGCATCCCTGGCCAAAAGCAAATTTCTGGCCAACATGAGCCATGAAATCCGAACCCCTTTAAATGCCGTTATGGGATTAACGGATCTGGTGGCCAGAACCGACATGACATCAAAACAGCAGGAATATCTTCGCAAAATCAAGATTGCCTCCAAGACCCTGCTTTCGGTGATCAATGATATTCTGGATTTCTCAAAAATTGAAGCGGGTCGTCTGACCCTGGAAAAAACAAATTTTTCTCTCCATGAGGTCATGGCCAATCTGTCGGAAATGTTTGCCCATAAGGCCCACGAAAAAGAGCTGGAACTGATCATTGACATTGATGAAACAACCCCCGGTGCCCTGGTGGGGGATCCGGTGCGTTTGGGGCAGGTTCTCATTAATCTTGTGGGCAATGCCATTAAATTTACGGAAAAAGGCGAAATTGTGATCCATGTGGCACCCATGGAGAAATACGTCTCCGCCCAGGATACCATCCCCCTTGATTTTGCTGTGTCTGATACGGGTATCGGCATTCCTGAAGATCGTATTAACCGGTTATTCCAATCCTTTTCCCAGGCGGATGACTCCACCACCCGGGAATATGGCGGCACCGGACTGGGGCTTGCCATATGCCGCAACCTGACCCAGCTCATGGGGGGAGATATCACCGTAACAAGCAAAGCTGGCAAGGGAAGCACCTTTTCATTTACCATCTGCCTGGATCGTCAGCCGGAAAGAAATCAGATTGCCATGATTCCCCCCCGGGATCTCCGGGGGCTTCGGGTTCTTATTGTGGATGACAACCAGACGGCCCTTGAAATTCTTTCCTCTGCCATTCACTCATTTAAAATGGAGGCCCAAACGGCATCTTCGGGAAAAGAGGCCATTGAGATTTTGACAAAACCCCACCAGCCTTTTGATCTTGTACTCATGGACTGGAAAATGCCCCAACTCAATGGTATTGAAACTGCCCGGCATATTAAATCCCATCTGCAACTGGAACGGGTTCCCATTATCTGCATGGTTTCAGCCCATGGCAGAGAAGACCTGCTTCAGTATTCTGAAAAACGCTTTCTGGATGCCTTTTTGCACAAACCGGTGAATATTTCATTGCTCTTTGACACCATTATGGAACTGTTTGGTCGCCATGACTCCGTGGTGGGAACCTCTCCCATTGAGAAGATGGAGATGCCGGAAAAAAGATACTCCCACTTAAAAGGGAAAACAATATTGTTGGTGGAAGACAATGAAATCAACCAGGAGATAGCCTTGGAATGGCTCCGAACCGTTGGGATGGACGTCATGGTGGCCAATAATGGCAAAGAGGCTCTGGATCGTCTAAAAGACCACTGCCCCCATGGCGTACTCATGGATATTCAAATGCCGGTGATGGACGGATTTGAAGCCACGCAGCAGATTCGGGCCCAGTCCAGATTTAAAGATCTACCTGTCATTGCCATGACAGCCCATGCCCTGAAAGGGGATCGGGAGCGGTGTATTGCTGTTGGAATGAACGATCATATTGCCAAACCCATTGACCCTGAAACACTTTTTTCCACCCTGGACACATGGCTGGCCGGAAAAAACGGGGATATCCCCCCGAATCCAGCCCATGCAAACACAGTCTCCCCCCCCCATGAAGAGATTGTTGCCCACTCGCACGCCTCTTGTCCCCAGGAAGCCATATCGTCTCTACCCGCTGAACAGAAAAATGAAAAAAATCAAAACAACCAGCCATTGGACATACCGGGCATTGATACCAAGATCGGCCTTTCCCGGGTGAACCAGAACCAACCATTGTACCAGAAACTGATCCATACCTTTGCCCGTGATTTTTCCAATGCCGGTGAAGAAATCCGTCAATTCATGGAAAAAAATGATCTGGAATCCGCACAACGAATGGCCCATTCCATCAAAGGGGTGGGGGCCAACATTGGCGCAGAAATCTTATCTTCCCGGGCAGCAGCTCTGGAGATGGCTCTTGCCGACCCTGGTCGAGAAATTGATAAACAAATATGGGATGACTTTTCCATGGAGATGACCCGGGTCTTTGAAGGGATAAATAGGTATTTACCCACCAAGTCCTCTGCACCCCCGGAAAACACCCCAGCCCCTACAGTGGCACCCACCGGCCAGGAACGGACAGAGCTGATATCCACCCTTAAAACCGTCACAGACCTTCTGGATGAAGATTTGAACAGCGCCCGCACCCTTCTTGATTCTGTGCTGCCGCAACTTGAGGCGCTAATTGGAAAAACCCGTGCCTTTTCACTCCTGGAGGATCTGGAAAACTTTGACATTGACGGTGCCCAGGAACAATTGACAAATATTTACACGTCCATACGATCAGAAAAGGAATCCCATGTCTGAAACAAAGGATCGTCCCAAACTACTCATTGTTGATGATAACAGACAAAACATTGAGATACTCATGGCCCTTTTTAAGGATGAGTACAAAATCGCTGCGGCCATCAATGCCAAACGAGCCCTCAAAATAGCCCAATCCGATTCCCCACCAGATCTAATTCTCATGGATATTTTAATGCCGGAAATAGATGGATATGAACTGTGTGCCACACTAAAAGAAATTCCAGCAACCAACCAGATCCCCATTATCTTTGTAACGGCTGTTTCCGAAGTGATGGATGAAAGCCGGGGATTTAATCTGGGAGCAGTGGATTATATAACCAAACCCTTTCATCCCCCCATGGTGAAGGCCCGGGTTAAATTGCATCTGAACCTGAAAAGAAAACAAGAACTTCTGGAAAAATATGCCTTTCTTGATGCCCTCACGGAAATTCCCAACCGTCGTCGCTTTGACGAAGTTCTGGAAAAGGAGTGGAACCGGGCCAAGAGATCTCATTTCACTTTATCACTGATCATGATCGACATTGATTATTTTAAATATTACAATGACACCTATGGCCACGGCAGGGGAGATGATTGCCTGAAAACAGTGGCCGCAACCCTGAAGAAGAGTCTGCGCCGGGGAAGCGACTTTATTGCCAGATACGGCGGGGAAGAGTTCATGGCCATTTTGCCCGACACCACCAACAATGAGGCCGTTACCATTTGCCAGCACATTGCAGATAATATTAAAAAACTTGCCATTGAACATAGCTCGTCCAGCGTTAGTGATTGCATCACCGTGAGTATGGGGGGAGCCACCATAAATCCCAATGACTTAACGCCCATTGAAGAATTTATTGAGGCTGCTGACAAAACAATGTATGAGGCCAAAGCGGCTGGTAGAAATCAGTTCAAGCATGTAATGATCAATGATGATTGATCACATGGGTTTCAGCGATAAATTTATCAAACGCCTGCCAGAAAAAGGATCGTACGTCCGCTGACTCATTGAGGATCTCATGCCGAGCCCTGGGAACGGAAACAAAACGTCCCTGGGATAAATTCTGGCATAATTTTGCCTGGGCTTTGCAAGAAACCACCTGATCTTCAGCAGCAGACATGAGCAATACAGGCAGATTAATCCGTTGAGCAACACCTTTGGCAGTCAAGGTGTCAATGGAGTCAAAGGCGGCCTTAAGCCATCCCCAGGTTACGCCTCCCAGGGCAAGATCACGATTTTTTTCAATGCAGAGATGTTCCTGCCAGAAGCCTTGGGGATCATGGCTTAAAGGGTTATTAGCAAACCGCACACCCTTCCTGTTATAATCCCCGTTCCCCGGGACATAAAATTTTTCCATCCCCCACTTGACCATCTGTTGGGCCAGAATTCCAGCCAGAAAGCGGGGGATGGGAGTGGTGACAATATCCACCATGGGAGATACCAACACGGCATTTTTTATATCTGCACCCCGGCGGGCCATAAACCGCAGGGCAATGTGTCCCCCCATGGAGTGAGCCAGAACGGTGACAGGAAGTCCCAGGGGAATTACAACCCTGTTGTAAAAAAGATATAGATCGTCCAGGTAACATTGAAATGAATGAATGTACCCCTTATCTCTATTTTCAAGCTCCCTCACCGATAGCCCTTGCCCCCGCCAGTCCAAACTTATTACATGAAAGTCTCTTGAGATAAGTTGCTCCACCACAGCCTGATATTTTTCCATGAAATCCGACCGGCCATTCAATAACAACAGGCATCCTTTGGGGTTTCCATTGGGAGCCTGGGCCACGCCATAACGAATCAATTTATTATCCCCTGCCCTGAAATAGTCAAATTCCATTTTTGTATTTCCTCTTTTTTATGCTATAACTGCCACGGGCAGACCGTATTCTGGCCTCGGCCTATCCACAACGAAGCATGAAAGAATGTTAGATGCGCCTACTCTTTCATATAAACGGGCATGTCCTGCCAGACACAACGAATACTGGGTCGTAGACGCAGAGCCAAATGATATCATGCCGCCCCCTCCGACGGGCAATGGGCCCGGCCCGGGACTGTTAGACAGCCCAATTGGCCGGTTCCTATTACCCATCGGAGGGGGCTCTGCTGAGGGTACTTGAACACTTGGTTCCACTCCTTGGTGACAAAGAACTGGATGAAATTTATGAATTCATCCACCGCTTATTAAGTACCCATACATATGTTTTTCGGTATTTCATAGAGATATCCCATTGATATTTATGGGTTTGATTTTGAGGAATATATGATCGGGTACTTAAAGCGACACATCTCCGAAGATAAATATCATGCTCTTTTTTTAACTTTTTACAGAGAAGTCCCCTTCCGAATCTTTGATTCGGTGGGGGATGAATCGGCATAATTGTGTTGGTTGACATTATATTCAGTCTCTTGTAATATGTTTTTCATGAAATACAAAATTGATAAGGGTGTTCATTCAGTTTATTGCATTCAGTTCCATAATTTGAAGTCTGTGACCTCCCGCATGATAAGGAAAGAATATCCAGAAGTAAAGAAAGTCCTTTGGAAAGGTACATTCTGGTCTCCTTCATACTTTCTTGCATCTGTGGGACAAATCTCATTGGATGACCTAAAAAAATATGTTGAAACCCAAGGCAAATGAATATGGATTTGTTGATTCAAAAGGCTTTCAAATACCGCATTTATCCTACCAAGGCTCAAATATCCACATTGGAAAATCAATTTTCCATGTGCAGGCATCTGTACAACTGGAATCTGACAGAACGAATTGAAGCATACCTGCGAGACAAAACAACACTTTCTTACAATCAACAACAAAACAATCTTCCCGCACTTAAAGAGGAACGTCCCTGGTTCAAATCTGTTCATTCCCAGGTATTGCAAGACGTTCTTCGACGTCTTGATAATGGATATCAAGCTTTTTTCAGGCGTATAGAAAATGGGGATACACCCGGTTTTCCGAAATTCAAAAAACGGGGCCAATGGAATAGTATCTCCTTTCCGCAGTATCAAAAACACCCAGTAGCTTCCCGTATTGTTGTGTCCAAAATTGGCAAGATAAAAATTGTGTATCACCGGGAAATCCCCGAAGATGCAAAAATCAAAACCCTGACAATCACCAAAGAGGCTGGTAAATGGTTTGCTTGTTTCTCCGTTCAAATTTTTATCGTAATGGAGCCTAAACAAGACCTGCTGCCACCTGTGGGGATTGACATGGGATTGATTGATTTTTTATATGCGTCTGATGGTTCAAAAGTTTCTATTCCCAAATATCTTAGAAAAAAAGAAAAGCAACTTCAGCGATTGCAACGGCGGCTTTCAAAAGCTAAAAAAGGCAGCAAACAATACCTCAAAATACTCAAAGCCCTTCAAAAGTGTCATTATCGGGTAAAATGTCAGAGAAATGATTTTCTCCACAAAAGAGCAAATGAGTTGCTCAATAAGTCGGACACACTCTTTCATGAAAAACTGACAATCAAGAACATGATTCGACGACCCAAACCCAAACAAAATGAAGAAACCGGCGAATATCTCCCAAATGGTGCTTGTGCAAAGGCAGGATTGAACAAATCCATTGCCGATGCCGGTTGGGGGCGCTTTTTTGAGTTTCTTCACTATAAAGCCATGGCACTTTGCAAGCAGGTTGTTCCAGTGCCGCCCTATTATACATCTCAAATATGTTCATCTTGTGGCATATTGGTCAAAAAATCTTTGTCCACCCGTACACATCGTTGTGAATGTGGTTTTGTTGCAAACCGTGATCATAACGCAGCTCTAAACATATTGCGTATTGGGATGAATACGCTTCAGGCTTCGGCCTGATAAAAGCCCCTTCTGAATCTTTGATTCAGGAGGGGAATATTCACAGGATAGGTAGAATCATGTCCAGACTTCTTATCACCGCTGATGTCCATGGCAGCTATGCCACATGGATGACCTTAAAATCTCTTCTTAAACCGGATGACATCCTGGTGGTGGCAGGAGATCTCTTTGACACCCGTTATGGCAGATGGAATTCCCCGGATTTTCAGCCCAATCATATCCGGGATAGTCTCAAAGAGATGAAAAACAAGATGTATTATGTCTATGGCAATTGTGATGAACCCTCCTTTTATCCCGATCAATTCCATGGACTGGAGTTTCAATTCATGGGACTGAATATTTTCCTTCACCATGGCCACAGACCTCTGAACGGACTTTCAACAAAGGCAGACCTCATCATCCAGGGTCATACCCACCTATCCTCCCTGGAAAAAAAGCACCATACATTTTTTCTCAATCCCGGTTCCCTCACCTCTCCCCGGAACGGGCTCTATACCTATGGAGTTATGGATGATAATAGAATTCAACTCATGAATATAAAAACAAAGACTGAATTAATATCATTCTCACGTCCTGTCTTTTCGTAATTATTGGTAATTATAAGTTGTGATTCCCCATTATTCATGACAAAATACCCGTTCCCCTTGACTTTCATCCCTATTTTGCATATTTTAAGGTCTACCCTGTCCTTCATTCTAACCCAAACATGTTCATAATTTATTTACAGTAATCCCGTTAATCAATGGGATTGCCGGATCAAAAAAGGAGTTTAAAAATGAAAAAAATATTATCCACCACCCTGGCCGTCATGGTTTCCCTGCTGGTGCTTACCAGTGTCAACAGTCTGGCCGCTGAAAAATCACTGATGATGGCCACTACAACCAGCACAGACAATACCGGGCTTCTGGATTATCTTATCCCCCATTTCACCACAGAAACCGGTATTGAAATGAAATGGACTGCCACAGGCACAGGAAAAGCCCTGAAGCTTGGGTCTAAATGTGATGTAGATGTACTCCTGGTTCATGCACCGGGTGCTGAAGCAAACTTCATTGAGCAGGGATTTGGTAAAGACCGAAGGGAAATCATGTACAACGATTTTGTCATTATCGGTCCTAAAAATGATCCGGCTGGTGTAAAGGGTAAAAGTGTTGCCCAGGCCCTGGATACCATTCGTGATGCCGGAGCGGCTTTTGCCAGCCGTGGGGATGATTCCGGTACCAACAAAAAAGAAAAAATCCTCTGGAAAGAAACGGGTAAAGCCCTTCCTGAAAAAGAAGCTTGGTATGTTCAGACCGGACAGGGCATGCTGGCCACCATCAATGTGTGTGAAGAAAGAAATGCCTACACCATGACCGACCGGGGTACCTATATCAAATATCAGTCCCAGAAAGGTGGAGATGCTCCCTTGGTCGTTCTGGTGGAAGGAGACTCAGTTTTGCTCAATCAGTACAGTGTCCTGACCCTGAACCCGGAAAACTGTCCCAATGCAAAGTATGACCTTGCCATGGCTTTTTCCAACTGGATGGCCGGTGAAAGTGCCCAGAGCCTTATTAAAAATTTCCGATTGCTGGATAAAAAATTATTTATCCCTAATGCAAAATAGGCTACCCACTTAAGGCGGGATGTTTTCAAGGCTTTTTATGTGAATAATTAGCTTTTAACCCCTAAAAGTAAGGTTGCTAAGACGCTTGATTCTAAAGCCTGTCCCGCCTTAAGTGGGTAGCCACAAAATAGACAAGACGAATCGGCAGCCTTTATTTGTCAACTTACACTTTTTGGAGTGATATCCCTGTTGTTCGAGGATCCTTTCCAAAAAGTGTATAGTATTTTTGGCATCCTTCATTCCTGATTTACACTTTCACGAGGTGACTGTCCATTTTACGGTACTCGTTTTTTAAAAACTGTAAAGTACTTTTGGGATGCGATGAAGGATGCCGTATTTTTTCAGGCCATATAAAGGGTGTCAACCAATCTGAGGATTCCATCAGCCAATGGATTTTATCATTCAAGGGTTCTTTCATGCACTTCATCTGTTGACCACCGGTGACAGTTCCACCTGGTCAGCGGTGTCTGCAACATTGAAGGTGTCTACCCTTTCCATGCTGTTCAGTGTGGTGGTGGGTCTTCCCTGCGGTTTTTTTCTGGGATATTTTGATTTTAGAGGAAAACGGGGAGTTAGAACCCTTCTTGATACCATGCTGGCTTTGCCCACGGTGTTCATTGGTCTGATGATTTACGCTGTAATCTCCAGCCGGGGTCCCCTGGGGGATTTCAACCTTTTGTTCACCCTGGCCGGTATTGCCATGGGCCAGTCCATTCTGGCCTTTCCCATTATCACAGCCCTTACCGCATCGGCCGTGGAAACCATTGATGCCCAGTTGAAATTGACTTTGATTTCGTTGGGTGCCGGAAAAAAAGACATCATGCTCACCTGCATGTGGGAGGTTCGCTATGGCATTGTAGCCGCCCTGGTGACCGCCTATGGCAGGGTGATGACCGAAGTAGGTATCTCCATGATGGTGGGGGGAAATATCAAGTGGCACACCCGAACCATCACAACGGCTATTGCTCTGGAAACAGGCAAGGGAATGTTTGCCAACGGCATTGCCCTGGGGCTGGTGCTGGTGAGCATTGCCTTTGCGGTTAATATTTCTCTTTTTTTTCTCAGGAAACGGTAGGCTTAGGTAAAAATGACCCCTCCTTCCATATATACCCTTGAAAATATCGTCCAGGCATACAAGGGTAAAATCGCGTTGGATATCCCCCATTTGAACATTGCCCCCGGTTCCATCACCGGACTCATGGGGCCCAACGGCAGTGGTAAAAGTACCCTGCTAAAGCTCCTGGCATTTGTCTCCCCACCGGTAAAAGGCAGCCTTTTTTTTAATGGAAAGGTTGAAGCCCCCTTTTCCCCACAGGTGCGGTTTGATATTACCCTGTTGACCCAGACCCCTTATCTGCTTAAACGAACAGTGCAGGAAAACATCACCCATGGGTTGAAAATCAGGGGAAAGGCCCATGGTCGAAAAGATCCAAAGGTTTGCAAACAGGTCAAGGAGGTCATGGATAGGGTGGGGCTCTCCTTTCAAGAATTTGCCCATCGCATGGATTATGAACTCTCAGGCGGCGAGGCACAACGGGTGGCCATGGCAGCGCGTTTGATTTTAAAACCCCGGGTATTGCTGCTGGATGAACCCACGGCCAGTGTGGATATCAACAGTGCCACACTGATTCGTCGGGCAGCCCTTTATGCCAGAAAGACCTGGGGCACCACCATTATCATTGCCAGCCATGACCATGAATGGCTCCAGGGAGCCTGTGACAATTTATTTCAATTATATCATGGCAAAATCTTCCAGGCAGGTTCAAAAAACATCATTCCTGGCCCCTTTATTAAGGATGGTCAAGAATTTTTTAGCCCCTCCTCTACCACCGAGGCTGAACAAACGCTTCGGGTAACGGCCCCGCCCCATGACAAGGCTTATGCCCTCCTGAAAACCGATCATATCCACATCACCGCCGAAGAATCTCCCCCAAAGGAAGAAAGACCGGAAAAGGATTCTAACGAATCTCCAGAAAATCTGGCCGCAAACCCACACATCCAGGAAATGCCTGGCAAACTGGAGCAGAAACAATATCACACAGTCAGGGGGGAGGTATTGCGACTCATGGGGGATAAAAAGAATGGATATATCATTATGGCCATCAAGGTCAATGAAATGAACTTCACCATCCGGGCAAATCCGGAAGCGGTGATTCAATCAAAATTGCTTCCCGGCTCCCGGGTGATGCTAACCTATGCACTGAACGACATTGAGTGGATCTAAGAGCCTCGAATACGAGTTGAAATGCTGCGCCATATTGGTATAACTGCCACGGGCAGACCATATTCTGGCTCTGGTCTGCCCACAAGAAATCATGAAAATCCATCAGAGTTGACAGGACTTTCTTATAACCTACATGGCTGTAAAACCAGCCACAACGAAAAATGAAAGTCTTTTAATTCCAGCGTGTTGGTGAGACTTT
>CAYSSE010000073.1:0-4902 GCA_964433355.1 uncultured Desulfocicer sp.
AGGCGGTGAGGCCGGAATTACCAATGTCAATGGCCGCCTGCATGCCGGCAATGCCTCCGCCCACCACCATAATATCCGGATGAATGCTCACCTTTCGCTGGGCCAGGGACTGATGAAAATTCACCCGGGCCAAGGCCGCTGCAGCCAGGGTTTTTGCCTTTTTCGTGGCACTGTCCTTGTCATCGGTGACCCAGGAGACCTGCTCCCTCACCGATGCCATCTGGAATTGATAGGGATTGAGACCGGATCGGGATAAAACGCTCTGAAAGGTTTTTTCATGGAGACGGGGTGAACAAGAAGCCACCACCACCCGGTTCAGCTTATAATCCCGGATATCCTTTTCTATGAGCTCCTGGCCAGGATCGGAGCACATAAACTTATAATCTCTTGATATCACAACATTCTTAACGGTTCTGGCATAGGCTGCCACCTCTTCCACCCGGACCATGCCAGCGATGTTAATGCCACAGTGACAGACATAAAATCCTATTCTGATATTCATTTATAGGCCCCTTTTTCATCGCGCTGAATATTTTTCAAACGGCCATGATGCGCTGCATCACAACAAAAATTAAATCTTATTGGTAAAATATAAAATGCTTCCATCATTTTTATTTTTTTTCATTAGCCGGTTTATCTGTCCTATGAGCTCATCTTCCTGTAATGGTTTTTCAAGAAATGGAACCTCAGTTGCAGAGGCGTAAACCCCTGTTCCAATTTGTAGTTTATGCCGAAAAAAAAGAACTTTTAATGGAATGGCGGAGATAAATAGAACCGGTATTTTTTCTGCATATGTCAACAGGGTTTGCATTCCCTGCTGGGGCAGCATGGCATCCAGAATCAACATGTCTGGACAATGGGCTTGGAATTTTTGGAGACCTTCGTGTTCATCCATTGCCAGAACCACATCAAAGTGTCTGTTTGTCAGAACCGTCTGAAGAAATCCACGAATATCTGCTTCTTGATCCACAACGAGTATTTTAATTTGTTTTTGATCCATGATGCCTGCCAATGGAATCTTAAATAGTTAAAAACCAACCGGAACAATGAAAATACCATCACTTTATTATCAACTCTACCCTTGGTTTTGATGATCTGTTTTTTTAATAAATGCAATTTAGAGGCCACTTTTTTTTACGTCTAACTATTATATGAAATAATTTATTTTAATGTTCATAATTATATAGAATTAAAGCATTTAATTTATTATTTTTATAAAAATATGAAATTTGAAATAAAGGGTAAGCACGAAAATTAAAAAAATTGACGATGCATAAATTGCAACATAATTAATTTCTCAAAGTTAAATTTTATAGAAATATTTAAGATATTTATGATTAACTAAGCCGGGGTTATTGTGTGTTGCAACATAATGCAACCATGCAACATAAATCAAAATAGATTTCTTCGTGTATAATAGTTCTAAGAATGTTTCTATGGGTGGAAAAGCCCAACGTAGAAAGCGGATCAAAAGACAAGCAGGTGGATATATTTTTTTTTATATGAAAAGGTAGCCTCTAAGGTTACCTAAGGCAGAGCCCCCGGGGAGGGGTAATGGAACAGACCCATTGGGCTGTCTAACAGTTCCGGGTCGCTTCCATTACCCCTCCCCGGGGGCGGCATGATATCATTTGGCTCCGCGTCTACGACCCAATATTCGTTGTGGCTGGTCTTACAGCCATGTAGGTGTCATAAGGAAAGAATAAAAAACTACGAAGGTGAAATAAGCTGGAATTTTTTCATTTTTCGCCACAATGTGGTGCGATCAATATTAAGGGCCTGGGCCGTAAGCCCCCGGTGCCAGTTGTGTTTGTTCAGAATTTTTATCAATGCATCCCGTTCTGAAAAACTTTCCGGACACATTGTTTTTTGTGAGGCGTTTTGTTGCAAAGGCAGGGGGGTGGCCGTTTGATCCAGGAGATAAGCAGGCAGATGTTCCGAACGAATCATATCATCCTGGCAGATGATAAGGGAGTGCTCCAGAATATTTTCCAACTCCCGGACATTACCGGGATACCCATAGTTCAAAAGAAATTGCATGGCAGTTTCACAAATATCAGGCACCAGTTTTTCCATGGCAGCCGATTGTTTTCTTAAAATATGGCGAATGAGCAGGGGTAAATCCCCCTGGCGCTGGGAAAGGGGGGGCAAATCCAGCCGGAGAACATTGAGCCGGTAAAAAAGATCCTCCCTGAATTTTTTTTCTGCCACCAGGTGCTCCAACCGGCGATTGGTGGCAGAGATAATTCGGATATCCACCTTTTGGGTTTTCCGGCTGCCCAGGGGATAAAATTCCCTGTCCTCCAGTACCCGCAACAATTTAGCCTGGAGAGAAAGGGGCAGATCGCCAATTTCATCCAAAAAAATCGTCCCAGTGTGAGCCTCGCTGAATCGACCGGGTTTATCTCGATCAGCCCCGGTAAAGGCTCCTTTGGCATAACCAAAAATCTCGGATTCCAGAAGATTCTCTGGAATGGCCGCGCAATTCACCTTTATAAATGGTTTTCCTGCCCGGTGGCTTTGTGAATGGATGATTTTTGCCATGAGATCTTTACCGGTTCCCGTGGGACCTTCAATGAGTATGGTGGATTCAGTGCCTGCCACCACCCGGGCAAGGTTAAACAATTTTTCCATGACAGGGGCCTTGCCAATCATGTGATGGAAATCATACTTATGATGTTTCACCTGATCCAGCTGGTGTACCAAAGTCATGTCCTGTAGGGCTGTCAACCCCCCAATCACCTTGTTCTGATTGTTGATCAGGGGGATATAATCCACGGTGATGGGTATTTTTTCATCTTCAGAATTGAGCAGGGTTCCTTTGATGCCACTGACGGGGACACCTTTTTTGATGGCCTGGCGAATCAGTCCCTTTCCTTTTTTATCCCGGTGACCAAACAGCGTACAGCTTTCCTTGCCCAGGAGGTTCATCCGGTTATAACCGGATATTTTTTCTGCAGTGCGATTGAAAAAGGTGATCAACCCATTGCGGTTCACGGTGAAGATCCCCATGTTCAGGCTGTCCAGAATAATTTTAAGACTCTGCTCTTCGTAATTGATGCGGTTTACCAACTCTGAGTAAGGCGCATGATCCTGGAGGACAGACACACATCCCTTAACATTGCCTTGGGCATCTAAAAGCGGAGCCCCCACCCGGGTGACCCGATGTTTTCCATTGTCTTCATCAAGGAGTTCAATGTCCATGTCCCGGATCTCAGCGGTTCCCTTTTCATGAAAGGGACACGTGGAAAAACAGGGAATACCACAAAAAATCTCCTGGCAATCCCCCCCCTGGATCTCATGCTCCTCCAGTCCCACAAGGATTTTTGCGCTGGTGTTAAACTGCCTGATTCGACGGTGGGCATCAACGAGAAACACACCTATATTAAGATGATCCAAAATATGAAGCCATTGCTGGTAAAGTTTCATATCCATTTTTTAAATCCTCTTTGCGCCGGTAAGCGGCAAATGAAGGGTAAATGCGGTTCCTTTCCCCGGAGTTGATTCCACCCCCACGCTTCCGCCATGGGCCTCCACGATGCCAAATAAAATAGACAACCCCAACCCCACGCCATAGCCCTGATCTTTGGTGGTGAAAAAGGGTTCAAATATTCGCTGTCTGTTTTCCGCTGTTATGCCGTGGCCGGTGTCTTTTACCTGGATGAAAACGGTTTTTTCAAGGCGATTATACCCGGCACGGATGTCCATCCGTCCCCCCTGATCCATGGCATCCATGGCGTTGAAAATCAGGTTAATGAGACATTGCTGGAGGTGGTTGGCATCCCCCTGGATGGGGGGAATGTCTGTTGGGATATCCTGGTGAAGTTCAATGTTGGCAAGGAGCATGCGGTGCTGGCTGAGCAGAATACATTTATGAATAAGGTCTGGAACAGAGACAACTTCCCGTGTGGGTTCAGACTTTCTTGAAAAGGTCAAAAGACTGGAGACAATTTGGGAAATACGATGGGATTCTGATTCCATGAGGGTGAGATAGCGGGAAAATTTTTCCTGCCGCTCTTCACCCAGTGCCCCTTTTTCAAGGATGCGCTTCATCAATCGGGCATAGTTGAGAATACCTGCCAAGGGATTGTTTATTTCATGAACCACGCCAGCGGACAATCTGCCAAGGGAAATCATTTTATCCCGGTGGAGCAATTTTGCCTGGGTAATATTGGCCTGCTCCAGAAAGGCAGTGTACTCTTTTAATTTCTTTCTGGATGTATATCGCTCCCTGGCCCGTTTCAGGGCAAGATGAAGGGTGACATCATCAACTGGCTTGGTGATAAAATCCGAAGCATCCAGATGAAGGGCTTTGATGGCATATTCCAGCTCTCCAAAGGCGGTCATGACAATCACCTCAATGTCATCAAAGGTCTCTTTTAAAGAGGCAAGGGCTTCCAGTCCATCCATTTCCGGCATTCTGACGTCAGTGAGGACAATTTGTGGATGCATCCGGGCACATAACTCAATGCCCTCACGGCCATTGGCGGCGGTACCCACGTGATACCCTTGATCCTGGAGCACAATGGAAATCACCTCCAGAATATCAGGCTCGTCATCCATCACCACTATTTTCCAGACTATTTCCGATGTCATCTTGCCTCCTTGGAGCTTGAAGGTTTGGGCTTTGCCCGACGGGTGGGCTGGGCCTCCAGGGGATTATCCGGCCAATAATGCCGGGGATACCGACCCTTTAGATCTTTTTTCACATCAATGTAGGTGTTCTCCCAGAAGCTTTTCAGATCCCGGGTAATCTGCACAGGCCGTCCGGCAGGAGAAAGCAGGTGAAGGGTCACAGCCACCGATCCCTTTGCAATGGTGGGGGTATCTGTGCATCCAAACATCTCCTGAAGTCTCACGGGTAAAATTGGGCCATCCGATATTTCTTTTTTGTCTGGAGAT
>CAYSSE010000073.1:5002-17010 GCA_964433355.1 uncultured Desulfocicer sp.
CTGAAGTCTCACGGGTAAAATTGGGCCATCCGATATTTCTTTTTTGTCTGGAGATGTGTTCACACTATTTTTTGATCCAGATTTTGATCCAGAGTGTTTGCCTTTATCCGGTGGGGGGTCAGGGGTGTTTATTTTTGCCGGGGAAATGCAGGTATCACCATAGACCAGGGGAATGCGGGAGCCACTGGGCACGGTGATATGAGTGGGGGCATCCTGATGGATTTGTCGACGCTGCTTCCAGGTCAACTGGGATTCCAGGGCCGATGTCAGGTCAACACGCTTCAGGGCTCCGGCCGAGGATATCCCTGTGAGAAAAGGCAACAGCCAGGATTCAAGCGTGTTCAAAAGAAAGGCATCGTCCAGGCGCGGAAAATTGGGGTAATTGCCCGTGGCCAAAAGAAAACACACCCGGGCCTGCCAGGTTCTCAGTGGTTTTGTCCAGGGAAGAATGGAGAGTCCCTCTGTGCGGATGCCTTCAACCATGGCCAGGGTCATCTTGTGGGTATCCACCTTTCTCAGCATGGATGTAGAAAGCAGCAACGCCCCATATCTGCGTTCTTGATACGCCTTCACCGATTTTGTGCTTTCATCCCAGGCAATGACCTCTTTATCAACAATGTTTTCACTGAAATCCCTTTCCACACCCGTTACATCATGGGGTGCTCCCAGAAAAACCATGGCATTATTTCCCTGGCCATCTAATTGTGCAGCAACAATAAAGGAAGCACCTGCCAGCGGATCTTCAGTGTGCATCTTTGCCCCGGCGCCGGATGCCATCAAAAAAAGACCCCGTTGTCCTGGTCTTGCCATGGCAATACGTTCCGGAAAGGCAAAGGAAAGCAATGACCCTGCCTGGGAAAGATCAACAAGGGCATTTGACATTTTATTTCCAGTAATTTTTATTTTACGGGCCAGGTGTTGGGCTGTGCGTATTACCTGATCCACGGCCCTGGTATTAATGGACATGCCATTTTTGCCTGCATGACCATTCTTGGCATGGGCATAAAGTATTTCCAAACGAAGGGTGATATCCGCATCCCGGGGGCCGTGGGTGAAATTTACAATATCCCGGTCTTGCAGCAGTGCTGCCATTTGGCAAGCCATCATCCCCTGACCCATGGCCTTTCCCCGACAGATCATGTGGCCCAGGCGGGGATGAATCCCCAGATGGGACAGGGTTTTTCCATGGGGGGTTATACGTCCCGTCTTATCCAATGCCCCAAGACGGATCAACAGATCCCTTGCCTGGGAAAAGGTGCTTTCCGGGGGAAGATCCAGCCACTTCAATTCGGAAGGCTTTTTAACCCCCCACAGGGCCAGTTGCAATACCATGTCAGCCAGATCGGTTTGGCTGATCTCCGGGGCTGGAAAGGGCAGCCGCTGGGCATGACTTGTCTGGGACCACAGTCTAAAACAGGTTCCCGGCCCGGTACGCCCTGCCCTTCCCCGTCGCTGATCCACAGAGGAAATGGGGGCCACCACGGTTTCCAGGCGATCCATGCCCCTGCCGGGATAAAATCTGGACATTCGCATCAATCCCATGTCAATGACAATACTGACCCCCTCCATGGTGATGGATGTCTCGGCAATGGCTGTGGACAGCACTATTTTTCGATGACCCCCTGGGACAGATTTAAAATCTGTCCCCAAAATGGCACGATCCTGATCCCGGGGGGAAAGGCTGCCATGGAGGGGTAGAAGGTCAATGCCGGGGGTGAGGATATCTGAAAGACTTACCTTAATGCGTTTTTCCATACTTCGGATTTCACGCATTCCCGGGAGAAACACCAGAATATCCCCTTGTTCCTGTTCCAATGCCTGTCTGATGGCTGATACACAGGCTTTTTCCAGGGCAATTCTTTCCTGATATTCAGAATTGCCACTGAATCTACCGCCAGATCTGCTAAAAAATGCAGCAGGATCCAGGTAATGGGTCTTCACAGGCCAGGATCGTCCCTGGGAGATGAGGGTGGGGGCATTGCCCATCATGGCGGCCACGGGTTCCGGATCCAGGGTGGCGGACATGACCAATATCTTTAAATCTTCCCGCAGGGCCTCTTGAATTTCCAGACACAGGGCAAGGCCGAGATCACTGTTTAAATTGCGCTCATGGAACTCATCAAAAATCACCACCCCGATTCCCGCAAGGGAGGGGTCTGACTGAAGGCGTGCCGTTAGAATTCCTTCGGTGACCACCTCGATGCGGGTGGCCTGTGACATCTTGCGCTCCATGCGGATCTGATATCCCACACGTTCTCCCACCCTTTCCCCCAGGAGAGAAGCCATGTAGCGTGCAGCAGATCGTACGGCCACCCTGCGGGGTTCCAACATCATGATGTTTTTGCTGCCAAGCCAAGGGGCATCCAGAAGCGCCAGGGGAACCTGGGTGGTTTTGCCAGCACCGGGGGGGGCCTGGATCACCAGCCCATTGTGATGGGTCAGGGTTTTGTTGATTTCCGGTAATATTTCATCTATGGGAAAGGATTTTGTCATCTGCCAAAAATCATTCATGTTTCGCTCGTTCAATGGTTACCCGGAAAAGATTCCCGTCACGGTCATCCTCAAAATTGATAGCTGAATAATTTTCAAGAGCCCTTAAAATTCCCGACCCGTAACCTCTGTATGGTAAAATTTGATTTGCAAATGATGCTAAAACCGGGTTGCGGGAATTTGAATTTCCCGCCTTAATATTCTCCAACGTCAGGTTATTGGGCAAGTGACCTGGGCTGATAATTTCAATCCGGTTGGAAAAAACAAAAACCCGAATAGGTGCAGATATAAAATAATCACGATGAACCAATGCATTTACAATAAGTTCTTCCAGTACAATTCGAGGTATTTCGTACTGTCCTGGACTGTTTATCGACTGATCACCCTGAATATGCTTTATATTCGAAAAAACAAAATTCATGGTCTGCTGAAAAATATCGGACATTTTCCCCTTAATATCTCGACTGTCTATGTATGTATCTGTTGTGATCTTTTCCCCCGGAAAAGCACCGGCCTTAACGATAAAAGAGGGTAAACGGCTTGAGGGGTTTTTACTGAAAAGCAAAGCGCCAGTCAGATTGAGTTCTCCTTCGTTGCCCAGATTCATATTCGTAATGGTTTGAACCAAAGAAAGCGATTGTTCCTCCAAAGTCTCACCGTAACGTTTCTGAAAAAAATTACGGAAATAATCCATATCAAGATCAATAATCGTTAAAGCATTGGCCGGACTTTCATCCGCATGCACCAAACCGGAAGACTGAAACAATCTCTGAATCTCTTCCCTTGATGTTGCTTTTCTTTTATCAGAACCGCTTTTAACCCAGAAGATGCCATTTTTATCGTGATATGGCTTATTCATCCCCTTAGGTATCTTAAGAACAAGTATCAACTTATCATCAATTAATATATTTTGGGTCATGGGGTTAACAGCCGGAATGATATGTTGACTTGCAACATTGGAAATAAGCTGATTCAATCGTTGTATATCTCCGCTGGACAAGCCTGAAACGCTACCATCATCATCCACTCCTATATAAATAGTGCCTCCCTGTTCATTACAAAAAGCAACAATTTCTGCCGCCATGGAATCAGGATTAGTTACATTCTTTTTAAACTGATTCAGGCTGTCTTCACCTTTTGCCAGGATTTGTAAGAGTTCTATGGTCTCCATATCTGATAAATCTCCTTACGCCTGTTAAATGCCTCTTGACCGCCTTCCATAATATCTACAATGGTTCTCTGAGTGGCTCCGTCATCAACACTACCAGTCTGTACTGTTACGCTGTCATCCATAAATGAACACGCATGTACCTGTTCAGCATCACCTAAAACAGGAATATTCGGATTGTGTGTGGCGAATATAAACTGAACTTCCGGTTTCATTTGACGGATAAGTTTAATCACATCTTCATAAATGGTCTGGTTATCCAGGTCGTCTTCAGGCTGGTCAATAATAATGACATCATTTTCTTTTTGACTGAGTATAAATAAAATCAGGGCAGATGCCCTTTGCCCCAGGGAGTGATGGGCAAGCTCTTTTCCTCTGTAATGAATGGTGAATTTATTGGGTGTCTGATAGATCAGAAGATGTTTAAGATTTTTTATAAACAAACTTGTGAAAATTTGAGGGTTACTTCCAAACAAGCTGCTTGCGTTTTGAAAATCTTTAAATATGGATATGAAATCTGAGTATTCATTCACGATTTTCTGATAGGTTGTTTTCCTGATCCCGCTTCCTTTAAACATCTCATTCATAAAATCCAAAAAAGCGAACTTGTCTTCTTTATAGCCGGATGCAATGGAAAGAGACGAACTGTTTAATCCAACCTTATCCAGTTCTTCTTTTATCATTTGAAACTCACTGTGCCACAAGTCATTTAATTTGTGCAGTTCAGTGAACAACGCATCCTTCAGAGCTGTTTTTTGTTTCCCCTGTTTCTTCAGTTCAGATAACAACTGGTTCGCAGTTGTGAGTTTTTTCTTTAGATTCAAAAATTCATCTGAGCTGATATTTTGAGATCCACTGGTTTTTAGCTCCTCAGACAGTTTCCGCTCAATCTGTGCAAACTCTTCCACCATCCCCTTTCTGATCTGGGCCAACTCAGATTGTTTCCCGGTGAGGGTTGTTTTACTCGTTAAAAGGGAGGTAACCGTTGTTTTTAATGTGTCAATCACCTTTACAACATCTGTATAGCCTTTATAAAATTGGTCAAATAGATCTGGATTGTGTTGTGAAGTATATCCTGTAAAATTTCGTATATCATCCTCGTGCGTCGCCAGGACTTCTTTCAAATCGGAAATTAAAGCATCCGTGATCTCAACCCCTTTTTTCATGGTGCGAATATCACGATCAAAGTCCAGTCGTTTTTGAAATTTTGCTTCAATACCATGGTCTGCATAAAACTTTAGTTGATGCTCAGTATCCTGCTTCACCTCTTCCTGTTCTTTTATCTGATCCCTACCCTCTTCAACTTTCAATAATCTATCAACAGCTTCGCCTACCTTCGCTTTTTGTGCATCAATACTGCTACGGATATGATCAAGTTTTGAGCCCAATAGTTTATCTACCAAATCCTTTTCAAAACCCTCACCGGTGCTTGAAAGGTCTTTTTGTCCAAAATAGATAGGTTTATGAACAATCGTTTCCCTGATTGAAACCCCAGGCTGCAAGATACCATCAATTAACACCTCCGAATAGTTTTCCTTCCATACCCGACGAATCGTATAATCCTGGCCATAGCGGTCAACTGCCTCAATTTCAACTTTGCCACCGCTTCCCATGGTAAACCCGACTAACGCCTGTTTATACGCGGTATCACCGGATTTCTCTCCAAACGGAATATCCAGAACATATCGTATCACCTCCAGGATAGAAGATTTACCGCTTCCCCGGATACCAATCAATGTGTTCAGTTCAGGAGAAAAGGATAGCGTTTTACCTGATAAAGTCCCCCCTTCAAAACGAATATTTTTAATATGGGAATGCTGAATTTTTTTTAAGTCTGTTCTTATCCGGCTCTGGTGATCAATTAAAGCAAACTTTACGGCATCAAAGGAAAAAGCACCCAATTTGACAAAACATTTTTCGCCGTTACCAATATCCTCTGTTTTTTTGCAATCTGAGCCTTCAACTTCGGCAGGATACCAACCTTTCAGCAAACTTTTAACTTTAGATCTGTCATCACGGGTACGAACTTTCTGAAAACCAAGGGTTCGTTTTCGGACAATGTCATACCTGTTTCCTGAAATATCACCAAGCTTACCTCCAGACATTTCCTTCCAAAGCCCACTTTTTTGTTCCACATGGGCAAAAACAACAAAATAATCACGTGCTGTTTTTTCAAGTTCTTCTATCACCTGGAGTATATTCTTATCACTTCTGCTATTCTCATTCTGATATTCAGATGCGGCCTTTCCGGGAAACATGGTTGTTATAAATGGTGAAATATAATCGTTTCCGTTCTCTACCCATTGCCCACTGAATACAACGAGGGTGTGTACGCCATTGGCACCATCATTCACTGATAATTCAACACCGGGTAAAAGAAAAATTCCTTTTTTCCCGGCAGTTTTTTTCAATGCCTTGAACTCATGAAAGTCAAATTTATTGTGATTTGTAATCACACCCACATCAATACCAGCATCCTTCAAGTCCTGGACGTAATCCGAACAGTAATAATTGGCTTCACCGGTAAAGGAGAATTCCTTGTCAGCCTTAGTATGAAGATGAAAATCAGCCCGCAACCAGCGGCTGCCCTGGGGGAAGTTGTCATTATGTGCTGCCATTATTCACCTCCTATCCTTGTGACTTGTGACAGGTCGCCTGTTATTAGTTCTCCACATTTCATGCCTGTCCTGCCCCTTCTATACGTTTCCCGATACCAATTGATGAGGTCACAATCACCTTCATTTCAAGAGGAGTATACCATGAAACAATCAGAAGTAAATCGTTTCAACAAACTTTACGCACAACATCAGCAAACCTTAAATCTCTAAGCGAAATTAATCCATTTTGAATATGAGTCTACATGGATCGGGAAAGTATCCTTTAAGAGTTTAAACAACCCTGAAATACGGAAAGTATGATCTATATCAGGTCTCTTGATTCCAACATTAACCCATGAATCAGCATTCGCATCCAGTTTTTTATTTTCAATAGGGGTGAGCTTTCCTTCAAGAAACAGGTTGTCTATATAAATCTTTATATCCTGATGGCCAAACGGTAAAAGTTCAGGTCCCCCATATGTTAAATCAGGATACTTTAATCCAAAGTCTGATCTACTTTCTTTGATGACGCCCATTATAGAGATCTGGTCTATAAATATAGGCCAGCGCTCATCAAGAAAAGTGTAAAATGAATCTTCTTTAAAGACAATCTCCTCCAAATTCCATGACTGAAAAATGGTATTCTTGCTCAAGTGTTTCTTCACACCGGTTCAGAGGATATTGTCTAACTTCAGGAAGTCCGACCTTTTCTATTGTTTTTCTCCTTGCAGCGAATGCAATTAACCCACGGTTTTCTTCCCGCAAAACTGATAAGTCATGATTTGTTTTTAGCTCTTCGAATAACACCTGGCCCGCTTTTTCAGCTTCATGATGGAGTGAATTAACTATTTTTATAGACTCATCAAGTTCTGTCATACCATAAAATTGGGGATCCGTTGCCTGCATTGAATCCCATATGTGCCTTGCTGTGGGTAAAAACAATTTACCGTCATTGCTGATAAAAACAGTGAGATATCGTTTTCTCAACATCGGCATTCTAATGATCTTGCAGGTACGGTTATGGGAGGTGCTGTATTGCCATGTGTTATTCATAGCCACCAATTCCCATGGACATAGTCAAAAATCTGTGACTAAGTTGCTTGCAATCCGACATTGACTTAGTCAATAGATCTTTCCCATAAAGCAGATAATTCATGGACATGCTCTTAAAAGCCGTGGATTTGTAGTCAAAACTTCAATGCCGCCCGCTTGAAAGTCGCCATCGTTGGTCATTAATTTCAGGTTTTTCTTTTTACAAATATCAATAAGAATTGCGTCGTTAAAATCCACTTGTCCGGTCGAAAAATCGGCCAAAGCCTGATTCAAGTTTAGTTCATTGGCTGGAATAGAGTGAATTTTACAAAAAGCCACAATTCTTTTGGCAAACACCTCTGCCGATGATGCTATTGCTGAAAATCCCTGAGAATTTCTAAAATCTTTAAATTTAGGATATTGTGATTTATAATTCCCGCCCCACTCAATTCTTATATAGCGATTCAAGTATTCACTTAACACCATTGGATCAAGAACTGGTTGAGCTTGTGCAGTAACGAGGTTAGAAAAAGCCGTTGAATATTGACTGGCGAATCGTTGTGATGGATTTCCGGGCGCAGGGAACAGATAGAGCCAGATGTTGGTATCAACAAGAACTTGCTCACCCAATTTGAAAGAATAGGAAGAAAGATCGTAGGCTTTATTCTTCATGATCATCTTCCTCCAGCCAAGCGTCATCGTAAGATCTTTGATTTGAATAATACTTTTTGGCATTATCGACAACATGCTTGAGTAGTTCCATGTCATCTGATGAAAGCCCTTCAACTTTTAATTGATTACGTATAGCATCTTCACCAAAAGAACCGTAAAGCTGACCAATTGCCACATTGAGAAAAAGAGATATCAACATGGTCACGTTATTAAAAGAAATTGTAATATTTTTTTCACTTCGGATTAATTGTTCAATTTTATCATAGACTTTCTGCCCATCTTCGGCAGAAATGCAAAGTTTATTGCCAATCAGATCTGTGATTTTTATTGTTATTTGATCGTTCATAAGTAGTCCCTCAAAATTAGAAGATATCTTCACTGGTCAATTCAGACTTTAGACAATAACTGCTCCTATCTTCGGTGTTTATTTCAATATTAATACAGGTTCCCGGAAAGTCATTATTCATTTTCTGTATTGACTCACCGTTTGCTGAAAACTCAAAGTATCCGTATCTGGACACGATTTGTATCTTTCCTTTGTTCAGATGAATAAAATCTTTGATCAGTTTTAACCCAAGCCCACCAGGCTGCCTTCCGGTTTTTGTTGTATTTCCCTCAGTCATTGCCCATTCAATGGCTTTACAGGAATTCAATTTTTTTTTACCTGTGTATTTACGAACATTTTCACGAATTCCGATCCCCGCATCGGCGATTGTAAAATCCATTCTATGCTTTTGCGGATAAAACTGTCCGCAGACAAAAACCCCTGATTTTGAATCCGAATGGATTGATGCGTTGAGAAAAATTTCAAACAGACTCTGGCGGAACCGTTTGGCTAAACCTTCTGACATTACAGGAATACCTTTTCCTCTCATATAGGTATCAAGGTAGTCACTGAACTGATCACCCGCATTTAATTTTAAAATTTTGAACGGTAATGTTGTCTGATTCGTATCCGTTAATTCAGACTGGTTAAATACCGTCAAAAACTGATTTTTTCTGAGGATTTTATTTACACCTGCCAGCATATTTGCAATTGAGACATCATTAAGATCGTCACGAAGTCGTGAAACGACAGAATACAATGGAGCTGCCATATTTGCTTCAAAGAAATTACAGAGTGATAAATTCAATTCAACAGAATCCAGAAACAATTCATTAGTCTGCTTTGCGATATTGGCAATATTGTCAAAACCGCAGTAGTTACTTTTAATTGTACCAATATTAATCCGCATATCCACCAACCCTTGACCTAATTAAATTTTTAAGTTCAATAAAATCATAAGATTGAACTTCAGCCTCTATTTTTAATAGATCTTTGCTTACCATTCAGCAATCTCCTAATTATTTGGTCAACAGGACACGTCTATCCTCGTCCACAGAATCCATAACATCCTCAGAATGCGTGGCCATGATATATTGATTGTTTGGTGCCATCTTCATCAGGGAGCGAAGGATTTATACTTTCCTTCACTAACATCTGCCGCAAATGGTTCTCTTTGGTAATGATAGTCTTCCGGTTTATCTGCTATTACAGCCTCCCACTCATCTATAAAATCTTTAATCCAGGGATTCGGACAAGCTGTATAGTATAGCGGATCATTTAAGGTAAGAATATCCTCATCTTCACCAATGGAAAAACCCTCAATCTTCCTGAATTCCGGATCTTTTAACTTCTGACGGAGAAGTTCTGTAAAATGATTTCTACGGGCTTCGTCATTCTCAAATTCAATCCCAAGACAAGTAACTGGCCCATCATCATATGTGAACTCTTCATCAAACATATTACCGGTACCCGGTTTCCCCGGAACTACCTTTGTTTTAAACAGGCTCTTTTGCTTGCCCATGTGAATATCCTTTCAACGAATCCATGATTTATAGAGCAATGTTAATTTCAGATGCGATTTTTTCGGCCAACAATTTAAAATCCTTGCGGGCATCTGTCACGGCATTGGCATGACTGCCAATGGCTCCATCGGCTGAAGTTAACCTGAAAATCGGTTTACGGTGCTCTTGTGCCATGGGAACAAGGCTTCGGTAGTGCTTAATTGTTGCCAGACAATACGGATCATTTTCTTGTTTAAATTTTTCCTTTAACTCTTCATTCATAACAGATTCCCGGTATACTTGAGGAATCCGCTGAATCCATTTATCATAAGCTTTAACCGGACGATCAAGCCGGACGCTGTGCTGTTGACATAAGTACCCCACAGGCTTCATTGTCCCTTTGGGCAGAATAAAATCAGGATAATTTTGATGGTCAGGGTTATCTGCCCAGTTATCCAGGCGTTTATTCCAGAGGCGTTTCCAGCGTTTTAATGTCGGACCCAGATTTTTCAAGCCTTGCAATGAAAACAAATCCGAACCAAGGGGGATGGCAACGTAATCAGTGGCCAGCAGGACAGAACGATTGATGGCCCCCAGATTAGGGCCGATATCCACCAGGATGATGTCAGCCTGAACTTTTGCTGCGGCTTTTTGCATTACCTGCCAGAATGAACTGAGAATACGCATGGGTCGGTAAAGATTGTTATCTCCCATGCTGTTAGGCCATTCATTTGACAAAGCATCTTCAAAACCTGACAAATCCACATCACCGGGGATAAGATACAGATCTGCGGTAATGTTCTGCAACTTTGGTTCAAGAAGATCCCCTACTCCGGTCAGCGGTTTTACGCATTGATAAATTGTACAACCCGATTGCTGCTCACACCACAATTTTTCGATCTGATCTTCGGTCAAAAAGGCCGCAGTTAGATTGGCCTGGGGATCTATATCGACGACAACCACCCGTTTCCTTAAGGATGCATACATCCAGGCCAAATGATAAACCAGAGAGGTTTTTCCGACTCCGCCTTTGTTGTTAAAAAACGTTAAAATCGGCGTACTCATGATTTCCTCCTTATGATGCATTGAACCGTACTCTGATTGACATCAAATTCCAGTTCAGGGTTTTGGTTTTCCTGAAGTTTTCTGCGAGCAATTTCAATCCCTCTACCAAAGGTCTGTACATACCCGAAGGTCTTTAAAATATCTCCGATATTGGGATTTCGATAATCTGTCACACCAGGTTGTCCAAAATTTTCTACGGTTACATTTCCGTACGGGCCTCCTGGGCTTGTGATCTCTATCCGATCATTAAACCAATAAACCCGTATAGGGGCATTTGTCTTTTTATATGTTCTGTGCAGAACCGCATTATAGACAATCTGATGAACGGCCGCCAAAGGATAGGGCTGACCTATCCCATGGGTGGCAGAGGACGTTACATCTACAGACCTACGGTTATGTGCTTTGAGTTTTTCTTCTGTACAACAGTTCATCATCGGTCAAACATTTCATTTTATTTTCCTAATTCCATTACGATTCTGACTTTTGCCGGATCTTTTCCCTTGATTTGCTTGATATTTTTCACGAGTGTTCATCATGAAACATTTCACAACCACTTTCATTTCAGGAGGAGTATACCATGAAACAATCAGAAGTAAATCGTTTCAACAAACTTTACGAACAACATCAGCAAACATTAAAACTCTAAGGGAAAAGAGCATAAGGGAGTTCATTAGAATAAAAAACACCCACCGTTACGTGCGCCCCTCTGGTAGTAGGATGACACTTATTCATACTGGGTATATTATTTTCCATGAACTCCCTAAAATAATTGATACCTACTCACGAGCTGTTCAAAATTTCAATTCCACCGGGCTTGTTCAACAATCCAACTTGTCTTTTCACAAAGATTTCGTTACATTGACTCCCAAAAAGGAGGGCTTGACCATGATCTGTATTATTTCACCATCTAAAACATTGGATTTTAATTGCACCCCCCATCCACACCACACCATTCATGTTTTCTCATCCCAAACCCAGGAATTGGTGGATCACATGAAAACCCTGTCCCAGGCTGATCTGGAATCATTGATGAAAATCAGTCCCAAATTATCAGCCCTTAACCACCACCGATACCAAACTTTTCACATGCCCTTTACCCCGGAAAATTCACGCCAGGCCCTGCTGGCCTTTAAAGGGGATGTCTACCAGGGCATTGA
>CAYSSE010000074.1:0-16964 GCA_964433355.1 uncultured Desulfocicer sp.
TCCTGGCCCCGGATGTGGATGTGATTTTGGTGGATTGTCTTACCTTATGGGTATCCAATCTTATGTTTAATGAATTTGATTTCCAGAAAATTTTTAAAAAAACAGAGTTACTCACACAGGTATTGAAAAAGACAGCCTGCCCTGTGATAATGGTTTCCAACGAAGTGGGGTCAGGTATTGTTCCGGAAAATGCCCTGGCAAGAAAATTCCGGGATATGGCAGGGTTTGTGAATCAAAAGGTGGCTGCCGCTTCGGATCGGGTTACCCTTGTGGTTGCAGGCATTCCCATGGCTGTAAAACCTTGAGGGTAAGTTAAGTTTATGGGCTTTGTTTTGTCTTTTTAGGAAAGATCCTGCTGCTGTTTAGTGCTCCTTTTGGGGGGACATGAAGTATCCTCAATTTATAAAAATGGGGCAAGTATTTTAAGTTTAGGAACCGGTCTTAAATAACTTGCCCATTTCAGAACACTCTACCGTTGAAGGGACGTGTATCCCTAATTTTTAAATGGGTATGTTATTTCGGACTCATTCCTTAAGATTCTCTGGAAAGGGCAAGGAGACCGGATCTTGACAGTTTCTGAACCCCAAAGGGTTCCAGAAGGGCAAGCAGTTCATCAATGGCAAAGGCTTTGCCCGTTACCTCCATGGTGAGACTTTCGCTGCCGATGTCAACTATTTTGGCGTGGTAAGCTTCGACAAGGCACAATATTTCCGTTCGTTTTTCCGGAAGCGCCTTAACGCAGATTAAGGCAAGTTCCCTTTTCACCGCATCTTTTCCGGTCATATCTCTTAATTTGATTACATTGGTGAGCCGTTCAATCTGTTTCATGCATTGTGCCAGTTGATGGGGCTCTGCCCGGGTGGAAATGGTGATTCTGGACATTTTGGGGTTGGCTGTAGGAGCGCCGCAGATGGTTTCAATGTTGTAGCCTCTTCCGGCAAATAATCCTGTAACCCTTGCTGTAACACCGGGTTCATTTTCCACCAGCATTGTGATGACATATTTTTTTTCTTCCATGGATATCCTTAAGATGGTTGGTGATTGTGGATGCTTTCCTTTGGGTCTGCTTTTGGCCCATAAATATTCGGCCAGCACCCCATATTTACCCTTTTTGACCTGCTCACATAGCATTAGTATGCTACGCAGTCCCAAATACGCGAATATGGGGCACTGGCCAAACATTTACATTACCAACCCGAATATTTACTTTGGCCCATCGCCCAAGTGCTTGAGGTTAAAACCGGACACTTAAATTCATCGTCAGTCCTAAGTTCTATGCACGTTGTGCATGGAGGTTTGCTAAACTCTTGAAATTATTGATCTTTTGCCTTAAAATTTGATTTTATAGACCTTAATGATTTCAATGAGTTATGAGAACTTAGGACTCTTGAGTAAATTCATGACGGTCAATCATTGACAATACCCCGCTTCTCAAACATCTGTCCAGCGATAATTCATACAACTACTGATTAAAATCATAGGTACCATATTCAGGCAAATACCTATTCACCATTCTGGGCAGATCTTAATATTTCTATTTTCATTTTTTTGACAAAAAAAGGATTCTGTGTAAAATTGCAGGCATTTCAGCGGAAATAAATTTGAGATTTTTCAGTTTCATGTGTCAGATATCCGGCATTATGATCCTTCCATCAACGGTTAAGGAATGAGTCCGAAATAATTTTTCCATTTCGAGGTGGGGACAGATTTAAAAATCTGTCCCCTAAGCGCACACTAAGCGCACAAATGGGTAACTTATTTAAAACTCATTCCTAAATAGCTTGGATGAGCTTTTTATGAAAAATGGTTTTATGCACAATTCTGTTATGGCTTTTTTAAACTCACTTGGCAAAAGATTCATTGAGTTTATCCAATCCCTGGGGAAAATATCAGCTTTTCTGGTTTTTTCCGTGGTGGGTATTTTTGCCAAAAAACAGCTTCAAAATATTTTACGACATGTATACTATATTGGCGTAAGATCCATTTCCATTGTTATGCTGGTGGGGCTGTTCACCGGAATGGTTCTGGGGCTTCAACTTTATTACACCCTGGTCAAGTTTGGCTCAACAGGTGTGTTGGGGTCTGCCATTGGCCTGACCCTTGTGCGGGAACTGGGGCCGGTGCTCACCGCCATCATGGTGACGGCCCGGGCGGGATCTGCCATGACAACGGAAATTGGAATACAGCGTATTACAGAGCAGATCGACGCGCTGTTCACCATGGGGGTCAATCCCCGGCGCTACCTTGTCAGCCCGAGGATTGCGGCTTCCATCATCAGTTTTCCTATTTTAACGGGCCTGTTTGACCTTGTTGGATTTCTGGGGGGCTACATCACCGGGGTGGTGCTGATGGGCTTGGATTCCGGTGCTTATTTTTATCGTCTTCAGTCCAGTATTACGCTGGTGGATCTTAACGGCGGGTTTATAAAATCTGTTGTTTTTGCGCTGATTGTCTCAACGGCGTGTTGCTATAATGGGTTTTATACCCATCTTAGAAAGGACAGTTTCGGTGCCAAAGCTGTGGGGCTTTCCACCACCACCGCTGTGGTTGTTTCCTGTGTCTGGATTTTGATTTCAGATTATATTGTCACCTCTTTTCTCATGTAAAATTTAGATGAAAATGCACCACCGGAGTGCCGACAGCAGAGCCCCTGACGGCTGCCCGTGGCAATTATAAAAAATGATCATCGAGTAAAAGGTAATGCTACATGGATGTACCCATAATAGAGTTTAAAAATGTCGTAAAGCGTTTTGGGGAGAAAACAGTTCTTGACGGCGTGAATTTTACGCTGAATGAAGGTGAAATTACCACCATCATTGGCAAAAGCGGCACCGGCAAAAGTGTCATGCTCAAACATCTCGTCGGCTTGATGAAGCCGGACAGTGGAACTCTTTTTTTCAAAGGGCAAGACATTGCCACCTTAAAAAGAGGCCAACGCCAGAGTTATATGGGGCAAATGAGTTACATGTTTCAGGGAAATGCCCTGTTTGATTCCATGACCGTCTTTGAAAATGTAGCCTTTCCCCTGGAGCAGACTAGCCGATTAAGAAAAGAGGAGATCAAACGCCGGGTCATGGACAAATTGGAAAAGACAGATCTTGTGGATGTGGCCCATCGGTTTCCGTCTGAGCTTTCTGGGGGGATGCAAAAACGAGTAGCCTTTAGTCGTGCCTTAATCACGGAACCTGCCATTGTGCTTTTTGATGAACCCACCACAGGGCAGGATCTCATCCGTCGGAATGCCATTTTAAGTATGATTGCAGACTACAAAACAAGATTTAATTTCACCGCAGTCATTATCAGTCATGATATTCCCGATGTGCTGTTTATTTCAAATCGGGTTTTGGTTCTTCATGAGGGCAAGATTGTATTCCAGGGCTCCCCCAATGCCTTTGAAGACTTTGAACATCCCTATGTGGATGAGTTTGTCCACAGCCTTGAGGGGTTTCAAGAGCACATGCCGGGTATTTACTCCAAGCGTAATTTTAAAATGCGTTATAAAAATGCACTTGGGTTAAAACCGGCAGAAGCCTCCTATGTGGTTGCTATTTTTAGTATTTCTGATTTTGAAACTTTGTGTAAAAGCGTGGGATATACAACGGGTCATGCCCTGGTCAAGGAGCTGGGAATGATCATCAGCAAACATTTTGATGTTGTGGGCGGTTTTTCCACACGTCAGCGGCGCAGCCGTTTCATGACAGTCCTTCCCTTTTCCAATTACACGGAGTCTCGCGAAATAATTGATGCCTTTGTTGCTGATTTGATGAAAAATGGATTTGAGTATGTAAAAATAAAGAAAAATAATAATAAATTATTGGATACGCCAGTGTATAGAATAAAAGTGATGACCGGAATTGCCGAAGGTATCGCAATCAAGGATGGTATTAACGATGTGTTGGAAAAGGCTCGTAACAACCAGTTTGAAGTCGGGGATTTTCAATGTGTTGCTGGGAGGTGTAGTCTGTGAAAAAGAACTTATATGAATCCATTGCGGGCATGTTTGTTTTTGTGGGCCTGATTGTCCTGGTCTATATGACAGTAAGCTTGGGAAATATTTCCTTGTTCGATGATAATTTCATCGTATTAAAGGCCCGTTTTAACACTGTAACAGGTCTTAGGGTAGGAAATCCCATTGAAATGTATGGCATTGAGATTGGCCATGTGGGTGAACTGACCATTGATGATGAGGTTCAGATGGCCATGGCAACCCTGAATATCCAAAAGAATACCCAGATTTATTCCGATGCCATAGCCTCAATTAAAACAGCGGGCTTGATCGGGGATAAATTTATCAGTATTGATCCGGGTGGTTCTGGAAAAATACTGAACCACAATGATCTTATTATCAATACGGAATCCCCTGTGGATATCAATGATCTTATTGGCAAATATGCATTTGGATCCGTTGACGAAGATGAGGCGATGGATTTGGGAGAGGAAATTCAATGAAATTTTTTACCATGTTATGTCTGGGAATGATTTTGTTAATGCCCATTTCGGTGACAACCGTTTATGGAGCAACTGCCGTGGAGACCATGTCGCGTGTAACGGATGATGTTTTAACGGTGCTCAAAGATCCAGGGCTTAAGGAAGAGCAGTTTCTGGAAACCAAAAAAGAAAAACTCTGGGAAATTATGGACACAGTTTTTGATTACCAATTGTTATCCGAGTACTCCCTTGGACGGAAATGGCGTCAGATCACTGTGGAACAGCAGGCGGATTTTTTAAGGCTCTATGGCCTGTTGTTAGGCAAAACCTATATGAATCGGATTCTTTCCTATGGGGATGAAAAAATAGTGATTGGAAGGGAAGTCCCCCTGGCAGATGATATTGCCGAGGTTCAAACCACATTGATTTCAAAAGAAAATGACATTCCCATTCATTATCGCCTGAGCTTTAAAGACGGGGAGTGGAAGATCTTTGATGTCCTCATTGAGGGGGTCAGTCTGACAAAGAATTATCGCAGTCAATTTAAGAAATTTTTATCCAAAAAATCCATGGCACAGCTACTTGAAGTATTGGAAAAAAAAACCAAAGGGGCCAGACCTTAAAAATCTAAATATCAAAGCAGACAGTGAAAGCCTGCATAACTCATAAGGAACTTCATCGGAGGCGGGGACAAATTTGAAGATCTATCCCCTAAGCGCACTAAACTCAATTTCCAATAATACCAACCTGCTCCATTCTTCCAGAAGCCAGAATAATTATTTATATTCCAGACAGTTATCATTGTTATAGATACCGATACATATACAAAATGCGTAAAAAAATACCACATTACTCCTATGGTTTTATCGCGTTGCTTAAAATTTTAATATCAGATACTCATATCAAACTTTACTACGTGAATTTTTCATACATTATTACCCTGATATTTGATGATTGATTTTTTCACCAATATTGGGGGAAGGGTCAGGCTTGGCTTATGGGGGCCTGACTTGCATAGATCATGATCAATAACACCCATAAGCCAAGCCTGACTGAGTGACCCTGTTTTTCTTGACTCCGGTTTTCCATGAGGAATCAATTTTTTGGCTGAGGCACCGCATGATGATGAGCGAAAAAAACAAAGAATGTGTCAGTAAGTTTCATGCCGGTTCCGACACCTATCGAGATATCATGGCGTATGAAATTAAAGAAATACTTTTGATTTCAAGCCCTTACAACATGTTCAACATGGAAGAGGATGGTAGTCTTACATCAAAGATAATCAATGAATACAGTGGGCTGAACCTACGTTACCCTCCTGTGATCACTGGGGCCTCTTCAGCTGAGGAAGCCCTTTGCCTGTTGGGTAACAAACGATTTGACATGGTTCTTATCGTGCCCCACCTCAAGGAAACGGATGTTTTTTCCCTGGGGCGGGAAATTAAGCTTGTTCAGCCCAACCTAAGTGTCATTCTCCTTTCCCCAAGCATCAGGGCTCTTCCCCCTGGCCATGATTCCCATTGCTACAGCGGCATTGACACCATTTTCATCTGGTCAGGGAACTCCGACCTTCTCATCACCCTCATCAAGAATGCTGAAGATCACATTAATGTGGACAAAGATACCCAACTTGCCAATGTAAGGGTGGTCATCCTGGTGGAGGATTGTCCAGAGTTTTACTCCTTTATGCTGCCCATCATCTACAAGGAGATTGTTACCCAGACCCAGGCACTTCTTGCAATGGACTTAAATGACAGCATGAAGCTTCTGACCATGCGTGCAAGGCCCAAATTGCTCCTGGCAAAAAATTACGAACAGGCTCTGGAGTTGTATGAACGCTACAAGAATTTTTTGCTGTGCGTCATCTCAGATACCCGTTTCCCCAAAAACGGCAGCCTTGATCCGGAAGCGGGCATTAAACTTTTTTCCACCATCCGCAGTGAAATTCCGGGTATCCCCTTGCTTTTAATGAGTTCAGAAAAGAGCAATGGTAAAAAAGCCGACCAAATCCCAGCCTTGTTTCTGGACAAGAATCATCCCAACCTGCTCCATGCAACCCGTATGTTTTTCCTGAACCGTCTGGGATTTGGTAATTTTGTCTTTTGCATGCCCAACGGCCGCAACATAGACATTGCAACCAACTTGATGCAGTTGGAAACAAAACTTCCCACCATTCCAGATGAATCCCTGATCTACCATGCCGACCAGGATCATTTTTCCTCATGGCTCATGGCCCGTTCTGAAATTGATCTTGCCCTTAAGTTCAGAGCCTGCAAAAGTGATGATTTCAAAAGCCCTGATGAACTCAGGCAGTTTGTTATAAACAATATCCAGGAGTTGAGGAAATCGCAACATAAGGGCCTGGTGTCAACGTTTAACGAAAATCATTTTGATTCAAACGTCAATGAATTTGTCAAAATTGGACAGGGCTCCCTGGGGGGCAAAGGCCGGGGTCTGGCTTTCATGTCAGGGCTTTTGGGGCAGGAAGATGAACTCCATAAGAAGCATCCGAAATTCATGATTCGTATACCAAAAACCCTGGTCTTGTGTACGGATGTTTTTGAAGCGTTCATCACTCAAAATAACCTGGAGAATTTTGAAAGTCAAAAACACCCAGTGGAAAAGGTGGTTGAGGTTTTTCTCCGTGCCAAATTGCCGTCATGCTTGATTCGGCAGCTCAAGGTCTTTTTATCTCAGACAAAGGTACCTCTGGCGGTGCGCTCATCCAGCCAATTGGAAGATGCCCATTTTCAACCCTATGCAGGTCTTTATAAAACGTATAAGATTCCCAACAATCATCCGGATCTGTCCATGCGCATCCTCCACCTGGCCAATGCCATCAAGCTTGTTTTTGCCTCCACCTACTACGATGATGCCAAGGCGTTCCACCGGAGCACCTCCAGCCATCCGTTCCATGATTCCATGGCGGTGATTGTCCAGGCCGTTGCAGGCCAGCACTATGGAGACTACTTTTATCCCGCCGTATCAGGGGTGGCCCAATCCATTAATTACTATCCCTTTTCCAACATGAAATCAGAAGATGGTATTGCCCACATTGCCCTGGGGCTTGGAAAAACCGTGGTGGACGGAGAAAAGAGCCTGCGGTTTTCTCCGGGTAACCCTCAAATCCTGCCCCAGTTTTCTTTGGTTGACGATATCTTAAAGAATGCCCAGACAACATTTTATGCGTTAAAGACAAACGATTATGCCGATGAACTCAATTTCGGTCGGTATTCCAATCTTGAAAAACGCAGCCTGGACGCAGCCCTGGACGATTATCCGGTACAGGCTCTGTCCAGCACCTATGTCCCGGAGGAAAACCGTATTCGTGACACCTGGGGTGTTGAAGGGCCAAAGATGTTGACCTTTGCCCATATTCTAAAATACAGCACCCCGCCGCTTTCCCCACTGCTGTGCGATCTTCTTGAACTTGGGGGCAAAGTTTTTGGGGGTCCTGTTGAAATTGAATTTTCCATTAATCTTTATCCGGATCAACGGCCCAGTGACTTCTATTTTCTACAGATACGTCCCATGGCCGATCACAATAAACAGCAGACAACCACCATCACCCAGGAAGATATAGATGCCGCCTTCTGCTATTCGTCCACTGCCCTTGGCAACGGGATATTGGAAAATATCTCCGACATCGTATATGTCACCCCCCAGGCTTTTTCTGTGTCTGCAACCCCTGACATCGCCGAGGAAATCTCACGAATCAATGCCGGTCTGGTTGAAGCAGACCGCCCTTATCTGCTCATTGGCCCGGGACGCTGGGGCGGATCGGATCGGTGGCTGGGCATACCGGTGAAGTGGCATAATATCTCTGGTATCGGCGCTGTCATTGAACTCAGAAACGAGCAGCTAAATGCAGATCCCTCACAAGGATCTCATTTTTTTCACAACATCACCTCCCTTGGCATTCCCTATATCACGGTGAATGAACTGACCAGGGGCCGGAAATCAGACCCGGATTTCATAAATTGGGATTGGCTTGACGCATGTGAGGCGGTCTGTGAAACTAAATATTTACGCCATATCAGGTTGTCGGAACCCATACTTATTAAAATGAACGGTAAAAAATCTAAATGCGTCATTATCAACCAATGAATAATAAAAAAAGAGGAGACACCAAATGTCAGATGTTTTAACAACAATTATGGAAAAAGACCCCAACGAAAAAGAGTTCCACCAGGCGGTGATTGAGGTTATGGAAACCATTGGGCCGGTTCTTGACCGTAACCCCGAATACCGCCAACTCAAGATTATGGAACGAATGGTGGAGCCGGAAAGAACATTGATGTTCCGGGTTCCATGGATGGATGACACCGGCCAAGTCCATGTGAACCGTGGATTCAGAATTGAGATGAACAGTGCCATTGGTCCTTATAAGGGAGGGCTGCGCTTTCACCCTTCGGTAAACTTAAGCATCTTAAAATTTCTGGCCTTTGAACAGGTCTTTAAGAATGCCCTGACCACTTTGCCCCTGGGCGGTGGAAAAGGGGGGTCTGACTTTGATCCCAAGGGGAAATCAGACAATGAGGTCATGCGTTTTTGTCAGAGTTTCATGGCTGAACTCTTCCGTCATATTGGCCCAAACACCGATGTTCCGGCAGGAGATATCGGTGTGGGTGCCAGGGAAATCGGTTTTATGTTTGGCATGTATAAAAAATTGAGTAACGAATTCACCGGTGTTCTGACAGGAAAAAGTCTTGCCTGGGGCGGCAGTCTTATCAGGCCCGAGGCCACGGGATACGGCTGTGTTTACTTTGCGGCGGAAATGCTGAATACCCGAGAGCAGACTCTGGAAGGGAAAACCTGTCTGGTTTCAGGCTCAGGAAACGTGGCACAGTACACGGTGGCAAAGATTCTGGATTTGGGCGGAAAAGTGGTTACCTTGTCAGATTCCGAAGGGTATATCTACGACGAACAGGGAATTGACAAAGATAAATTAGATTTCATCATGCACCTTAAAAATGTTCGACGGGGGCGGATTAAGGAATATATCGAGAAGTATCCCGAAGCTGTTTATTCCCAGCGGGATGCCTCCCAGGATATGAATCCCCTGTGGGATCACAAGGCAGACTGTGCATTTCCCAGTGCCACCCAGAACGAGATCAATGCCAAGGATGCCGCCAACCTGATCCGAAATGGGGTGATCCTGGTGGCAGAGGGAGCCAATATGCCGTCCATGCCAGATGCTGTTGATATCTTTTTGGACAACCAGATCCTGTATGGACCGGGTAAAGCTGCCAATGCTGGCGGTGTTGCTGTCTCTGGGTTGGAGATGTCACAGAACGGCATGCGGCTCAACTGGCCCAGGGAAGAGGTGGATGCCCGCCTCAAGGGGATCATGAAGAGTATTCATCACTCCTGCACAGATGCTTCTGAAAAATATGGTAAACCAGGCAATTATGTTGCCGGTGCCAACATTGCCGGTTTTGTCAAGGTAGTCAATGCCATGCTGGACCAAGGGTTGGTATAACTGCCACGGGCAGACCGTATGCTGGCCCCGGCCTGCCCACAACGAAGCATCAAAGAACAATGGTACAAAGAGAGTCTTGTCTGACAACGAAAAAGATTCGGAATAAATCGGAATAAAAATGAACAAAAATACACAGAAGCATAAGCGTCCCCTGGATCGTGTGTCCGGATCTGTTCAACGTGTTCCTGGATTTATGGACATGGACAACAGCCCCGAAGCCAAATTCATACGCCAGGCCCATGAGTTGAACGAAAGAATCAAAGAGATCAACTGCCTGTACGGTATCTCAAAAATCGTTGAGCAGGATAATATTTCCCTGGAAGAGATTTATCAGGAGGTGATGACGCTTATCCCCTGCTCCTGGCAATTCCCGGAAATCACCTGTGCCCGGTGTATTATCCACGGGAGCATTTACCAGACAGATAATTATCAGGATACCATCTGGAAGCAGTCAGCGGATATTATTGCCTACCGGGATATTATTGGTGTTATCAGTGTCTGCTATCTGGAAAAAATGCCAGACAGCCATGAGGGGCCGTTTCTAAAGGAAGAGCGCTCCTTGATCAATGCCATTGCTGAACGTCTGGGGCGCACCAGCGAACAAAAAAAAGCTGAAAAAGCGCTGTTTGAAAGTGAACAGCAGCTAAAAAATCAAAATCAGCTTCTTAAGGAAAAGAACATCGCTCTCAGGGAGATCATGAACCAGGTTCTCATGGAAAAAAAGAATCTGGAAGAGAGGGTCATGGACAATGTGGATCAGTTTCTCCTCCCCCTTGTGGAAAAATTGAAAAACAGCGATTCCCAGATTGATATCGGCTATCTCACTCTGCTGGAGGATACCCTGAAACAGTTGACATCCGCCTTTGGAAGCAACGTAGGCCGGCGAATGCCAAGGCTCACCCCCCGGGAGAACGAAATCTGCAACATGATACGTTCTGGTCTCAGCTCAAAGGAAATTGCCAAGGTACTTAATATTTCCCACCGAAGCGTTGAAACCTACCGAAATTATATCCGTAAAAAACTGGGGATCATCAATCAGAAAATTAATCTTGCCAGTTTTCTTTCCACGCTGAAATAAGGGAATCCGCAAATTGTCAGGATGGGCCATTGCCCTTGACATGGGATTTCTTCGGCGTACGTTCCATTAAAAGTTGTTGATTTTGGGGTTGGTTCTAAGATCGGCCACTTTGGATAATTGAAAAAATCACTGAGCTATAATTATTTAATAATATAGCTAATATTTTTATGTAAATTTAAACATTGACTGCAAGTGGCCGACGTTAGAACCAAGCCCTTGATTTTGAATGGGTGATGTTGGATTTATGAAATATTAAATCAGGAGCTGAAACCCGATGATCAAGATCGGCCCCTGTTTAGGAACCGTCTCAAATAAAATTCCCTTTTTAGAACATGCACCGTTAAAGGATAGTGTTCCCAACTTTTTAAAAGGGTATGTTATTTCGGATTCACTCCTTAAACGGATGCTTCCCGGGTAAACGCATCCGGCTCCTGTGGCAGGTTCATTTCAAAAATTTTGGGATAATACTTTTTAAAGGCTTCATGAATTTTATCAAAGGGTAGATCCGCATGGATGCCTCGATCATTCACGTACTCCATATGACGGTGTCCCAGGGTGTCGAACTCATGAAATATGGAATCATGAATACCGTCAAACTCAAGGGGTTTTACATTAAATTTGCGACATAAAGAGCCATTAAAAGCAGGCGTTGCCTTGATCCATTTATCATCCAGGTAAAGCTCAACATATCCATGGTACACAAACAAATCAGTCTCCATCATGGCCTTGAGCTGTTTCGTTACCAAATGGTTCCGGACATCGGCAAACCCCAGGCGTGCAGGAATGGATTGTGCCCTGGCAACGGCAGCAAGAAGCACCGCTTTGGCTACACAATAGCCCGCTTTTCTTTTCAGAACAGCACTTGCCCGCATAAAATCTTGATTGTCTTCAAAATGATAAGGATCGTACCAGATGTCGTCCCGGACGCGATAATAGAGGGCCATGGCCCTCTCCCGCTGGGATCTGATACCACTACAGATATCCCGGGAATATTCTTGAATTTGGGGAGAATCACTGTTAATAAAAAAGGTTGAATTTAAGTAAACATCAAAATTGGATTTCTGATTCATTATATTTTTTCCCTGACCTAATGGGTCACTCAAAAATAACTTAAGGGACTTCATAAGAATAAAACTACCCACGTTCAAACCTGATGCCCAGTAAGTACCCACACATATGTTTTTCGGTATTCCACAGACATATTCCATTGATATTTATGGATTTTATTTTGAGGAATATATGCTCGGGTACTTATTTACGGTATGTCTTAAGTAAAAACGGGTAAATTATTTGTTATAAACTCCCTAACATTTTTTTTCACTTACTATAAATTTATTACGCCCTTGTGTTTTGGCTTGGTACATGGCCTCATCGGCCATACCGATGAACAACTCTGGGGAAAAATCCAGATCTGAAACCATACACCAAGCAATGCCCATGCTGCATGTGAGCATCGAACTTACGGTGGATCGCTCATGTGGAATTTCTAATTCCCGGAGTGATTGCTGAATTTGCTTTGCTATATATTCTGCACCGGATTTATCGGTATCGGGCAAAAGAATAACAAATTCCTCACCACCATACCGTGCCGCCAGATCAGCAGGGCGTTGGGAAGCCTGGTCAAAGAGCCGGGCCACTTGTTTCAGGCATTCATCCCCGGCCTGATGCCCGTAAAAATCATTATAAGGTTTAAATTCATCGATATCGATAAAAAGCAAGGCTATACATCCTTTTTCCCGGCGTATTCTTTTCCATTCCTGATGGATGTATCGGTCAAAGTATCGACGATTGGCAATTTTTGTGAGACCGTCGATATGAACCAAAGCTGCCAATTCTCGATTACGGGCTTTAAGTTCCTGTTGGAGCTTGCGAATGGTTAAATGGGTTTTCACCCTCACCAGCACTTCCGCTTTCTCAAATGGCTTGATGATGTAATCTACCCCGCCAGCCTCAAAAGCTTGAAGTTTGCTTTCCATATCGGCCAGTGCAGTCATGAAAATGACGGGAATATTCTTTGTTCCATCATCAGATTTAAGGCGGGAACATGTCTCAAAACCGTTGAGCCCGGGCATCATGATATCCAGCAGAATGAGATCTGGCTTGGAAAAAATTGCCCCTTGAATGCCCATTTTACCGTTACGAGCAGTAATGGTTTGAAACCCGTAGGACTCCAAGAGTGCACTCAAGATTCCGATGTTGGTCTTGCTGTCATCAATGATCAAAATTGTGGTGTTTTTGTTGTCCATCCTGCTCCTCAGTTTAACGTCCACTCGGTGATTCCCTCTCTTGGTAAATTTTTGGCTCCCAATGTGACACTGCCTTCTTTGATAAGTTTAGGAATGAGTCCGCAATAACATCCCCATTTAAAAATGGGGGAACACTACACTTCAACGATAGTGTGTTCTGAAAAGGGCAAGTTATTTAAGACTGGTTCCCTAACTGCATTCCCCAGCAGGTTAAGCAGCACTTGGCGCAGACGTTTCTCATGGGCTTTGACAACGTCAGGTAAGGGACTTGCCCGAGTATAAACTACCACCGTGCCCAGTTTAATCTGTTGATATTGCGTGATAAATAAGTTTACATTGGTAGTTTGTTTTCGTCCAAGTTCCTAAGTGGAATCAAATATTTTTTTCACAATGTCAACCACATTTGTTATTATATCACCAATTTCCGGAATGTGTTCATGGGAAAATCTAAAACAGCCTGAAAACAAAATCAGGGTGGGGAACAAAACCACTGCAAAAGCAATATTCCAGTAATCCAGACCATAACTATTCTGTATATACCTTGCCAGAACCGAGGCCAAGGGAATCCCGAACAAAACACATCGTCCTAACATTTTTCTTGGCAAATAAAGGTATCGAAGAACATAAAGCATTTGAAAAACAGTGCTGATTAATAGACAGAAAATAAACGTGCTGACAGTAATTTCCATGGAAAAAGTCACCACATCAAGGTCAAAAAGGTCGGAGAGGGCAAGGGAAATACCGGGATACATGTCAAGAAACTGCTGCCCCATATGCGTATAAGCGTAAAGTTCCCAAAACATATTAATAACATACATCAATCCCATGCTCAATATGGCTGTGATGGATAAAAGTATGCCAAGCTGAATCAGCCCCCCCCAAATTTTCCATTGGTGTATGCTGGTAAAGGGTAAGTTCTTCAAATACCTTACTTTAAAACAGTTATATATTTTTGAAGAATTGATATCTTTCATGTCAAACCCATGATTCTTTTACTTTATTAACATTTAATGACATATATAACTAACATCCAAAAAGAATTCAACCTCAAAAGGATCTGTTTTTCCCCCCATTTCCCTTGACATATGCTTTCCCCCGGCGTACTTTCGATTCAATTGAAACACAATCGCCGAACTTTAAAGACATTATTATAAAAAGACCATTGGAACAAGCAATATATGAATCAAAGGACAAACAATTTCGCGGCCTATATCTGGTCTCTGGCCGATCTGTTACGCGGTGACTTCAAGCAGAGTCAATACGGCCGAATCATTCTGCCCTTCACTCTCCTGCGCCGCCTGGAAGGGGTGCTGGAAGATTCCAAAGCGGCGGTGCTGGCCGAACATGAAAAAATCCAGAAGCTGAACCTTCCCAAATTCTGCAATTCAGAAATCGTTTTTGATTAAGAATTTAGAAGACGATTAAAATTTTATAGTTTGGGCATTATCAGATTTTAAGAATAAGCCATCTTGGGTGGACTGTCTTTGATATTTATTGGCTTAAATTCAGGCTACCCACTTAAGACGGGATATTCTCAAGGCTTTTTATGTGGACAATTAGCTTTTAACCTCTAAAATCAAGTATACTAAGATGCTTGATTTTAAAGGCTGTCCCGCCTTAAGTGGGTAGCCTAAATTCATAACAAAGTTTGAAAAACGTTGGATCACATAGGTTCTTACTACCAGTTTGATGTATACAAAATCCTTTTTTTTATACATAGCCCCTCTTACATGTATAAAAAATGAATTTTTTTATACATGTGAAGGAGAAAAACATGCATTTTGATTTGAAAGCCTTCCTCCACAGGAAGCCCTCAAAATTAAAGATGTTGTAAAAAAACGCCTCATTAATATCAATTGTCTCCGCAGTGCGGAGATAATTGGGTGGTAAAATTTGACAATTGTTTTTTTAATTTCAAATTATGCAGACACTGCCTTCAAGATTAAATTGTAGTTATTTAGGATATTTAACTATTCTGATAACTCCGTAAGGGACGTCATCAACTAAAAAAACGGTTAATTTTATGGATTCTAAATCTAAGGAAATCGTATTTCAAAACGAAATCATCAAGCAAATGCTCGCCAACGGCTGGCTCCTGGGCACCCCGGAAAAATACAACCGCAAACTGGCCCTGTACGAAGAAGATCTCCTGGGATTTGTTAAAGAAACCCAGGACACCCAATGGCAAAAATACCGCAAATTATACCCCAACAATCCCGAGCTGAAGTTTTTAGAGCGTGTGAAGACTGGGAAGGTCGCAAATTCAAGCGAGAGACCCTGATCTTTCCCCAAAACTTGCCGCCGCCCTGGAAACCTCCCAGCCCATCATCATTGTCACCATCCAAACCTTTCCCTTTGTGTTGCAGGCCATTGAAAATGACGTAAGCTTAAAGGAGCGACACTACGCGGTGATTGCCGATGAGGCCCACTCCTCCCAGATCGGTTCCACAGCCCGGAAGTTAAAAGAGGTGCTGATGCTGGAAATCCGGGCGGATGATGAAGAGGATACCCTGTCCACGGATGATATCCTGGATGCCGTGGTGGCCTCCCGGCGAACTTCCGGGAATTTGAGTTATTTTGCCTTCACCGCAACCCCCAAAACCAAAACCCTGGAACTGTTCGGGCGTCTGCCCAACCCTTTGGAAGCGCCTTCCAAAACAAACAGGCCGGAGGCCTATCATGTGTACAGCATGCGCCAGGCCATTGAGGAAGGCTTTATCCTTGATGTCCTGAAAAATTACATCAACTAAGTACCCACACATATGTTTTTCGGTATTTCACAGCCATATATCATTGATATTTATGGATTTTATTTTGGAGAATATATGCCCGGGTACTTATAAGGTCGCCTATAACCTGGGATTGGCCATGGAAGAATCGGATCAGGAGGTGGAGTGTAAAAAAGCCCGGACAAAACTCAACCAGTGGGTGCGCCTGCACGATTACAACATTTCCCAGAAGGAGCAAGTGATTATTGAGCATTTAAAAAAACATGTCATGGGCTTGCTTGGGGGCCAGGCCAAAGCCATGGTGGTAACCAGCTCCCGCAAGGAAGCGGTGCGCTACAAGCTGGGATTTGATAAGTACATCAACCAAAAGGGCTATAAAAAAATCCACGCCATGGTAGCGTTTTCCGGTGAAGTGGCCTTTGAGGAGAATGATCCCAATGTTGAGGGACTGCTGGGGGAAAAGTTCAAGGAAAACAATATGAATCCCAACCTCAAGGGCCGTGACATGCGCAAGGCATTTAACTCCAGGGATTATCAGGTGATGATCGTGGCCAACAAATTTGACCAGCCTAAGCTATGTGCCATGTACGTGGATAAAAAACTGGGCGGTGTGGAGTACGTGCAAACCCTGTCCCGTCTGAACCAATTTATCCGGGAAAGGCTGACAACGGTACCTTTGTACTGGATTTTTCAACGAGCCCCAGGATATTCTGGATGCCTTCCAGCCCTACTATCAAACAGCGAAACTTAACGATGTCTCCAATCCGGATCTGATATTTGATCTGTTTGACAAGCTGCGAGCAGCCGGTATTTTCCTGTGGCAGGAGGTGGAAGAATTTTGTGGCGCATTTTTAAAAAAGAGCAAAAGTAATGCGACCATTGTCAATATCTGCAAACCTGCGGTGGAGCGATGGAAAGTTCGGTACAAATCGGCTGTTAATGCCTATACCCTGGCCAGAGAGATGTTTGAACGCACCAAAAAAACGGCCGATGATGTGCTG
>CAYSSE010000075.1:0-16900 GCA_964433355.1 uncultured Desulfocicer sp.
CAACAGGGTCTTTTGCCTCGTGAATTTTTAGCCATTTCAGCCTCCAGAGTTCAGGTTTACCCTGGGACTATAGAATGAATGGGGGTGTTATAAAAGCGGCGGGGTAAGCGGGGCAATTGTTATTTTTGGATCAGCCAGGATCAATGTCACGATTTTCTCCCTGGTGTTCTCCTAGTTTTCTCCATAGTTTTCTCCCCAGTTTCTTCCTGGGTCTGGGTGGTTATAAGTACCCGAGTATATATTCCTCAAAATAAAACCCATAAATATCAACGATATATCTCTGTGGAATACCGAAAAACATATGCATGGGTACTTATAGGTTGGCCTGGGAAATACAAGGGTAAACATGGTATTATATTCAATAATAACTTTGGGACAGGCATGATTTTCAAGGACTTCATGAATCCGTTCAATGCCGGAACCCATTTTCTCGATATAGTCATACCGCAGCAGAAGGCTTGCAATGTTGGGGTTGCGGCATACGCTCCGGCGGCCAAAATCTTTTTCCGACAGGCCCTTGGGAAGACCGCCTGGATTGTAAATTTCGACCCGGTCATCAAAAATTTCCACCATTACCTGGGCACCCTGTTCCAGGTAATCCCGATGGCAGACCGCATTGACCATGGCTTCACGCAGTGCCACCTCAGGAAGTTCCAGAAGCTCTTTTCTTCGGGTGCTTTTACGGGTGATTTCCCAACGTAGCTGGAGATGTTTTTTTAAAAAAAGCAATGCATCTTCAACGTTTTCCATAATATTTCCCGACAATTCCTTGCGATCAAGGATATACGCTTTACCGACCCCCTTGAAAAGGGCGCAAACCACGCTCACATGAAACAGTCGTTGGGTGGGCTCCTTAGAAAAAAACAAGACACCTGTCTGGTTCAGATAAAATTGGCCGTTTTTATAATCACCTGTCCCCAGGTTGAGCAACAGATTTGCCGTATCTGTTTGTTGGGTAATCTTTGCCAGTTCAAGAAAATGAGCCAAGCGTTTTTTATCCAAGACCTCTTCCCAGCTCAGGTCAAGCCTGAGTTGCTGATCAAAGCGAATCCTGCCTTCGGCCTGGATAAAAGCTGTGATGTCAAGGGTGCTCATTTTCTGGGAGTTGGCACCGTTTCTCAAATAAAAACCTTTATTGCACCGATGGGGCCGGTTGGCACCTTCAGGGACATGAATGACAAGAATTTTGTGCTCGGTCAGCTTTTCGATTTCAATGGCAACCGGGGGGTCGCAGGCTGAGGCCATACTTTCAATCTGGGAAAAAACTTTATTGGAAAAGGAGCATCCCACAATCTTGTTATTATCATCCACCCCGACAAAAATTCTTCCGCCTGATCCATTGGCAAAGGCAACCATCTCTTTGGGAAGATCGGAACTAATGCTCTGAGTGAAGATGGGGTGCTGGCCGAATACTTACTAACGAATTGATACATAGCCTTTAAATTCAATCATTTAGGTCGGAGTAGTACTAAACGAATAAAAGTAAAAATACACATCGATCATCACCGCAGATGATAAAGTATTGCATTCTTGTGATGGTAAGTCCATGCGCTTGGCAAGCAGGGCCTCCCCCAGACAGTGGTTGATTTTGTGGGCCTCGGTGTGGTTCAAGTCTTCCCGTTTCAGGCAAATCTCTGCCCCGCCGACTTTTTTCGACAGGGTTTTGCAGTGGAACATCGGTGAGGGGTTTTGTGGGTTTAAAACAAAGCATGGAATCTGTTCTTGATGTGCCCTCCTAAAAATTAAGCGACAGACCACTTTCTGAACCTGTGCACCGGCCATGATTCAAAAAACGTGGTCTGTCCCCCATTTCTCCTGACCAGTTGTCGAATAAGATCCACAGCGCCAGGTGCATTGTCACTGAACCCATCTGCACCGATCTTTTTTGCATAGGCATCGGTGACAGGTGCGCCCCCCACGATGGTTTTTGTTTTAAGACCCGCCTCTTTAATGGCATCTACAGTGGCGGCCATGGAGGGCATGGGTGTTTACGGAGGCGGGGACAGATTTAAAAATCTGTCCCCTAAGCGCACAATCAGGAGAGACTAAACCCACTGAAAACCAATCACAGCCTTGTCCATGGCCAGATAATTCTCCTTGGGTGTAAACGGAGAAGAAGTGGCAGCCGTTGAAAAGATAGGCTACCCACTTAAGACGAGACAGCCTTTAAAATCAAGCGTCTTAGCAACCTTGATTTTAGGGGTTAAAAGCTAATTACCCACATAAAAAATCTTGAAAATATCCCGCCTTAAGTGGGTAGCCAAAAGATATAACCAGGCATCCCCTTTGCTTTTTCCAGATGCTAAACAAACTAATTTCAATGACATTCAAAATAGTTATCATGAAACATAGAGGGTGATCATGGTCGTGTCGAAATACGGTGTTACTGGACTGTTTCCGATATAGATTGGTTGGATGAAAAAAACATGTGGAAAGGCTTGCAAAGCATCGGTATGGTTGAAAGAGAATGTCATATAGGAGATAAAATATCATTTGAAATAAACTATTACATTTTAAGTGCAAAGTGGGATGGAAAGGTATTTGGAAATGCTGTCCGGAAGCATTGGGGCGTTGAGAATAAGCTCCATTGGAGTCTTGATGTTTCTTTTCGGGAGGATGAATGTCGAAAACGGGCAGGTCATGGTGCAGAAAATTTTGCCATGGTGCGCCATATAGCTTTAAATCTCCTAAAACAGGAAAACAGTATGAGAAAGAAAACGCCTGCAAGCAGGCTGTGATAATACTTATCTCATGCAAGTGTTTGGAGTCAATACAATTTAAATGCGTTTGCCCTGGATTTTTACCACACGTCTATTGACAAAGAAGGGCTTATTCTCTATCCTTTTCAGGAATTGTTCAAAAAGACTTTACACTTTCTGAACTGAAGACATTCCCCATTTTTAATGACTTTCCTCCAAAAATATAAATTACTTTTGGGGTCATATGTTGGACTCATATATTAGCGCCCTTTGGGCGGGCTTTTTACAACCCGTTGATTTAACGGTTCATAAAATGGAAATTCCTATACTATTAAATTAATCTATCAAATTGAGACTTTCTTAACATGGCCATAAAAAAAAAAAATAAATTTGGTATCTCCACAAAAACATCCCTCCTTGCCAGCATTATTGTTCTTATTTTGCTGGGCATCAGTAGTCTCATATCCATAAAGCTCCAATCGAACTTGTCCGGGCTGATGATTGAAGACTTTACTAAATCCCAAAGTAGAGATCTTGAGGAATACGCATTAACCCAAAATAAATTAGTCACACAAAACACACAAATAAATTTAGAAATATGTCAAAATATTGCCGCATCTTTTATTTATAATTTTGATCAAAAAAATCTAAAAGGATTGCTGGCAAGTTTTTTAAAAAATGATGGTATAATCGCCATTAAAGTCCTTGATGTGGATGGCCAACCCTTTGCTGCGGGATGGGAAGATTCTCAGATCAAAACAGGTGACAGTCTTCCCCCTGAAATCACCCTGGATGAAAAGCTCTCTTATACCCAAGATGCCATCCATGAAGGGACAAAGGCTGGAAGTGTCCAAATTTTCTATACGGACAGACTGGTTCAAAATGAAATAGAAAAGAAAAAGAAGAAAACGGAGGCAAGCATTGTCGGATTTAGCAATATCGCCTCAAAAAGCATAAACAGTTCCATAAAAAGTCAGATCTTATTAGCCGCATGTATCGTTATCTCCCTAATTTTGACCATCATCTTATGCCTTAAATTCATCGTGGAAAAACCTATTCAGATCATTACCGAGGGCATGAATGAAGGTGCCAACCAAGTGGCAAGTGCTTCCAACCAGATCGCGTCTTCCAGCCAATCCCTTGCCGGCAGTGCATCAAAACAAGCAGCGGCCATAGAAGAAACCTCTGCATCAATGGAAGAGATGTCCTCCATGACTCGAAAAAATGCTGAAAATGCAGGACAAGCAGATACGCTGATGAAAGACGCCAATCAGGTGGTTCAAAGCGCCAACGACGCCATGGAGCAGGTGATTTCTTCCATGCAGGATATTTCCAAAGCAAGTGAAGAAACATCAAAGATAATCAAAACCATTGATGAAATTGCATTTCAAACCAATCTTCTGGCTTTGAATGCTGCTGTTGAGGCAGCCCGTGCAGGTGAAGCGGGTGCCGGTTTTGCCGTTGTCGCAGATGAGGTCAGAAATCTTGCCATGAGAGCGGCAGATGCGGCAAAAAACACCGCCCAGCTAATTGAAGGCACCGTCAAAAAAGTCAGCCACGGCTCTGCACTTGTTTCAATGACAAACAATACGTTCCGAGAGGTAGCAGAAAGTACCGCCAAGGTTGGAAATCTGGTCTCTGAAATATCTGAGGCATCAAAGGAGCAGTCCGAAGGCATAGAACAGGTCAATACAGCCATATCCGAAATGGATACGGTTGTTCAACAAAATGCAGCTAATTCAGAAGAATCTGCTGCGGCCTCAGAAGAGATGAGTGCCCAGGCAGAACAACTCAAAGCCTATGTAGCTGAACTTCTTCAACTTATCAGAGGAAACAAGAAAGACCAGAAAAGGGATAGCCCAGTCAATAAAATCAAAACCATTGTTCCCAACTCTGAAGAGGCTCGTCTATCCCCAAAAAACAAACCTGTAGCCCTATCAAAACTGGTTAGACCAGATCAGGTTATCCCCTTTAATGATGACGACGATTTTAGTGATTTCTAATACCAGATATAGACCTCGTGAGTTGTAAGTTCTCATAACCTATTGAATTTATGCTTAGTGAAAATGAAAACAAAAATTTAAGTTTTAATTATTTCAATGAGTTATAAAACAATAGCTTGGCAAACTCATAGAACTTAGGGACTTCAGCATAATAAAACTACCCGCTTTCAATTTTAATGCTCAGTATTTACAGCATATTTTAAGTGAAGATGGGTAGATTATTTGTCATGAACGCCCTTACAACTCACGAGTATAGACCAGGATACTTTTTTATCGCTATTGAAAGATAGTATTTCCCGTTTTTTAAAAAAGATCGGCATCCTTCATATGACCTCAAGGGTACTTTACAGTCTCTTGTGAAAAGCCCCTGGAAATGGGGAATGATCAAAAAAAGTGTAAAGCACTTTTGACGGATGCCAAAAGATCGTAATTTTTAATGACTATTTTAAATGGAGCTTTTAAATGAAAAAAATTATTTTACTTGCCATGGCATTATTTATGGTAGCTGGATCAGCTATTGCAGAAACAAAACTTACTTTGGGAACAGTTGACTGGGAGCCCTATTATGGTAAAAATTTGGAAAATGATGGTGTCACAGCAGCCATTGCAAGGGCTGCTTTTAAAAAAGTCGGTTATGATATAGAAATTCAATTCATGGACTGGAATCGGGCCGTGGGACTGACAAAATCCGGCAAGCTCGATGGACTTTTTGGTTGCTACTTCACAGAAGAACGAGCCAAAACCATGAGTATATCTGATTCAATCGGTGAGGTTGAAATCGTATTATTTTCTAAAAAAGGGGCCAACATCACCTATACAAACATGGAGGCCCTTAAATCATATAAAATTGGCGGAATAAGAGGGAATGCTTACACCAAAGAATTTGATTCTGCGGATTACCTGAAAAAAGAATTTGTGGACAAGATAGACATTAATATTAAAAAATTACTCAAGGGAAGACTCGATTTGGTGATTGAGTCACGGTTAGTCCTTCAGGATGTCCTCAATAAAAATTTTGCCCAGGATCTGGACAAAATAGAGGTGGTAAGCCCTGCTTTACAGAGCAACTCCTTGCATATTGGTTTTTCAAAGAAAATCGCCGGATTTGAAAAAATAACCGCAGATTTCAATAGCGGATTAAAAATGATCAAAGAGGATGGTACACTGGAAACGATTACAAAGAAGTATGGATTTTAGTTGGTCATAACATGAGCCTGTTGATTAAGTCGCTTTTTGGCCTGGTTCAAAAGAGCATATATCCGGGTAACACTTTTGCCCGCTCTTTCAATCAAGTTGTGGTCTTAGACCCGGTAAGAGCTACTGAAAGGTATTAGAAACTGTTACCCCGATTTGAACCAGGCCCGCTTTTTACAAAATGAGGTAATTTCTCAATAACCTCGGGCTGACAAAGCCTGATTACCCTTTAACGCCGGGCACTATTCAAAGAAAATCCCTGAATGCCCGGCTTTATTGATAAATTAACGCCCTTTGGGCGGACTTTTTACAACCCGCTGATTTAACAGTTCATAAAATGGAAATTCCTATACAATGAACTTACAAAATGAGCATACAACATCTTGATATTGAGTGATTTAATATTCAACATATTCTATCTATAATCCAGCGATCTATACTAAATCAACAGAGTGTGCCCTTTTTGCAATATTTTCTCCCTCTCAACTCTTATAAATGGTTTGGGACGAGGTATTGAAAAAAGTTTTTCCCCGGGGTAATCTAAAAAGGGTACACTCAAATCAACAGGGTCATTAATAAATTCGTTTACCCAAAGCAGAGACCGTTAAATCCACCGCCAGTCCTGCCGTTTTATTGGCCTGGTCCAGAATGGGATTGATCTCCACCAGATCCATGGAAGAGAGCTTACCGGAGTCGGAAATGATTTCCATGAACAGATGGGCCTCCCGATAGGTCAAGCCACCGGGAACCGGCGTTCCCACGCCCGGAGCTTCCACCGGCGCCATGATATCCATGTCAAGACTGATATGGATGCGTTTCATACGAATAAATTTCATGAGAAGTTCATTGGTGATGGTGCTGATGCCCTGCTCGTCGATATCGCGCATGGTGTAGAGTGTCACACCACTCTGCTTCAAGCGGTCTCTTTCCTTTTCATCCAAAGAACGGATACCAATGAGCACCACATTGTTTGGATCGATTTTCGGGCCGGAGCGCCCGATGTTTACCAACCCGGGATCACCGTCCCCCAGCAACGCAGCCAGGGGCATACCGTGGACATTACCACTGGGAGAAGTTTCGGAGGTATTAAAATCTCCATGGGCATCCATCCATATCAATCCGGTGGACTGTTCGTGGGAGACCCCCCCAACGGTGCCCATGGCAATGGAGTGATCCCCCCCCAGGAAAAGGGGAAAGGCTCCCTGATCAATGGCCTCTCTGCCAGCCTCGTACACCCGCTGACACACTTCTATAATCTCAGACTGGTAATTGAGCGATTCACCGAATACGGTGTCATAGCCTTGATCCCGCACCGGCACCCAGACATCGCCGGTGTCTTCCACTTCATGACCGAGAGCCCTCAGTCTGGTCACAAGCCCGCTGTATCTTAATGCAGCAGGTCCCATGTCCACGCCCCTGTGAAGTTGTCCGAAATCCATGGGGATGCCTATAATTTTTATTTTTCTTTTCATATCCGTCGTCACCCATTGTCATTTGATTTTCTGGTAATTAAAAATGCATCGAATGTGTCATTAAAATTTAAGGATTTTGGAAACAAATGATGTAAATATTCGCTTTGGTAATGTAAATGTTTGGAACCTGAAGGTGATCTTCCTGATTTGAATGGGAGAGACTTCCCGAAACATTGCTTTGGGAAGTGCCCAAACAGCCATTCGGCTATTGTGATTTTGATGACGCTGTTACACCCCAAAAGCGGTTTTGATTTTATCCATAGCCCAGTCGATATCTGCCTGGGTGATGATCAGAGGAGGCGCAAACCGGATGGTGTGGGTGTGGGTTTCTTTGCACAGCATTCCAATACCCATCAATTTTTCGCAGATGGCTCTGGCACCGCCCTCGGTGCCTTCAACCAACTCCACGGCAATCATTAACCCCCGTCCTCTGACTTCTTTGATGGCAGGGTGAGATATTTTTTTCAGTTCATCAAGGAAATATGCGCCCATTTTTTCAGCATTTTCGATCATATTCTCTTCGGTGAGCACCTTGAGGGCCATACGTGCCACAGCGCAGGCCAGTGGATTCCCGCCAAAGGTGCTGCCATGTTGCCCCGGTTGTAGAAGGCCCAGGACGGCTTCACTGGAAAGTACGGCTGAAACCGGGTAAAATCCACCAGAAAGTGCCTTGCCGATGAGGGTTAGATCTGCTTCGATCCCATCATGTTCCTCGGCCAGCAATTTTCCAGTTCTGCCAAGACCGGTCTGGATCTCATCAAGAATCAATATGACATTGTTTCGGGTACAGATCTCCCGAACTTTTTTCAAATACCCCACCGGAGGAATGATGACCCCGGCCTCTCCCTGGATGGGTTCCACCATAAAAGCAACGGTGTTGGGGGTGATGGCCGATTCAAGGGCATCGGCATCGCCAAAGGGAATGGAGATAAAGCCCGGAGCAAAGGGGCCAAAATTTTTCCGGGCGTTCTCATCGGTGCTGAAGCCGATAATGGCAAGGGTTCTGCCGTGGAAATTGTTATCACACACAATGACCTCGGCCTGATTCTCAGGGACGCCTTTTGTCTCATACCCCCATTTTCGGACGCATTTGACAGCAGTTTCCACAGCCTCGGCACCGGAATTCATGGGCAGTACCTTGTGGGAATGCGTCATTTCGCATAGCTCCTGGTAAAAAAGTGCCAGCTGGTCATTTCGGAAGGCCCGTGAGGTGAGGGTCATGCGCTGGGATTGATCCAGCATGGCCTGTCTGATTTTAGGATGGCAATGCCCCTGGTTTACCGCAGAATAAGCCGAGAGGCAATCCATGTATCGATTCCCATCGACATCCCATACCCAGATCCCTTCTCCACGGCTGAGGATAGCATCAAGGGGTTTATAGTTATGAGCACCCAGTTTGTCTTCAATTTCAATATACGTTTCTGCTGTCATCGTTGTTTTCATGGAAAAATCTCCCTCTCTAATATATAAAATATGTTAAACACTCAGGTAATGAATAAAAATGGCAGTCACCACTGCCACAACGAAAAACGAAAGTTTTTTAATTCCAGCATGTTGTTGAGACTTTCATATAAACGGGCATGTCCTGCTGGACACAACGAATATTGGGTCGTAGACGCGGAGCCAAATGATATCATGCCGCCCCCCCCCCCCCCGACGGGTAATGGGCCCGGCCCGGAACCGTAAACGGCCCAATTGGCCGGTTCCTATTACCCATCGGGGGGGGGGAGGCTCTGCTGAGGTTGCCCAGAAGTTTTATTTTCTAATAAAAGCTCATCATATTTAAGCATGATGATACAGAACAGTCAAACGATAATAAATCATCCTTGGATGAGGAAAACTCATGCAAAAAACTACCATTCGGTATTTACCTTCACTCAATGCGCTCAGGGCGTTTGAGTCGTCGGCAAGACATTTGAGTTTCACAAAAGCGGCTAAAGAGTTGTTTGTCACCCAGGGGGCGGTCAGTCGCCAGATCAAGCAGCTTGAAGAGCAAATTCAGATGCCGCTGTTTCATCGGTGTCATCGCCAACTTATTTTAACGGATCAAGGCAGGATGCTGCTTGCCCCTCTGACGGAAGCCTTTGATTTAATGGCCACGGCCCTGGAGCGCCTGCAAAACCAGCCCAGAGACTTGAGGCTTAAAGTGCACCCGACCTTTGCCATCCGTTGGCTCATTCCACGCCTTCATCGCTTTCAAAAAAATCATCCAAAAATACAGATACGCCTGACGACTTCCTCCATCAACGTCGATTTCAGTCGGGAGAATTTTGATGTGGGTATTGTCTATCTCAAAGCCCCCAATGAAGAAAAACAATCAAACGGCATGGTTCGAACAAAAATCGCAACAGAGCGCTTGACCCCGGTTTGCTCTCCTTCTTATATGAGCAAAGAGAAAAGGCTTGAATCCGCCAAAGATTTGAAGCATCATCGATTGCTTCACAACAATCCGGAACATAAGGAGTGGCGCATATGGGCAAAGTGGGTGGGCGTCATGGAGCTGTCATTTGAGCGAGGCCAGACCTTTGAAATGGATGATGCTGCGCTGCAGGCTGCGGCCTCAGGCCTGGGCATCGCTTTGGGAAATATAAATCTTATCAAAGACGATCTTGAGACAAAGCGGCTGGTACAGCCCCTTGAAGGGCAAGAAAATGTCATTGCGGAAACTGGCGCTTATTATCTGGCGTGCCCAGTTGGCCCACTTTCTTCCGAGCTTGTGATATTCAAAAAATGGTTGGTTAGTGAATTGGAAATAGAATCGGGCCGTATCGGATGAATTTGCATAATTGTGTTGGTTGATATTACATTCAGTGTCTTGTAAGGGAGTTCATGGGAAATAATATACCCATGTTAATGAATTTCATACCCACTAACCGAACCTCTCCATGCAAAAAGGGGTAGTTTTATTATCATGAACTCCCTAATGTTTGGTGTACTAAGTACCCGTGCATATATTCCTCAAAATAAAATCCATAGGTATCAATGATATATGGTTGTGGAATACCGAAAAACATATGTGTGGGTACTTACACAGCCTGGGATCGTCGAACAATGGTCAAACCGGTTGTTGAACACCTCCACCGATTGGAGCATGCTCTTTTTTAGGCGTGGTGTCCCCCTTTTTCTGGAACGACACCGGAGGGACATCCATAATATGAATATCCTGCTGGGGAAAGGGAATGACCACATCATTTTCCCTGAAAAGCCTGTCAATCTCAAATCTAAGGTCACTTTCGGCCGTCACAAAATCATCAATACTGGACCAAAACCGCAATTTAAAATCAAGTGAACTCGCACCGAAATCAAGGAACAGCACATTGGGTTTCCGGGGATAGGAGTACACTTCTTTTACCGAGTCTGCCGCCTTTAACAGCAGATTTTTCACAAGTTCGGTGTCGGACCCATAGGCCACGCCCACCAAGAGATCCCTTCTGATGTAAGGGTCCTGATGGCTCCAGTTGACCACCTTGGCGCTGATGAACTCTGAATTGGGAATAATCAACGAGGCATTGGTATAGGTCTGAACCACGGTTGAGCGGACATTTATTTTTTTTACTTCCCCCCAGGTACCGGCCACTTCCACCACATCTCCCACCTGGATGGGGCGTTCAAACAACAGAATCAAGCCGCTGATAAAATTACTGAATATATTCTGGAGCCCAAACCCAAGCCCGATGCTCAGGGCACCAAAGGCAACGGTGAGGGAGGTGGTGTCAAGACCGAAAACATTCAGACTGATGAGGATGCCTAAACCCCAGATAATATAGACACAAATGGTGGTGACTGACTCCTTTGCCCCGGTGGACAGCCCGCTCTGTTTTAAAATATGATCCGCCATCAATCGTTTCCAAAGGCGGGTGAACAAATAGGTGGCAAGAATCACCAGCAACCAGTACGCAAAGCCTGCGATGCTCAACTTAAAATTGCCCATCACATATTTCTGGTTAAAGGTCTCCCACAAAAAAGGGAAGAACAGATCACTGATCCCCCAAGAAAAGGAAACCCCGGTAATGGCAAAGGCGATGATGATAAAATAAATGGTATTGGAGAAAATCCAGTACAGAGGCGAAAAAACCCCATGGGTCTGCTGGGAATCGGACTCAAATTTATCCTTGAATTTGCGGTCGATATCCTTCATGGAATAAAACAGCAAGCCACAGACACAAAGAAGCACAATGGAAATTCCCCAGGAGATGTACCACCAGGCGGAAAAATGACCATACCCTGCAATTTCGGCAAAAAGTCCTGAAACCACAACCACCTTTGACCAGGTGTTTAACATCTTGATGCCCATGGAAGGGGTGGGGGTTTTTGTCTTTGCAAAATCTTTCCAGAACAGAAAAACGCCCACCACAAGCACCACTTCTGACGTAATCTGGATCAGCACCAGAAGCGCGCTTTCCAGAGACAGAAACCGATAGAAAAACAGATACACCAGAGCATACAGCCTCACCCCCAGAACAAAGGGATTTTTCCATTTAAACAGGGCATTAAAAAGCGCATGCCCCTTTTCGTTGACGATGAGACGAATGGAATCCGCCGCAATTTTTGTGCATAAAAAGACGACAAATAGGGTTTTAACAAAATTTATCATGTCCGGGAACACCATGTAAAAAGTGGTCTCGGACAATGTAATGGTAAGGCATATCCAGAAAATATAAAAAAGGGCTTCTTCAAATATAATGAGGGGATACCCTGTACGCCGGGAAATTATTTTGGTGTATGCCTCTTTACTTCTGATCAGATGCAGGGCTTTTCTGAAAAAAAAGCAGATCAGAAAAAACACCACCAGAATCACAACACTTCTTAAATTCTTCTGCTCCTGGAACTGCGCCCATCTCAAAGCAAGCTGATCCTGGGTAAACAAATGCCCCACCGTTGAAAATGAAAGAACGATCTCTTCACCCACAGTGGTGGGGAAAAAGGTTTTTAATTCAATTTCATTGCGCTGGAACAACCGGTCACCCTTTCTGTCTTTAATCTCCTTTTTTAAGGTCAGCCGAATCTCTTTAAAGGCGGTGACCAGTTCATTTTCAGATTTTATTTCCGACGTTACAATTTCCAGGAGGGCCAACAGAACTTTTTTCTGTTTTTCCAGAAGAATATGGTAAGCTTTGAATTTTTTAATATCTGCAGTTCTATCCATGCCACTCCTGTCTGAAAAGTCTTTGGGCATGGATTCTGCTTCTTTAATCCTTTCTTCGATTAACTTTATTTTCTCATGTACGGAAGAGAGGGTCTGCAGAATGTTTGCCTCTCTTTCTCCAGCTTTTTGCATTTTTGACTGGAGCAGGGTGGTTGAGATATCCACCTCTTCCAGCCCTTTTCCAATGACGGAGGCACTGATGTCTGGCACAATGAGAAAATTTCGAAGGGAGTTTATCTGGGTCCGGTAGATTTGCTGCTGGGACATGATCTCTTCAAATATTTTTTTTTCACCCTGTAGGTCTTTTTCCAGACCATCCAGGGCATTCCTGGCAGCGTCAACCGCCTGTTCAAATTGCACTTGGGTGTTTGTATCTTCCCCCAATGGTGTCGGGGAGTTTTGGGCAAAGGTCAGCGATGACAGGCAGAGAAAAGTGATTGTCCACAACAATAATGTTTTTTTCATTTCTTATAGATCTCCTTGTGTATCCCTAACTGTTTCATTTTATTATACAACCCCCTGGGATGAATACCTGCCAGTTCCGCAGCCTTGCCCACCCGCCCCTTTGCCTTTGAAAGTACCTGCTCAATGTAAATTTTTTCAACCTGTTTTAACACGTCTTGGGTTACTTGGGGAAGCGTTTTCCCTTCCCAGAGTGTGGCATCAAAAAAAACGCTTCCCCGGGAACCAATGCGTTTTTCCTGCGAAAGGACATCATTCTCCAGATGACAGGAATGAATGGGAATATCATCATACTTGAAATCTGCACTGTTTTTGTTATTTTCATAATTTCCCCCGGTTAAAATTCCCTCGGGCAGGTTCTTCAGGGTAATGATGTCTCCCCGGCACAGCAGCATGGCCCGTTCAATGACATTCATCAACTCCCTGACGTTCCCGGGCCAGGCGTATTGGCTCATTACAGTGACGGCCTCATCTGAGATACCCACCACATCCCGTCCGATGCGTTTCCGGTAGTGGGAAATAAAACTCCGGATCAAGGCAGGAATATCTTCTTTTCTACGGTTCAATGCGGGGATGGTCAAGGAGATAACGCTGATACGATAGAACAGATCCCGCCGGAAACGGCCCTGTTCAATTTCCTGTTCAAGATTTTTATTGGTGGCGGCAATGATTCTTACATCCACCCAAGTGGGTTCTTCGCCCCCAATGGGAACGATCTCATACTCCTGGAGTACCCGTAATAATTTGGTCTGAAGATGCAGGGGCATATCCCCGATTTCATCTAAAAAAATGGTACCTCCATGGGCCAGTTCAAAACTTCCCCGCCGGGCACGGATGGCACCGGTAAAAGCCCCCTGTTCATGGCCAAATAATTCACTCTCCAGCAACTGTTCCGGAAGTGCCGCAGTATTTACGGCAACAAAAGGGCCGTTGGAACGGGGGCCTTCCGCATGGATGGCCTTAGCCAGATGTTCCTTTCCAACGCCGGTTTCTCCGAGAATCAACAAGGTGGTGTCACTTGTAACCACCTGGTGCACCTCTTCCATGAAAACCTGCATCTGCTGGCTTTCTGATACAAAATCACTGAGTTTAGGCTTAAGGCGGCCCTTTCGATCATATCTGTCCATGAGATTGTACTGCCGGCGGGATTCAATGATGGTCTCCATCACCTCAACAAGTCTGGGGATGACAACACCGGAATAAAGAACGGAATCCGCCCCCGCTGCCAGCAGAAAGGCGTGGTCCTCGGAGGAATCGTTGGCATGGAGGACAATGGTCATGGGTTTTTCTGGAAGATTATTTAAAATGGAAAGACCCGACTCCACAGGTGTGGGAATCATAGAATCACTGATCAGAAAAATGTCCGCACAACTCCTTACCAGGGATTGCCAGGCACTGTTGTTGGAACCAAACCGCTTGATCTGAAGATCGGAGATGGCATCCAGTTTTCTCGTTATTTTTGTTTCAAGTTTTTTATCATTGATGGCCAGAGCCAGTCTGAGCAGCATTTTGTTCTCCCGGTATCCCCAAAAGAGTCAACTATTATTGACTTTTCACTTAGCCTCTCCAGCCACCATTTTGTATGGAGTAATGGATGGAAAAATCTCGTTCATACCCATAGAAAGCGCACCGGAGACATCAAGAATTGCCGGAGCCTTTAAAATAGTGAAAAAATCGGCATCCTTCAAAAGTACTTTACACTTTTTTTGATCATTCCCCATTTGTAGGGGCTTTTTTCAAAAGACTATAAAGTATTTTTGAGGTCATATGAAGGATGTTAAAAAATCGGTATTAATTATCTATATTTTATTTTTCGGTAATAAATTTCTTGTTTTATATCCCATATTAAAGAAAAAAAATACCTATATTTTTAATTTATTGGATTCATTTTTTAAAATTTGAATAATATCAATGTAATAGATAATACCCATTCAAGATGGCACAGCCTTTGCTACATATACCAAAGTAAGCGCATAATATGCACAGATATGCAGAATAGCCAGACCGGTTACAATGGGTGGGCCTAAGTCCAGGTGGTCAATCACATCTTTAAAAAAACATCTTAACAAAGTGTCAACGCTTCTCAATCACTAAGGTATCATAATTTTACAACAACTTGAAAAAGAGACCAAGAAAATGAAAAAAACCAAAAGCAGATACATTAAAAGCAGCGACGGCAGCAGGAAATCAATTTTAAAATTCAAGGACGCCTTTAATGATGAGTTTTATGAAGATGAAAAGACAACAGGAGCAAAGAAACGTAAAGATGTGGGAAAACGATTCCATCGTAAAAAATCAGCCAAGTATGATTTTTTGGACAATGAGCTCAGAAGCATAAATATGCGCTGAATACAAATGACCTGATTACAGCATCGGCCTTTTCCCATGAATGGGAGTTGTGCCGCAAGAAACAACGCATCAATATATACAAGGGATTTAAAAAAATGGGAGTGGTCGCATTTAAAAATATTGCAGTGGCAGAGGAGGTTTGGGGCATTGCCTCATCCATTGATATCTATGGCTGTAATCCGGAGAAAATCCGGAATGCAGATTATATTAAGCCGTTTGTCAAAGAGCTGTGTGATCCCATAGAAAAACCTTTTCCCAGGAATATTTTGAAGGCGCGGCCACCCTTTCCAATGTCGTCCACCGGAAATAAATACGTGGGAAATATTGGCATCATAGACGATGATGACACCTGTGCCCGTGTATGGAAAAAACTCTATCCCCGGGACACTATTTTTGATCTGTGGGAGGTCAGAGAAATTTTTGCCCGAAATTTTGGACGAAAGAACTGCTTTGTAGTTCATTATGCCGGAACAGAAAAAAATCCTTCCCCCCGGGAAAATGACACAGGCTCTCAAATCAATGACATTGACGGTGTGCTCCCCCTGTCCTGGATTGAAGAGAACAAGGAGTTTGCCTTCTTTCCAGGAGAAACCTGGAAGGGGCAGACCTGGCTTGAGCAAAATAAAATCATTGCCCCGGACAACGCGGTGAGGGAAAGGTTGATCCAAGGCATCCCAGGCCCTGCGGAGCTTCGCTACCTGTGTCTGGACCACAGGGGAAACAGGGATGAAATCGACGGTAATAACATGACCACGGCAGCGCCATCATTTCCAGGGGAGATGGAAATTGATGAGACCGGATATCTTTTCCATCCGGAAAACCATGGCACAAAGGGCTCACAATACTCCGGTTACCTCGGCGTGTTTGCCGGTAAATCCAGAAAGAAAATCCTGGCGGAAATTAGTGCCATAGAAAAAAAAGGCGTCAAGTTTCGATACAATGCACTGGAAGATGTGGAAATCATGTTCCGTTTAAACCGTGACAATTTCGGAGAAAACGGCTACTTCCATGACCCCCGGTTTTTAAATGCCTTTTGGGAACTCGCCCAGATGCTGGATCGGAAAAAGATGCTGCGGGTGGTCACGGTAATGGTGAACAATGAAGTGGCCGCAGTGGATATGGGAGCGGTGTGGAACCAGACCTGTACATTTCTGGCAGGCGGCACATCCAAAACCGTTCCCGGAATTGCAAAATTGATTAACCTTCACCACATCCAGTGGGCCTGTTCCCATGAAGACCGGTTGGGAGACATGCCCCTGGAGGACATCCATACGCTGGATTTTTTGTGTGGTGATTTTGGATGGAAAGAGCGGTTTCACCTCTCTCCCCGCCCGTTGTATAAAATAACGGCCACGCCGCCCAGCATCACAGCTAATAATGAAAATGGCATAATGACGCCCCTTTGGGCGAACAGTATTCCGTTCAGAGAATCCGCCGGGGACTCTGCTGTAGTTACTTTAGTATAACATACATGGCTGTAACCACCAGCCACAACAAATATTGAAAATGGCATTATGCCGCCCCCCCCCGACGGGCAATGGGCCCGGCCCGGAACCGTAGACGGCCCAATTGGCC
>CAYSSE010000076.1:0-10483 GCA_964433355.1 uncultured Desulfocicer sp.
ATTTTTGGTCTTATGCCCCATCCTGAGGCGTTTAATCATTTTACCAATCATCCAGATTGGTGTCGAGACGTTGAAATGTCCAGACGGGGAGGGAGTCCCATGCGGGGGAGGGATGTGACACCGGGGATTCAGATATTTAGGAATGCGGTGGGTTATATGAATATGGATGTGCTATCTGTCTTGCCATGACGAAAATAACTCACATTTTCAAGACTTACTTCCCTGAAACAAATGGGGGGCTTGAAGAGGCCATTCGTCAGATAGGCAAACATGCCATCAAAGAGGGGTATCAGGTAGAAGTGGTGGCCGTCGGTAAAAAATCTTATGATGTGACGACTGAGGATGGCATCACCGCAAAATTTTATAAAAGCAGTTTTGATTTGTATTCGAATCCCGTAAGTTTTTCCTTTATCAGTCAATTTCGAGGTATTTGCGATACCACAGATATCCTTCACTTTCATTTTACCTGGCCCACGGCTGAGGTTTTGAACTTGCTTTTCCGGTGCGGAAAGCCTATAGTTGTTACCTTTCATTGTGATATTCATAAAAACAGGTTCTTGAAGGCTTTATATTTACCGATTGTTAAACAATTCCTGAAACAGGCGAACATCATCTGTGTTACCAGTAGAAATTTATTTGGCTCCACCCCATACCTGGATAAATTTAAATATAAAACCCAAGAAATCTGTCTATGGTTTGACGAAAAACGCTTTTTAGGATTACCGAAGCCTGCCATAGGTATAAGAAAATTCATCAAACCCCTTAAACCATATGCTCTTTTTGTAGGTGTTTTACGTTGGTATAAAGGGCTTGATGTTCTCCTGGATGCGTCTAAAACCTTTAATGGGGACATTGTGATTGTAGGCAAAGGTCCCCTGTATTCTCATTTGAGAAAACGAATTAAACAAGAGCATCTTTTAAATGTGCATTTGATGGGTTTTCAACCTGATAATCATCTTAAATTCTTGATACAGGCGTGTAAATTTATTACGCTTCCTTCAACAACCGCCTCAGAGGCTTTCGGACAGATTTTACTTGAAGGTCTTTTTTTTTCAAAGCCGTTAATATCCACAGCGCTTGGAACGGGTACGAGCCTGGTGAACCGTCATAACCATACCGGTATTGTGGTGAAAGCAGGGTCTAGAAGAGCCCTTTGTGATGCGATGAACAGCATGCTTGCAGATCCATGCCAATATGATCGGTTTGTCTCCAATACTTTCCCGCACTATCTTTCTAATTTTACTGAAGCCGTTCAGGGAGAAAAATACAGTAGAATATATAGATTGTTGTTGTAAAGCCAGTGGGCCGAAACAATTTGTTCAGGTCTTTGTTGTTATTTCAGGCTTTGCAATATTTTGGCCTGGTTCAAATATAGGTAACACTTTTTAATGCCTTATGTCACTCTTGCGGAGTTTTTTATTAGAAGACTGGTGGGCAAAGGTTGTTACCCTGGAATATGCTTTTTTGAACCAGTCCGATATTTTTTGTTTTTGCTCTTGCATTTTAACTATCTATCCTTAAATTAACTACTTCGTAATCGTAAATTATTAATTATTAATTATTAATCATCGCAGAGGTTTAAATGTTTAAAAAAGTTGAAGCACTTAACAAGGATACACATCAGAATCTCAGATTTACTCAAATTGACTCATTTGAATTCGCAAGTTCAGTATTAAATGCGCCTTTGAGCGCCTCAGAGTTTTTGTTTGCAGCACGCTATTATCCCATTGTATTTTCCCTTGAAAATGCCACGCCACAGGCGCTTTTCACTTTGGGCCAGCAGAAGAATCATTACGTGAATACCGACGGACTATGGTCGGTTCCCTATATTCCCGCACATATCAGACGGTATCCTTTTATTCTGGCCAATACTGGTACTGAGGAATCAGGTGATAAGTTTGCCGTATGTATTGACGTAGAGGCACCCCATTTTGCTACAGATCAGGGGACGCCTCTGTTCACGGCAGATGGTAACCCTGGCGATTTTACACAGAAGACCATGACTTTTCTCCAAAAGTTTCAAGAGGAATTGAAAGTTACTCAGGCTTTGTGCATGGAAATGGAATCCATGAAGGTATTGGTTGAAAAAAAGATCAATATTGAGAAAGATGGCCAAAAAATCGTTCTTGGCGGTTTCAGGTGTGTTGATATGGAAAAACTCACTGCGCTTGATGATTCAGTGCTTGCAAAATGGGTACGAAACGGCCTTATGGGAATCATCAATCTTCATCAACTCTCACTGGGTAATTTAAAGAATATTGCATAAGAAAATTGGTTCATCGAGTATTAATTATTTACATTTATTGGGGATTTTAATAGCCTCGTCATTCTGAAGTAATTATTGAAAAAGGTTGTTTTATGTTAAGTCCCGGCATGTTAATAGCATTGTATGTAACGATTTTGTACCTGGTTATGGCTCCACTGGTTCTGTATGCGTTGTATGTGGTTTTTGATTCTCTGGGTCAGTACACAGATAAAGGTTTAAGTGGAAGAAAAACCAATATTAAAAAAGATTTTGCCGTATGGACTGATGAAGGCGCTGTTTAATGAATAGATTTATTGACAACTGGAAAGGATATTTTACTTTTGCAGGTCTGTTGAGCTGCTTTGTAAATATATTGCAACTGACGTTTTCATTTTACATGTTTGTTATTTATGGAAATGTCTGCGTAAGTTACAGCATGAGTTCTTTGGTGGCTTTTACATTTGCAGCCGTTTTTGCATTGATTATTCTTGCTTTTTTTCATTTTTTGAGATCTCGCCTTCTTTCAACCGCTGGTAATGATTTAAATATAAAATTTCGTAATCGTGTATATGTCGGTATGCTTAGCCATCATGCCGGAATACAGAAAAACATGTCGTCCCAAGTGTTAAATGATCTTGGGACGGTAAAAGGTTTTTTTACCAGCCCTGCTATTTATGCGCTGTTTGATGCGCCGTGGGCACCCCTTTACTTGGGCCTGATATTCCTTTTTAATCCCATACTGGGTGCCATTGCAACGGCAGGCGCTCTTACCATGCTGGGTTTAAGTATTCTTCAAGAAGTCCTTGTGCGGGACAGCATGAAAGCCGCCAATATAAAAAACGCTAAAAATCAGAGTTTTATAGATTCTTTTTTGCGAAATGCAGAGGTGGTTAACGGTATGGGAATGATCCGTGCCATCAGCGACCGATGGGAAAAAGGGAACAGGGATGTGATCATTAATCAAACTGTGAGCAGTCGGTATGCCGGGGTGATTCAATCCATCATCAAACCCTTGCAGACCTTTCTCCAGGTATTGATCTATTTTGCCGGGGCTTATTATGCCTTAACCCAAGGGTTTGATGTGGGACTTATGGTGGTGGCATCCATTATCATGGGAAGAGCTCTGGCTCCGTTGATGCAGATAATGTCTACATGGAAATTCACTATGCAGGCACGTGAATCGTATAAACGACTGGATGCCTTTGTTCGGTTTCTTGACAACCAGCCGGTGCAAATGGATCTGCCCGCTCCCCGGGGACATGTGAATGTGGTCGGGGTAAACCTTATTATTGGAAATCGGTTCCTTCTACAGGGGGTTTCTTTCAGCCTTGACTGTGGCGATTTTATGGGCATCATCGGCCCCAATGGTGCTGGGAAATCAACGCTGTGTCGCGTACTTCTTGGTTTGTGGCCTGCCATGGAAGGTAAGGTCTACCTGGATGGTACCGACCTTTTCTTTCGGGATCAGGAGCAAGCGGGTAAATATATTGGTTATCTGCCCCAGGAGGTGGAATTATTTCCCACGTCTGTGGCAGAGAACATTGCAAGGCTGGGAACCCTTGATATGGAAAAGGTGAAAAAAGCGGCACAATACTGTGGACTCCATGAAATGGTGGAAGCACTGCCCCAGGGATACCTTACGGAACTCGACAGTCCCCAGGGCATACAGCTTTCTGGAGGCCAGAAACAACGATTGGGACTGGCCCGTGCCCTTTATGGGAATCCCTGTCTGCTGGTTTTGGATGAGCCCACCTCAAATCTGGACGAAGAAGGAGAAGCCTTTTTTTTGAAGACCCTTCAGCAAATCAAAGAGGCAGCGTCCTGCACCTGCATCATGGTAACTCACAAGCCTGATTTACTTCAGTCAATGGATAAGTTGCTGGTGCTTCAAAATGGCAAAGTTGCACATTTTGGAACCAGAGATCAGGTTTTTGCCAAACTGTCCGGCGCACAGCAGGCAGAATCTTCAGCACCAACAGGAGCGGCCCGGTCGATATAATATATGCCATTTTTCTTATTGAAATGCTCACATTATTTGTTTTTTTCAGGTGTTTTCAGCCTGTTCATTAATACCCTTGGCCTCACCTTTCCCATATATATGATGGTCGTCTATAACAGGGTTCTGGCCAGTGCTAATTTTTCAACGCTTTATATCGTTAGTGTTATTGCTGTGGTGGCCCTTGTGGTTTTGGGGTGCCTGGAGTTTCTTCGATCCAGGATTCTGGTGAAGGCCGGCATAAAAATGGATGATCTCCTGGGTAGACGGGTATTAAAGCGTATGTTGAAAGACGCTTCCCGAATAAATTCTCCCCAGTATAGTCAGGGATTGACAGATATAAATACGCTCAGGAACTATTTTGCTGGCAATGCCATTTTTGCTTTTTTTGATGTTCCATGGATACCTGTGTATCTCGGGGTCATTTATTTGGTGCATCCTGTTTTGGGATTGACAGCAACCGGGGGGGCTTTTGTCCATTTGATCCTGGGCCTTCTTCAAAGTATTTTGACAAAGCAAGATTTTGAACAAATAAATGAGTTAAAAGGTCAGGAGAGACGCTTTATTCTGAAGACGCTTCGGAATGCTGAAATGCTGAAATGTATGGGAATGATGAAAAATACGGCTCAGCATTGGAATTGTATCAATGACCAGGAAAGCAGTATCCAGGATAAAACCAATCGGAAAAGCCAAGTTCTGGGTGCGGTCAGCGTCAGTTTCAGCACCTTTATGCAGGTATTGATCTATTGCATGGGAGCGTTTTTGGTCATCAAAAATGAAGTTAATATGGGTGCGATCATAGCGGCGTCCATTATCATGGGGCGAGCGCTTGGGCCCGTGCAGCAGGGAATCGGTGCCTGGAAACAGTCAATCGGTGCCAAGGCCTCTTATCAACGTCTGAATCAACTTTTGAATGCTTCGCTTGACGAAGATCTTCTGACAGTTTCAAGTGTTGACGCTGAACTTGAGGTGCAAGGTGTATCCCTTGAAATTGGAGAAAAAGTTATCATCGAAAATCTCTCCTTTGGGCTTAAAGCCGGTGAAAGCATGGGTCTGATCGGTCAGAACGGGTCGGGCAAGACCTCTTTATGCCGGATGCTTCTGGGCATCTGGGAACCCAGTGCTGGCTCCATCCATCTGGACGGTCACCTGATTTCCCGCCTGGATCCCGGATCTCTTGGAGAATTTATCGGATATCTTCCCCAGGATGTAGAGCTTTTTACCGGCACCGTCAGCGAAAACATTGCCCGAATGGGCACCATTGATTCAAAAAAGGTGATTGAAGCTGCCACCATGGCAGGTGCCCATGATGTGATTTTAAGGTTTGCCCATGGGTATGAAACAGATATTGGCGAGGCCGGTTTGACCCTTTCAGGCGGACAGCGTCAGCGGGTGGGACTTGCCAGATCCTTGTACGGCACTCCTTCCCTGGTAATACTTGATGAACCCAACTCTAACCTTGATGAAGAGGGAGAGACGGCGTTGATTCATACCCTGGAGCGATTAAAAGCCTTGGGGACAACAGTAATAATGATTACCCATAAACCTGCGCTTTTGTCCGGTGTGGACAAGATTTTACTTTTAAAAGAAGGCCAGCCCCCACGTTTTGGGGACAAGGATGCTTTTTTTTGAAAGGCGCTGACAGGAGACATATAATATGGAGAAAATAAATGCGTGAGCACTTGAAATTTTGGTTTAAATACTTTGCATTCATCTCTTTTTTCGGGATGTGCGCCAACCTTATTTATCTCATTGTTCCCATATACATGATGGTAATTTATGATCGTGTACTCTATAGTTTTAGTAAAGATACTCTTATGACTTTGAGTATTATCACACTTTTTTCTCTGATAATAATGGGTGTTCTGGATTATATTCGTTCCAGAATGCTTTTAAAAGCCGGTCTTGATATCGAAGAAAAAATGTTCCCCCATGTTATGTCTACCATGCATGATAATGCCATGGCTCCCAATAAGGCGGGCTATGCCCAGGGATTACAGGATCTGAGATGTTTTACGGACGCTGTAAAAAGCTTTAAGATTTTAAAATTTTTGGATTTACCATGGATGGCAATTTATCTCATAGTACTTTATTTTGTGCATCCTGTCATTGGGATGCTGGCAACGCTTGGGCTGTCAATGGTGACTTTGTTTCAATTCCTTTTGCGGACGCTCAACAAAAAACGCTATCTGGGTGCCCAACCCATTATTGCTGCTGGCCACCGTTTTTTGTCCACAACTTTGCGTAATGCAGAGTTGATATCGGGCATGGGGATGCTTGATCATGTGTCAGAAAAATATAGGCGGGAAAATAACCGGATCCAAATAATTCGATATGAGGCGGAAACCAGCCGGTGCACCATGGGAGCCGTGAAATCGTCTTTGCAGGGAATTTTTACCGCCGGTATTTTCGGAGCGGGTGCCTATCTGTTTTTTACCCATGAGATTAGCGTTGGTGTTACGTTTGCCAGCGTGATTTTAATGGTTCGACTCTTTTCCCCGCTGGATGTAAGTTTTGAATCCATGAAATCCTCGGTGGAAGCCCTTGCTGCATACAAACGATTGTCACATTTTGTTGATACCAAGGGAAATCCATCGACCCTTTCCCTTCCCCGGCCCGAAGGACGACTTCAGGCTGAGGGTCTAACCCTTGCCATTCAGAAGCGCACGCTGCTTCGTAATATTTCATTTCAAATTGAACCCGGCGAGACGCTTGGTGTTTTTGGGCCTGCGGCTGCGGGCAAAACTTCCTTGATCCGGGTTGTTTTAGGAATATGGCCGCTCATGGCTGGAAAAATGCGTATTGATGGTGCAGATATCTCCCAGTGGGAACGGGAAAAATTGGGGGCATTTATGGGATACCTACCCCAGGAAACGGATTTGTTTCCTGGCACAATCGCTGAAAACATCGCCCGCTTGCAAAAAGTGGACTCAGACAAGGTGATCCTTGCCGCTGAAAAGGCCTTGTGCCATGACATGATTCTAAGGCTGCCCCAGGGCTATGATTATATGATTGACAGCACCGGGCGAAATCTTTCCTGTAGTCAGCGGCAGCAAATTGCACTTGCCAGAGCCTTGTATGATGATCCCCAGGTACTGATCCTGGATGAGCCCCATCTGAATCTGGATGACGCTGGATTTAAAGCCTTACTGGTGGTACTACAGACGTTAAGAAAGGATAAAAAAAGTATCTTAGTTGTTACAGACAGACCCAACCTTTTGGTCAATACGGATAAACTCTTGATGCTGAAAGATGGTCAGGTGGCCATGTTTGGTCCCACTAAGGATGTGCTTGCTGCATTGACAAAACAACAGCAGACAGGAACCCCTGGCCACCAGCAGTTACAGGCAGCTCCGGCCCCGGAAAAAAAATCAGGCAAGTTTAATCAGGAGATAAATAATGGAAAACAATAAACTATTAAATACAAATCCAACCCGCTTGATTGTTGCCGGGATGTTGGTGATTTTTTGCTTTTTTGGTGGCATGGCAGCCTGGTCTCTTTATTTTCCGTTTCAGGGGGCAGTGATTGCGCCGGGGACGGTGAAAGTTTCAGGAGAACGGAAAACCGTACAGCACCTGGAAGGTGGTATCATTGATGAGATTCTCGTCAAAGTCGGAGATCAAGTTCAAAAAGGAGATATCCTCATTCGCCTCAAAAGTATCCGGGTTGAGGCCAATGTGGATTTGTTAACTGGAAGACTGTATGGAAAATTGGCAGAATATGACCGTTTGATGGCAGAAGTTGAAAGGGCTTCCCGCATTACCTGGTCAGCGGAGTTATTAGATGAACAGGGGAATCGGGATGTGGCCAAGATTATGGCCACTGAAGAGGGTATTTTCCTTTCCCGACGGTCTGATATTCAAGGGAAAATATCCCTTTATCAGTCCCAGATAAAGCAACTGGGGAACAGAATTGCCGGGGCAGAAGAGGAACTCTCTCCCCAGACAAGGATCATTGCCAATCTCCAGGAGGAGGTTGACCTGAAAAAAAAGTTGTTTCAGGAAAATTACATGGGTAAGCCTGAAATTATGGAACTACAGAGACGGCTTGCAGAGCATGAAGGCCGCAGGGGACGGTTAAAGCAGGATATTGCAGAGTATCGGCAGATGATTGAAGAGTATAAACTCAGAATTGTTGATATCAAAAATGAATATCGAGAAAAAGCCGTCACTCAACTGGGGGAAAATAAAGATATCATTTTTGAAATTAAAGAGCAGATCAAACCGGCCCAGGACACACAAATGCGTCTTACCGTCAGGGCTCCCATCAGTGGTGAAGTGATTAATATGCAGGTACATTCAGAAGAAAGTGGTGTGATCAATCCGGGAATGCCATTGTTGGACATTGTACCGTCTGATTCAAAACTAATCATCAGTGCCCGAGTCAGTCCCCAGGACATTACCCGTGTTCATAAGGGACAGGAAACGAAGGTACAGCTCAGTGCCTTTGATCGTAATTTGACGCCCCTTGTTCCCGGTGTAATAACATACATTGCAGCGGATCTCATCACAGAACAAAGCCCGAGGGGAATGATGAGTTATTATATTGCCCATGTTGAGGTGACCGAGGCAGATCTGAAAGCCAACAATGCCTATCTTTCACCCGGCATGCCAGCAGCATGTTATATCACAACAGAGAAACGCAGCGTTATAAGTTATCTTCTGGAACCCATTCTCATCAATGCGGATCGGGCCATGAGAGAGGGATGAATTATAGATCATACAATTCTTGGCTACCCACTTATAGTGCCGGTCACATGAGCTGATACTCACTGAAAAATATTTTTTCAATCAAAATAGATAGTTATGTTAAAATAATGCCAATTTCTCGTATCAAGTCATATGACCGGCACTATAATCAGAGATATTTTTAAGGTTTTTTATGTGGATAAGTTGCTCACATGTCCCCCAATTTAAGAACTCCTGAGAACCTTGATTTTAAAGCCTGTCCCGCCTTAAGTGAGTAGCCCAATTCTTTCCCGCTTTTCCCCAGCTATACAGTTTCAACGGGTAATTCCTTGACATTGCTGATCAACTTTATGGCAGACATTCCGCTATTTGATATATAATTTCCATATTTTCTATGAAATTCATGTGTTGAACGAATGTTCAGAAGTATAATTAGCGATATTTCTTAACTTTAGCTCTTTAAAATTATTTGTGATCACTCTGAAATATACGATCTTGCCCGGCAGCACAATAAATTTGTCCCCTTTCCTGTCCCTTGATAAAAAAACCCTCGCTCCTCAGTGAAGAAGAACGGGGGTTTGGTATTTGCATCAGGGTTCAACTAACCCACGGTGTGCTGTGGGGTTAAGATTTGAAATTAAGTATTGAAGGTGAAGTCAACACCTGCTAATTCCGTAATACCAGTCAATACTACAATAGACTCTGCTAGATCGGGACCCGTACCATCTTCATCAAAACTGAGAGTGTTTGTTGAAGTATCGAAGAGGAATGTTGGCTCGGCTTCGAGAGCTACGACTGGAGCTACGTTTGAGTCTCCTACGATCCATTGATCCCCACTTACGCTTGTCCAATCAGTATTGGTGCTTAATGTCATAATAGGAATTGCGGCAACGGTATCAGTACCATCTTCGTCAAAACTGAGAGTGTTATCTGAAGTATTGAAGAGAAATGTTGTCTCTTTCGCGTTGTTAAGCGAAAAAGTAAAAGATGTGTTACTTGCAGCGATCTTATCTACAAAAGTTAGCAGTGCACCGGTTGTAACAAGAGCTTTTAGAAAAGCTGACGAATTACCTGCATCATTTACATAATTTATCAGTGTAGTCAGGTTGTCATCTCCCGCAGCATCAGCAGCACCCTTTACAAAAATTAGCAGTGCGTTCAGGTCATCATTAGAGAACTGAAGCAATTCACCAGTTCCTGTTGTACCATCAACTCCGGTAGTGAAGGTGTTAACGAAATCAAGAGCTGTATCTAATTTGGAAATAGTATCTGTATTGTCTGCATCAGCAACGGTAACTTTGATCGTTCCTGTCACGTCATCACCAGCACCAACATTAGTTAAATTATACGTAATTGTACCTGCTCCATTTCCTGCATCAATGGTTGTCAACTGAGCTATGGTTGCCGTATCAGTTACAGTCACATTAATGTCGCTGCCCGCGTAAGGATTTGATTCCAAATATTCCGTTAAATATTCCGCTGTATTTGTCAGAGTAGTAGGAGCAGTGGCACCACCATCACCACCACCACCACCAGGAGTATCAGGAGTATCA
>CAYSSE010000076.1:10583-14488 GCA_964433355.1 uncultured Desulfocicer sp.
ATTAGCAGCAATAATAGCAACCGCCTCTGTAAAGGCAGTACCAGCGGTCCTGTCCGCAGCATTACCGGAATCATTCAACCCGATCAAGATTTCGATGTCCTCAGCCGCAAGCTGGTTATGTGCCAGGGAGGTAAAGGTATCATTGATGCCAGCCCCCGCTGATAAGGCGTCGGTAGCGACTTTGGCCATTTCCTTGTTGATGTTGCCTGTGGCAGTGGCGACATTGACTATAACCTCATCAGCAATAGCCCCCCCGGCCTTGTTAGCTGATGATGTCAAAAAAGTCTGCATTGTGTCGGTCGAGGAAAGGTCAAGCTTGGAGGTGGTAGGGTCTAAAGCGGCGTTGATCATTAATTCGGCCAGTGCGCGTGTAGCGGAGGTGGCACCTGTCATTTCGTCGCCTACGCCAGCGCCAGCGAGCATGGCGGCAGCTTGATTCATCATGTTGGCTACTTGTACCGCAGCTGCTTGGGTGGGAATGGCCTGCGATGCGTTAGTGGCTGTATTGGGGTCAAAGTTGAGCAGGTCGATGTTGTTGTCGAGACCCAGTGCTGTCGAGACCAGATTCTTCGCCGCCTCCGGGGTGTACTCCCCGCTTTTCATCACTTGATCGACCAGCGATGTAAGGGGGGATACTGTTGTGGAACCTGCAGGGGCAGTAAAGGTCCCCTCAAAGGCAAGGCCTGTGGATATATCCTTTCCGCCGGTGGCGAACAGAGATCCACCCGATTGGGTCGGGTTGCCATCTTCGTCAAATGTCGACAGTTCGAAGTTGCCCTGCGCGTCTGTTGTGCCTGTGGCCTCCCCATTGACCCAATTGCCGTCTTCGTCTTCGTACCCCGCATTATATACGCCGTCGCCGTTGGCATCGGCAAAAACGGTTGCACCCGCCACATAGCCGTCCATCACGACGCCCGTAATGGGGGGGGTGCTGCCAGAAGTAACGGTACTGTCGATATCCGTGGGGGTAACAGCCGCTGCGGCTATTACCGGAACGGTTGTGCCGCCAAGGGATATTGCTCCTGATGAAAATATTGTCGCCACACTGCCGTTGGTGAAGACAAGTTGTGTTCCGTTGTCACCATCCTGAATCGGTATTGTGGCTGTCAGGACATTGTTCAAATACATTTTGAGTGTGTTACCTGCCTGCTGAAAGGTGAATGCGGAAGAGGCAGCAGAAAAGTCAACCCGCTCCACGTTCTGATCAACAAACACACCGGTTGTGTCGGCAGCAATAAGGACAGATTCTGTTCCGGCCTGGCCATATATGTTCATGGGGTTGCTGATTATGATATTCGCATCCCCGGAATCAAGATACATCCCTGGTGCCGTACCCGTGAGCGGTGTGGAACCTGTGGAGACTGAAGTCACGTTGTTGTCGATAATCGTGGGGGTAACACCTGCTGCATTTGTTGCTGGAACTGTTGCGCCACCAAGGGATAGTACGTTCGATGAAAGTGTTGCAGCCACACTGCCGTCAGTGAAGACAATTTGTGTTCCGTTGTCATCATCCTGAATCGGTATTGTGGCTGTCAGGACATTGTTTGAATAGATTTTGAGTGTGTTACCTGCCTGCTGAAAGGTGAATGCGGAAGAGGCTGCTGAAAGGTCAACCCGCTCCACATTCTGATCAACAACAACGCCGGTGTTGTTTGCAGCTATAAATATGGATTCTACTCCACCTGCACCGTAAGCGCCCATAGGATTGCTGATGATAGCATTCTGATTGCCAGAATTGAGAAATAAATTAGCCATTTTTCCTCCATTTTTTTAGCAAAAAAACACAATATGGAATAAGCGATTAACTTAATATTATAACATATTGTATTTTAAATTGTGATGAATGTAAATTAATGATTTTTATTTTTCCATTTTTATTGATAAACCAGTCAAGGCCTAAAAAAACGGAGGCCCGCTACAGCATCCAAAGAATGAAAGAAAGCTTAAATTGGGATCTTTCAAAGGTACGTTACATTTTACATTTTTTTTAGACCAAGTTCCCATTTGCAGGGGCTTTACCCCAAAAGACTGTAAGGGACTTCATCATAATAAAACTACCCACGCTTGCATGCAGCACTCTGGATAGTCGGTATAAAGCTTATTTGGGTATATTATTTCCCATGAACTCCTTAAGGTGCTTTGGGGGATGGCATGAAGGATGCCGTTAATTTAATTTAAAATTAATACTATTTTTTTTATCACTGTGCAAGGTAAATCTAAAGGGGACGTCATTTAAATCAACAATCAGGCTATTGGAATGTGGTGGGGATCATTGGGCGGGAGTATGGATTCTCTATCGGGCGCATTCACATTTTCCCGGCCCATCATATAACCCATTGATTTCATTAAGCCACCATCCATTGATACAAAACAAAATATCTTGATAAATCAAAGAGTTGAATCTCCAATCGGGAAAATGGGAATTCGCCCTCTCTATCTTTGTATCTGCATCCCTTGCCCAACGTCTATTCGGCTTCAGAAACAATACCAAATTGTAAATAAAAAAATAGACAAAACAGATCCCCTATACCTTTGTTGGTATGGGGTTTCTTTTCATTTCTGCTTTTCCTGTGTGGAAGGATCTTCCATCAAGCTATTACATATAGTTGGTCTGCAAACTGAACCCCTGCAACGCCTGTCATCTGAACGGAAAAGTCATCTCCTGCCAGAAGCACAGACTCCTCGTAAGATTCCAGTTCAACCTCATTCCTGGTGTACTGGTTCAGCACTACCAGGTCATACCCGCCGCCCCCGCTAACTTTGTCAAATCCGCCAGCACCCAGATAAAACAGATCATCGCCTGCACCACCTGTCAGGTAATTGTCCACGACATTGTCTATAAACCGGTTGCCAGCAGGCCCCCCAGTCACTTTTTCAATAATGGTGCCCCAGGCAATACCCAAGGCGTTTTCTCCGGTGTAAAGATCGGAGCTGATGCTGTTGAATGTATCCGCCACCCAGTCGTCATAATAATTGGTATTTAACTGCTGCTGATATACTGCCTGCTGGTCGGCGATTTGAGTGTCGATATCCCGGTAATTTATATTGCTGTGGCTGCCGGGGGTTAGATCTATAACATTGTAATAAGCGGTAGCGCTGAAATCCAGAATGTCATACCCGCCCGCATCCCAGATAGTTGTATAAAAAGATTCGTCATCAAAAGCATATGTATCCTCACCTGTCCGGTAATTTGGATCAGGGCCATAAATCGCCTGGAGAACCGCGATATCATAGAGCATGAAACGATCCGGGGCCACAATGGCAGTATCAAATTCCACCTGGCTGCCTGATCCGGTTTTGGTTCCTGTGAATTGCGGCACCAACATCTGATAGTCCGTATAAGACATCACTGTATTGGCACTATGATCTTCACTGGAAGGTAATACCGATAGCCCTTCAAACGGATGGGTAAGCCCCAGGGCATGGCCCAGTTCATGGATAATACTACTGCGGCCAGGCCCGAATAATTCGATACTGCCACCGTTCGCATCAGTGCCGATATCATGGCCGAGAAATACATCTCCTCCGGTATCGGGCCCGGGCATATATGCATAAGCTGCTGTGCCCTGGTCGGTTTCCACCATGTTGAATCGTATCTGACCGCTACCAAAAGCCTTTTCAATATCAGTCAGAATCATCCCGTCAGCGATGGATATGACCTCATCTATCACCTCCCGCACATTGGATGGCACCGGCTGCCAGGCACTGGTGTCTGACCCGGTGTATTCCGGGGGCAGGGTTTCGTTGAAACTGTAAATGATGGGATCCGATACATTTTGGAAATTCAGCCAGCTATCCCCTTCATACAGGGTTGCCACCATGGAACTGTTCAACGGCACCAGGGTATCATGGTTTATGCCTGGGATAGAGGCACTTTTGCTCTGGGCTGCTGACAATAAATCAGT
>CAYSSE010000076.1:14588-16900 GCA_964433355.1 uncultured Desulfocicer sp.
TGGAAATCGTTTGGAGAACGGGCTGTGTTATTCCGTCCTCTGCGGTGATGGTGGTGTCGATGGTTGTGGGATACACAGCGCCTGCTGTTGTTGATACTGTTGTGTCGCCAAGGGTCATCACTCCGGTTTGCAGCAGGACATTTACACTACCGTCTAAAAAGACCAACTGTGTGTCATTGTTTTGGATCGGTATGGTTATAACCTTAGCGCCATTGGAGAACACGATTAACTGATTTCCTGCTTGCTGGTAGGTAAAATCTGCTATCTCTCCTTGGATATCCACACGCTCTGTATTTTGATCCGTGGTAATATTCCTGACGCCGGGTGCCACCAGGAGACTCTCCGTTTCAGAATTTCCAAAAACTGTGCTACCGGTATTGAGGATTTTGTAATTTGTATCACCGGCATCCAGAAAGATCATCGCTTGATTGGTGCCTGAATCCAATGGGGATGACGTCGTGCTTGAATCCATGGAGCCAGGGACAACCGCTATTACGTCAGGGGTGACCGTGGTGCCGCCCATGGTCATGACACCCAGGGTCAGCAGCACATCTGTGCTGCCGTCCGAAAAAACAAGTTGTGTACCGCCTATTTTGATCGGAATGGTGGCGGTTTTAACACCGCTCGAAAAAACAAGTAGCTGATTGCCAGCCTGCTGGTAGGTGAAATCACCGACAGCGCCTTCAAAATCAATACGTTCGGTGTTTTGATCCATAACAACCCCGGTGACACCGGATTTTATGAATACGCTTTCTGTTCCAGTATTACCGAATATAGGTGTGTTGTTGTTGGCAAAAATAAAGTTGGTGTCATCTTTACTGAGATATGTTTGTGCCATGTTGACTCCTTTATTGTTACTGGGCAGGCTTTAGCCGTCTTTTAAGCCCGTGGTTAAAACCACCGTCTTTCAGACGCATTCTCTCTTTCAGACACATTCTCTTTCAGTCGGTGGTTTAGGCCGCCGAGCTTTAAATCCACCAGCTTGTAGCTGGTGGTCGTTTAGTTCTGATTATAACGGATTTGGGGGTTGTTGGTACTGGTAGCCCTTTAAAGATGCTGAAATTAAAAGAGTTTCGGCATCCTTCAAAAGCACTTTACACTTTTTTAGAGGATTACCCATTTTCAGGGATTTTTTCCCAAAAGATTGTAAAGTACTTTTGGGGTCATATGAAGGATGGCCCTTTTTTTTGCAATTTTAAAGTTCGATTAGAAACTTATCTTTAGAATGCATCCACGTTAGCTTCAGCCGTAATGACTGTAAGGGGATTATTGGTTATAGATGAAATAAAGCCAATAAATGCAGAAAGATCATTCACGTCTGGAACTGTAGAGATTTTCTCGGCACAATAATTTGATACCGTGACCATGTTAATAAATCTATCTTGGGCTGGATTACCAACATATTTCGGATCCATCACAGAATTTATCAACGAAGCTATGATTTGAGCTTTTGAATATCCGTCATCCAGTGCAGCCACCCAAAAATCTATCCCTATAGGATCTTCTAAATAAGTCTTACCTAAGGTGTTTTTATAAATAAATTCGATTAACTCCTGGTTGTCATTCAATGTATCTCCAAAGTAACGTTGGGCCGCTGCTGTTTCTAACATAGTTTTAGCAGCTAAGATCATGTCGTCTTGGGTTCTTTGCCAGTAATAGTTACCTTCTCCTTCTGACGCTCTGCCAAAAATGGAAACATAGAGTTGGGAAACCTGGGTTTGAGTCAATGAGTATGTTTTGGGGAGGTCAATCCCATCACAATCTTGGTCGATACCATCCATTCTGATTTCTGCACTTCCGGGGTGAATGCTTGAATCATAATCGTTGCAGTCGGTGTTGTCTGTGACATATCCTGAAGGTTGAAATTCAGTTTCAAATGGGCTTTCTGGGTCTCCATAACCATCACTGTCAGAATCGCGATAGTATATGCTCAAGCTGGACAAATCACTACCATTGCAATCTTGATCAATACCGTCACCTCTGATTTCTGTACTTCCAGGATGAATGCTTGAATCATAATCGTTGCAGTCGGTGTTGTCTGTGACATATCCTGAAGGTTGAAATTCAGTTTCAAATGGGCTTTCTGGGTCTCCATAACCATCACTGTCAGAATCGCGATAGTATATGCTCAAGCTGGACAAATCACTACCATTGCAATCTTGATCAATACCGTCACCTCTGATTTCTGTACTTCCAGGATGAATGCTTGAATCATAATCGTTGCAGTCGGTGTTGTCTGTGACATATCCTGAAGGTTGAAATTCAGTTTCAAATGGGCTTTCTGGGTCTCCATAACCATCACTGTCAGAATC
>CAYSSE010000077.1:0-16753 GCA_964433355.1 uncultured Desulfocicer sp.
AAGATCTGCCCGGTACCTGTTCTCGATGTTCTGGAGCCCTGGACATCATTGGTGTGCAGGCATAACCGCCCATGACAGTGATAACAAAACAAAGCCTGGTGAGGTTGGTGATTATTGCAGGGGGTGTTATCCTTGCAGATCAGCTCACCAAGGCTTTGATCATGGCGCAATTGCCCCTGTATGAGCGCATTGAGGTGACCTCTTTTTTTAACATCACCCATGTGCTTAACCCCGGTGGGGCCTTTGGCATGTTTGCCCAGCAGTCCCCGGCGGTGCGTCAGTTCTTTTTTCTCTTTGTCTCCTCTCTGGTGTCCGTGGGATTGCTGTGGTTTTATGCCCAGATGGCCCGGGAGTATCGCTTTCTCTCCATGGGCCTTGCTGGCGTATTTGGGGGGGCCGTGGGCAATCTAATTGACCGCTTCCGGTTCGGCCAGGTGGTGGATTTTCTGGATTTTTACATTGGCACCTACCACTGGCCTGCCTTTAACGTGGCGGACAGCGCCATCTGTATCGGTATGGGGATTCTCTTCTACCACGTTATCCTGAACAAAATTCCGGAAATATAATAGGTTTTAGGAGTTATGCATTGCATCCCATTCTTTTGAAAATCGGCAGCATCACCCTGTATACTTATGGGCTTTTCGTGGCCCTGGGATTTATGACGGCCATCTGGTTTGCCTCCCGGCGGGCCAAGGCCCGGGGGGCTGCCATTCAACATGATGAGATCACTGATCTTTTTTTGGTGATACTTATTTCCTCCCTGGTGGGTGCCCGCCTTTTGTATGTGATCCAGAACTTTTCCCTTTTTTCAGATCATCCCCTGGATATGTTTAAAATCTGGAACGGTGGGCTGGTTTTTTATGGGGGATTCATCCTGGCCCTTGTTGCGGCCATGGTCTACGTTAAATACAAAAAATTTGATCTGTGGCCCACCGCCGACCTGCTGGCCCCGGCCATTGCCCTGGGCCATGCCGTGGGACGTCTGGGCTGTCTTTTTGCCGGATGCTGCTATGGTAAAACCTGTGATCTGCCTTGGGCCATCACCTTTTCTGATCCCGATTCCCTGGCCCCCCTGGGAATCCCCCTGCATCCCACCCAGCTTTATGCCGTTTTCTCCAATCTGATTATCTTTGGTCTGCTACTGGCCATGGATAAAAAATCCGCCTTTAGCGGTCGCCTCTTCTGGCTCTACATTCTTTTTTATGGAATTTTTCGATCTTTGATAGAGTTCTTCCGGGGGGATGAGCGGGGGGAGTTTGTTTTGCATGTGATTTCTCCCTCCCAGATCATTGGCGGTGTCATGGCCCTGGTGGCCGTGGGGATGCTCTTGTGGCTTTCCCGCCAGTCAAGATCCGGGCGGTGATCTGTGGTGGAAATCAAACACGCAGAAGTTTCCCAATGGCTTAAAACCACCTCATTTGTGGATATGCCATCGGTGTATCTTATCCATGGTGAATCTTTTCTATGCCGCAAAATATTTGATGACATTTTAGATGCATTACTCCCCAAGGATCAGCGCAGCCTTGGGTATGACTTTCTGGACGGAGAGGATGCCAGGCTACCGGTGATGATGCAGCGGTTGGCTACCTATTCCATGATGCAGGATCGTCTGGTGGTGGCGGCAAAGGATCTTCCCCTGTTTTCCACGGATCGTCAATCTGGAATTTTACCCACAGACCTTGATGCCCTGCAAGCTCTCATGGAAAAGGGACTCCCCCAGGGGCATTATCTATTGCTCACAACCCCCCAGGCAGACAGACGTCGAACTTTATTCAAGGCCTTTTCTAAATGTGGGATAGTGGTGGACTGCACCGTGGCCAAGGGCAACCGCAAGGCAGATAAAACCGAACAGGCAGCCTTGCTGCGCACTCTCATGGAGGAGGTGCTGGCACCGGTGCAAAAAGGCATTGATGGCCAGGCATTTAGCTTGCTCACTGACCGAGTGGGGTTTGATCCCGCAACCCTGGTGGATAACCTGGAAAAGTTGGTGGCCTTTATTGGCCCCCGTCCGGGTATTACTGCCACAGATGTGCAATCGGTGGTGGAACGCACCCGAAAGGATGCCATTTTTGAATTTACCAATGCTGTGGCTGACCGCAACGCGGCCTCTGCACTGTTTTACTTTCATTCACTTGCTGGGGAGGGTGCCCATCCCCTCCAATTTTTAAAGGCATTGGGCAATCAGATACGAAAAATAACCCGGGTCAAGGGCTTTGTGGAATCCTGCCGGATCAAAAAAGAAATGGTATGGCACCCGGGTCAGAGTTATCAGCAGTTCACTCGCATTACCCTGCCCGCAGCGGTGAAGGCCGATGCATTAATGGTTAAATACCTGGATGACTGGGAGGATGAACTACCTCCGATGGATGAACCCAAACCGTCGGGTAAGAAAAAAGCCGCGCCTAAAAAAAAGAAACCCACATCAGATCTTGCCATGGCTCCCAATCCGAAAAATCCCTACCCGGTTTATCAGACCTTTTTAAAGTCGGATAATTTTACACAAAAGGAGCTTATCCATATCCTCATGGCCCTGGGGGATTTGGATTTTCGATTGAAATCTGCCACAGCCCATCCTCATGTTCTTCTGGAAAATCTTATTATCCAAATTTGTACCGGCTCTCCTCTCCGCTAAAATCCTGGAAGTCAACATGAACCTTGTTAAGTACCCACACATATGTTTTTCGGTATTCCACAGCCATATATCATTGATATTTATGGGTTTTATTTTGAGGAATATATGCCCGGGTACTTAGTTCATATCTGTTGGCACAATGACCCTGTTTTTCGAGAATAATCATCTCAAAAAGATAAAAACCATCGGTTCGACCATTTTTTTATAATAAATTGAATTTATTGATATAAAAAACAACGAACAAAAATTATAGGCATCTTTCAAAAGTGCTTTACACTTTTTTTGATCATTACCCATTTGTAAGAGTTTTTGGCATCCTTCATTTCTACTTTACACTTTCACAGGGTGACCCCCCATTTTATGGCGATTGTTCTTTAAAAAGTGTAAACTACTTTTGAGATCATATGAAGGATGCCGAGTTTTTTTCCAAAAGACTGTAAGGTACTTTTGGTATCATATGAAGGATGTTAAATTCTAAATAAAATTATATTTAAATTACAGTATGTTATGGTGGATATTGAAGTGAGGGTAAAAAGGCATACCCACAAAAAAAAGCGACTTTCCTGAAAAGAAAAGTCGCTTTAATGTGCCATAATTAATCTAATGTAATAAATCTATTGATTTGGATGTGTCTCAAACCCCCTGAATATGAAAGTTTTGCCACTAATTCTGGGAGTTGAGTTTGCTCAGTACCGTCCACTTTGTATTGGGAATACTGGTGATATTTTCAAGATCCGTGTTAGGAATTATACCTATGTTGGGGGAGGCAATGTACACCACCTGGCTCTTCCCGTGAGAGGTTTTTGCCTGGCCACCATCCTGCACTGCGATCAGTCTTCCAATGAATTCTTTTGCCTTGTCACTCAACGCATCTTCATTCTGGGGCTGATATATGGCTTCATAAAACATGTTGCATCATCCTTTCACCAAATGGTTCTAAGAGGGTCAATTTGAGATCCCGCCACCTGGAAGGGACGGTAGTACACTGAATCATAAATTTCTCGGGGGTATTCGTGAAAAAATCTTTGAATATCAGGTGCATTTCAGTTGCGTTATCCCCCGATTGATTTAATATTTGGTGTATTAGGATGTTATAGTACCTGTGATGGACAAATGTGTCAATAGAGAATGCATTGCCAAAGGCGCATCAATGACCCTGTTGATTTAGTGTAGATCTCTGGGGTATAGATACAATATGCTGAATATTAAATTACCTAATATCAAAATGTTGTAGGCTCGTTTTGCAAAAAGCGATTTAATCAACAGGTACATCAAGCAACATCTTCCCGGCAATGGGGGCATAGCTGGTCTGCGCGGTAGGAACTGCGAACAAAGGGGCCACTGGCAACGGTTTTAAATCCCTTTGACCGGGCAAACATCTCCAGTTCTTTAAAGGCTTCAGGGGGATAGTACGCTGCCACGGGCAGGTGGTTTTTAGACGGCTGGAGATACTGCCCAATGGTGAGAATGTCACACCCATGTTCCTTTAGGTCACAGATGGTTTCCTCCAGGGCTTCCTGGGTTTCTCCCAGTCCCACCATGATACCTGATTTTACCGGGATTCTATGGTTTTGTTTGCAGGGGTTGGTGGGTGTTTGCCGGGCCATCTCAGTGGTGTTGCCGGGCAGGTCACTGGTGTTTTCTGATGAGGTCGTTACGCTGGAATGGTTCAATAGGCCATCTTTGGTGATGATATCTTTTGGCTGGCTTGTCGTGGGGCGGTACAGGGAAGCCCGTTGCAACAGGTTCAAAGATCGTTGATATTGCGCCTGGGGTCGAGCTTTCTCATAAAGAGCCGGTACGGTTTCAATATTATGGTTTAGCACATGGGGCCGGGCATCCATAACCGTATGCAGAGCAGCTTCATCTCCCTGGAAATCTGGGATGAGCACCTCCACCCGGGTGCCTTTGGGCAGCAGAGCTTTAATTTCGTGGAGGGTGGCGGCAAAATGGCTGGCACCTCCGTCGGGTAGATCGTCCCGGGTCACCGAGGTCACCACCACATAGGACAGCCCCAGATCCAGGGCTGCCTGGGCGACCCGTTTGGGTTCTTGGGGATCTGGCGGTGGCGGGGTGCCCGGTGTGACGTTGCAGAATTGGCAGTTCCGGGTACACTCTGATCCCAGTATCATGAAAGTGGCGGTTTTTTTGGAAAAACATTCCCACATGTTGGGGCATTTGGCCTCCTGGCACACGGTGGAGAGGTGGGAACCTGCCAAAAGACGCCTTACCTTTTCATATTCCGGACCATTGGGCAGGGGACGTCTGAGCCACGCGGGTTTCCTTGCCTTGGATAATGGTGCTGCTTCCATAAATACTTCTCCTATATTGGGGCCAGGCCAGCCGCCGGGGGCTCTGCTGTCGGCATATCCCATAAACTGGTTCCATTAAATTGATGATCCTGTTGATTTAAGTACCCACACATATGTTTTTCGGTATTCCACAGACATATTCCATTGATATTTATGGATTTTATTTTGAGGAATATATGCCCGGGTACTTAGTACAGATCTCTGGATTGTAGATACAATATGATGAATATTAAACTACCCAATATCAAGATGTTGTGTCCTTGTTTTGCAAAAAGCGACTTAATCACCAGACTCATTGATCAAATGGCGTTGGTGAAATGCTGGATAAAGCTGGCCTTGACGGTGGGCATGGATACTGTGGCTTCCGGGGATTTTTGTTGTAATTCATTTTCAAGGGAGGTCATGGAGACCCCGGCAAGCCCACAGGGATTCACCCAGGAAAAAGGAGTAAGATCCAGATTTGCATTCAGGGCCAAGCCATGGAAAGAGATGCCCCGGGTGATGGAAAGTCCGATGGAACCCAGTTTTCTGTTTTCCACCCAGATGCCGTGGTTGGCTGCACTTCGCTGGGCCGACACCCCGACATCTCCGGCCATCTTAATCATGATTTCTTCCAGAAGATGCACAAAGTCTGCCACCCCCATCCCGGATCTGCCAAGATCCATGATGGGGTACACCACCAACTGCCCGGGAGCATGAAAGGTGATATTCCCCCCCCGTCCGGTCTGCACCACAGGAACCCCCTGTTCCTTTAAAAAGTCCTCCGAAACCACCAGATTCTCCCGGCCCCCCCGTTTTCCAAGGGTAAACACCGCCGGATGTTCCAGCATTAAAACAACATCTGTCTCCAGGGTCTTGGCTTTTTTTTGCTCCACATATTGCTGTTGCAGATCCAGGGCTTTCTGGTAATCCAAAAGCCCCAGATCTATAATTTCAAAGGACATCCTTTAGCCCCTAAGGATCGGTTTACGGGCAGCGGTGACCTCATCCAGGCGGGAAACCTTGGACAGATGGGGCGCTTTCTTCAGTAGCTCCGGCGTCTCCTTTGCCTCTTTGACCACGGCCTTAAAGGCATCAATGAACTGGTCAATGGTCTCCTTGCTTTCGGTCTCCGTGGGTTCGATCATGATGGCCCCGTGTACCACCAACGGAAAATAAATGGTGGGGGGATGAAATCCATAATCCATGATGCGCTTGGCCATGTCCAGGGTGGTGACCCCATCATCCACCTGTTTTTTATCGGTGAACACACACTCGTGCATGCAGGGCCGGTCATAGGGCAGGTCAAGATCATCCCGAAGACTTGCCTTGATGTAGTTGGCATTGAGTACGGCAAGCTTGCTCACATCGGTGAGACCTTTGGCCCCCATGGATCGGATATAGGCATAGGCCCGGATAAGGACACCAAAATGACCATGAAAGGTGAGCATGCGTCCAATGCTGTCTGGATTTGTGTGAACCAGGCGGAATCCCTCTTCGGTCTTTTTCACCCGGGGTACCGGCAGAAAGGGTTCCAGTTTTTTCACCACAGAAATCGGGCCAGCCCCGGGACCGCCCCCACCATGGGGGGTGGAAAAGGTCTTGTGCAGGTTGAAGTGGGTCACGTCAACGCCCATATCTCCGAGCTTGACAATGCCCATGATGGCGTTCATGTTGGCCCCATCCCCGTACACAAGACCGCCCTTGGCATGTACAATGTCGGCGATTTCCCGTAGGTTCTCTTCAAAGAGCCCCAACGTGTTGGGGTTGGTGATCATGATACCGGCGGTCTCTTCATCCATGACCTCAGCCACGGCTTCCGGCGTCAAAATACCATCGGGGCCGGATCGGATGTTCACCGATTCATACCCGCAAAGACTGGCACTGGCAGGATTGGTGCCATGGGCCGTGTCCGGGATGATGATTTTGGAGCGCTGATGCCCCTGTTTCTCATGGTAGGCGTGGATCACCAGCATACCGGCAAGTTCCCCGTGGGCTCCGGCTGCCGGTTGCAAGGTGGTGGCAGCCATGCCCGTGATTTCTGCCAGGTATTGCTCCAGGTTGTACAAGAGTTCCAGTGCTCCCTGGGAGAGTTCATCGTCAATCATGGGATGGGCCCCGGTAAATCCTGGTCTTGCCGCCTGAACTTCATTGGTCTTGGGGTTATATTTCATGGTGCAGGACCCCAATGGATACATGCCTGAGTCCAGGCCAAAGTTCCACTGGGAAAGCCGGGTGTAGTGGCGCACCACGTCAAATTCACCCAGTTGGGGAAGGTTTGGGGCATCCCCCACAAGCTCGGGGTCAAGATCAGAAGTTGGCACATCCCGGGTGGGGATGGAAAAGGCACAACGGCCCTCCCGGCTTTTTTCCCACAACAATGCTTCCTTAAATATCAGACCGCTGGTTCCGGTAACATCAGCCATTCTTCACCTCCTTGGCCAGGTTTTCCATATCTTGCCTGGAAAATACTTCCGTGGCGCAGAACAGGTAGTGGTTTTTTAGGGCAGGGTAATAGCACTCCAGACTTAATCCGGCCAAAATTCCCTTTTTCTTGAGTTCCTGGCGTTTCACCCCATATCCTTTGGGGGCCTTGAGGGCAAATTCATTGAAGAAAGGTCGTTCAAAGGCGATCTCAAATCCGGCATCCACCAGTTGATCCCTTAAGAATACGGCCTTGTCATGGTTGATCTGGGCCAGCTCCCGGATGCCTTTTTTACCCACGGTGGCCAGATACATGCCTGCCATGAGTGCATTAAGACCGTTGTTGGAGCAGATGTTGGAGCTTGCCTTTTCCCGCCTTATATGCTGCTCTCTGGTGGACAGGGTGAGCACAAACCCCTCTTCACCATTACTGTCTTTGGTGCGTCCCACCAGTCGTCCCGGTAGATCCCGCACATATTTTTTCTGGGCCGTGAGAATGCCAAGCCCAGGTCCTCCAAAGGATTGGGGAATGCCAAAACTCTGGCCTTCGCCTGCCACAATGTCGGCACCAAAGCTTCCCGGGTTCTTTAAAAGACCCCAGGCAAGTCCTTCGGTGAAAGAGGTGATGAAGAGGGCTTTTTTTGCATCGGCAATTTCTTTAACCTTGCCCAGATCTTCAATGCAGCCTAAAAAATTGGGGGATTGCACGGCCACGGCGGCAATGTCATCCATGGCAGCAACGGCATCAAGATCTGTGGTGCCATCGGCGGCCATGGGGATCTCCACCATTTCAAAGCCTGCCGGGGCAAAATAGGTGTTGATGATCTGGCGATGGTGGGGGTGTACAAGGCTTGAGACGGCCACCTTGTTCAATTTTTTCTTTTTCCGCAGGGCAATGAGCAGGGCCTCTGTTAAGGCTGTACCACAATCATAATGGGAAGCAGTGGACACCTCTGTGCCCAAGAGTTCCGTGATCATGGTCTGGAACTCATAGATGCCCTGGAGGGTGCCCTGGCTGATTTCCGGCTGATAGGGGGTGTAGGCCGTGGCAAATTCCGAACGACCGGCAAGCTGGGGAATCAAAGAGGGGATGTAATGGGGGTAGCTGCCGGCACCCAGGAAAATTTTGTTTTTGGGAAAGGCGCACATGTCCTGGGAGAGCGCTTCCATGTGGGCATTTAGCTCCCATTCAGTCAATGGCTGGGGAAGATCCATCTTTCCGTGGATGTGGAATTTTTCCGGGATGGTTTCAAAAAGATCGTCCATGGTGTCATGGCCGGTCTTTTCCAGCATCTCGACAATATCTTGTGGGGTGTGGGGAAGATAACGCATGGCAATTATCCTTTCAGCATTTCAAGATATGCTGCTTTGTCCATAAGGGTGTCCATTTCTGAGGGATCATTGGCTTTTATTTTCATGATCCAGCCCTTTTCATAGGGGGATTCATTGACCAGTTCCGGTGCATCTTCCAGATCTTCGTTGATGGCCACCACCTCGCCGGCAATGGGGCAATAAAGTTCAGAAACGGCCTTCACCGACTCCACGGTGCCAAATTCATCTTCTGTTTCAAAGGTGTCACCCACTTCGGGTACTTCCACGAACACGACTTCACCCAATTGATCCTGGGCATAATCGTTGATGCCGATGGTGATGACATCGCCTTCCATACCGGCCCATTCGTGATCCTTGGAATACTTTACGTTGTCTGGCAGATTCAGTTCATTGATCTCTTTCATTTGTATTACCCTCCATGTGTGGCGGGGTGATCCCCGTTAAAAAAAATAAATTGGTTAACCGATGGGGTTAGACCTGAGTTGTTCAGCAATTCTAATTATGGATTTCCAAACGGCACCAATAGTGAGTAACGTGCTGAATTTATGTTGAGCAAAACTGTAAAATTGCAGTTTGGAAAACCATCAAGTGTCATAATTAGAACTGCTGGAGCTGTTGCTATTTTGTTAAATTTTGACTTTATACTCGATGTTCAAGTTTTTTTTAACACTCTAATATAATTACATAATATTATATTAGCTCTTAAATAAATACCTTATTGGCATGATTTTTAATACATAATAATATCAAATATTTATGATTTATTGATAATTTTAGGTCACAAAAAAACATCATCCACAACCATAGTGTTTACAATGGTTGCACAAAAACTTGAACATCGAGTTATAGCCAGGTCGTTGTCAAAAGAGCAACACGCAGGCTTGATCCCACTTAAGATTTCTTAAAACTTAAAATCCCGTATCCAGAAAATCGGTGATTTTCCGCCGGGCCGTACGATGGGGCCGGACATCGGAAACCACAGTGACATTTATTTTCCGCTTTTTCTCCTGGAGTATCAGCTGAGTACCCACCTCCAGGGGACGATCCACCCGGATAAATCCACAGCTAATGCCCCGGGCCTTGAACCCCTGGGGCAGATCCGGCGATGCAATGCTTAAGATATTGCCTTCGTGGCGTCCAATGGCCATGTCTGTGGCACAGGTGAGTACGGTGCCCAGCACCTCTCCCTTTTCATCGAGTACCTGGGAATCCGGGCCACTGCCCACTTTTTTAAGGTTTTCTCCGGCAAAGGGCAGGGTGTAAAAAATGTTTGAGGGATCCAAAAGGGCCTTGTCCCCCAGAAAAGGTTTGGTAAAGCTTTTTCCATCCGATGACAGGGGCAGGGCAAACATCCAGGGATGATTCATGAATTTCCAGGAGCCCACATCCTGGTGGGAAAGGGGTAGCACAGCCCCGGCCCGGAGGGAATCCCGGGATCCCAGCCCACAGGCAATGACATTAAAGGGGGCACCTGCTGTGAGAATGGATTCCCACAGTCCCACCACTGCATCGGCGTTGATGAAAATCTCGAACCCGAACTCACCGGTGTAACCCGACCGGGAGAGCAAAATGGGGGTACCGTCTTTTAAGTTCACCCCATCAGCCAGGGGGCTTTTTTTATCAAAATGGCCCTTAAAGGAAAAATAGGGCATCTTGTCAAAAACAGCATCGGCATTGTCCAGGAGCAGTTGCAGAATTCTGGCAGCATTTTTGCCCTGGATATCCACCTTGCCAAGCTTTCCGGAAAGATCCTGGATATCCACGCTGGCGGTGTTGCCGTTGGTATCAGTGCTATCTGCTTTTACTTTTTGAATAACAGGAAGTTGGGATGTCAAATGATCGGCAATGGTGGTCCCCATGCCAGCATTGACACACACCATGTAATGATCTGCCTGGAAACGATAGACAATGGCATCGTCAATGACATGGCCCTGGTCATTGAGTATAGCTCCATACACACATCGGCCGTCGACCAGGGAGGAAAGATCCCGGGTGTGGCAATATTGCAGCAGATCAAGGGCCTGGTGCCCGGTGACCAGCACCGATGCCATGTGGGAGGTGTCAAAAATACCTGCTGACTGTACCACCGCCAGATGTTCCGCCTTTACGCCGGTGTCATACCACAACGGCATGTCAAAGCCCCCAAAGTTGGCCATGTTGGCTCCATGGGTTCTGTGCCATTGGTTCAAAGGTGTTGTTTTTGTTGTCGTTTCCATGTGTTTCCCCTTGTTATTCAATTTTCATATTTTTTTGTCAGGCCGGTTCCCGGTAAATCAGATTAATCTGAAAATTGAGTTTTATATACTGCCTCATCAGTTCTAAGCTCTCTGCCTGTTGTGTGTAAAAATTTGCTAACTCCTTGAAATTATAGAGCCTGTGCATTAAAGCTTGATTTGATAGATCTTAATAATTTCAATAAGTTATGAGAACTTAGGGTTTTTGAGATACTGCCACGGGCAGATATAACTTTTTACCTGGGGTTGCCCGCAACAAAGATAAAATTATACATCGCATAATGCCGATCCCGGCCCTGGCCGGGATTGGAGAGTCGGGGGTGTTTTTTATAAAACATAGGGAACCTTGAGATTGTAAGCCTTATATATCACAAAAGTTTCCACGGTGTTGATTCCCTGGACTTTGGAGATCTCGTTGGTGTAAAATTCCAGGAGTCCAAATCCCGGTTTGAACAGCACCTGTATGATAAGGTCATATCGTCCTGTGACCACGCTTGCCGAAATCACTCCCATCAGCTTTGATATCTCTTCGCCCTTTTCCACTAAGTTAGCAGCAGAAAGCTTGATACCAATAATAACACTTTGATGCCCGGGAAGGCAGGCCGGATCAAACAACCCACAGATATCGAGAACCCCTTCTTCCCTGAGCTTATTGACCCGGGTTCGCACCGTGTTCTCTGTGATGCCAAGTTTGTCTGCTATTTTTTTAAAGGACTGTCTGCCATTGCGTAGTTCTTTGATAATATCAATATTTACGTCATCAATTTTCATAATCGTTTTAATCTCTGCTCAAAATGAAGGAGATCTCAAATAAATCAAGTCTCAGGTTGTTGTTTAAATAATTATTGTGAAAATGTCAATTACAAATTGAAAAATTTATTTAATCATCAAATTAAAAATTGAATTTTTATGTTTTGCGTGTTTTAATCAACTCTATGCCTTGAGTGAAAAATTAAAAAGAGGAGGGGTTTTTCCCAAAAGACTGTAAAGTGATTAGAGTGTACACTTTTTGCAATATTGTCTCCCTCTCAGCTCTTAGAAAAGGGATAGAACGAGTTCTTAAAGAAGGGTACACTCAAGTGATTAAGTTATTTTGAGGTAATATGAAGGATGCCAAAAAAATACTCATCAAATATCAGAATAAAGTTAATGAATTGAGGAAAAAATAAATTCAATTCTATATTTTTATCAATCCTGTTAATTTTGTAAAGGAGAAAATGAGATGGTGGAAAAAATAGTGGTAATCGGTGCGGGACCCGGTGGATATGTGGCGGCATTAAGAGCTGCCCAGCTGGGGGGGGATGTTACGGTGGTGGAAAAAGAGTACCCCGGCGGTACCTGTCTCAACTGGGGATGCATCCCCTCAAAGATTATGAAAACCTCGGCGGATCTTTTTTCAAAGACCAAAGAGGCAAAGACCTTTGGCATCAAAATTGATGGCACCGTGGCCGTTGATATGGCTGGCATCATGGCCCGGAAGCAGCAGATTGTGGAGACCCAGCGCAAGGGCATTCTGGCCTTGCTCAAAAAAGCCAATGTGCAGTTTGAACAGGGGCGGGGATATATAAAGGAACAGGGTGTCATCTCCGTGGCCGATGACAACTGCTGGGAAAAGGAAATTCATTACGATCGACTCATTCTTGCCGTGGGCACCGAGCCTTTGAATATTTCTGATTTTCCCTTTGATGGGGAGCAGATTTTGTCCAGCAACGATCTGTTGAACCTTAAAACCCTTCCCCAATCTATGGTGATTGTGGGGGGAGGTGTCATTGGCTGCGAATTTGCCTGTATCCTTTCCGCCCTGGGGGTGGCGGTGACCGTGGTGGAGGCAATGGATCGTTTGTTGCCCCTGCCCTCGGTGGATGAGGCCTGCTCTAAAATTCTCCAGCGGGAGATGAAAAAACGGAAGATTAAATTCATCACCGATCAGGTGGTGGAAAAGGCTGAAAAGACTGGGGCATCTTTGACCATCACCCTGGGTGTCTCTCCCTTTGTGGCTGAAAATCGCAAAGGTCGTATTAAACCTGTTACCCTGACAGCAGAAAAGATGGCAGTTTGTATTGGGCGGTCGGCTTTATCCGGGGAGCTGGGGTTGGAAAACATCGGCCTTGATCTGGATGCCAGGGGGTGGATACCCGTGAATCAAGGCATGGAGACCGGTGTGGATGGGGTCTATGCCATTGGGGATATCCTGGGACCCCGGCACATTATGCTGGCCCATGTGGCCTCCCATGAAGGGATGGTGGCAGCGGCAAACGCCATGGGAGGGTCTGATGTCATGGATTATACCGCCGTGCCCGGTGCCATTTTTACCATGCCGGAAATCGGCAACGTGGGCATCACCGAGGCCCAGGCCCGGGAACAGGGGCTTTCTGTCACCTGCTCTTCAGTTAATTTCCGGACTCTTGGCAAGGCCCAGGCCATGGGGGAGATTGCTGGGGAGGCCAAGATTGTGGCCGATGCGGATACAGGGAAAGTTCTGGGGGTTCACCTCATTGGCCCCCATGCCACAGATCTGATTGCCGAGGGTACCCTGGCCGTTACCAAGGGTCTCACTGTCAAGGATATTGCCCACACCATCCACGCCCATCCCACCCTGGCGGAAATCATGTCCGAAGTCTCCCTCTGCGCTGACGGTACACCCCTCCATAATTAGGCATAATTAGGGGTCTGACCCACCTAATTATTTTAAATTTATATAAATATGTCGAGAAATCGTCCAGTATTACCCCTTAGAAGGCTCATTTTGCCCCCTAAAAATGCCTTCTAAGGAGTTATAAAACATGATCAGGCCAGCCGCCGGGTGGTCTAAGTAGCCGTAAATATTCGGCCAGCACCCCATCTTCACTCATTTGGGCCTGCTCACATAGCAATAAGTACCCACACATATGTTTTTCGGTATTCCACAGACATATCTCATTGATATTTATGAATTTTATTTTGAGGAATATATGCTCGGGTACTTAGTATGCTACGCAGTCCCAACTAAGCGAATATGGGGCACTGGCCAAACATTTACAGTGACAACCCGAATATTTACAAGTAGCCACACATATGTTGTTTTATATCAAGCCCTTGTCCGGATAAGACCCCACTTGTGTGAGATGCTTCTTGCCTTTGGATCTGAAATATTATATTTGTATAGTTTAGCTTACCCACCTGTCCATAGCCATTGAGCTAAAGGCTCAGAGGCTTTATTACCGATTTTTTATAAATACGTTAGCGGGTACTCACTATAAAAATATAAGGAATAAAAATATGAAAAAAACCATTATCAAAGGTACTGGCCGTGCCCTGGCTCCCCGTCTTGTCACCAATGAGGATCTGACAAAGATCATGGACACCACCGATGAATGGATACAGCAGCGAACCGGTATTAAGCAACGATACTGGATACCAGAGGATGGTCAGATGGGGGCCTCGGATCTGGGACTCACCGCCAGCCATAAGGCACTTGAAAAAGCCGGATGGCAACCGGAAGATCTTGATTTCATAATCTTTGCCACCCTGAGTCCGGATCTGTTTTTTCCGGGGTCTGGATGCCTTCTTGCAGAAAAACTGGGCCTGACCAGTACCCCGGCTCTGGATATCCGCCAGCAGTGCACGGGATTCCTTTATGGGTTGGCCACGGCCGATTCTTACATTAAAAGTGGTCTGGCCAATAAAATTTTGGTGGTGGGGGGAGAAGTTCACTCCTCGGGCCTGGACAAAACCACCCGGGGCCGGGATGTGGCGGTTCTTTTTGGGGATGGTGCTGCTGCCGTGTGCGTGGAAGGAGTGGAAACAGATGAAAATATAGGGGTTCTTGCCTCCTGTCTCCATGCTGATGGACGTGGGGCGGACAATCTCATGACCGAGCTTCCCTCTTCCCGGCTTCCCCACCGCCACCCCAAGGATTTGCCCCTTGATTCTGAACGGTATTTCCCCTCCATGAACGGCCCTGCCGTATTTAAAACCGCTGTGCGCAAATTACCCCAGGTTACCCGGGAAACCCTGAAAAAGGCTGGAATTACCCTGGAAGACATAGATATGGTCTTCCCCCACCAGGCCAATCTTCGCATCAACCAGGCCTATGCCCAGTTCATGAAAATAGATGAGTCCAAAATGTTTAATAATATTCAAAAATACGGCAACACCACTGCAGCCAGTATCCCCCTGGCCCTGGATGAGGCCCTGGAGCAGGGGGTGGTGGGTAAACCCGGTGATACCATTCTCTTTGTGGGCTTTGGTGCTGGCCTTACCTGGGGCGGTGTTGCTTACCGTTTTTAATTTGGGGTCAGGTGTCAATAAATGAATTCTAAAAATTGCATAAATACTTGTGATTGTTTGATAGCAAAAGGGGTAAAAATTCCCCTTCCCAATACGCTTTTGATTGGGCCGGAGGTAAATCCAGATCGCATCTCTGGACATGGGGTCACCCTTTACCCTGGCACTCGTATCACTGGAAAAAACACCCTGATCATGTCCGGTTCCACCCTGGGCCAGGAAGCCCCGGTTATCCTGGATAACTGTTATGTGGGCCCGGATACCCACCTTAAGGGCGGGTTTTTCCAGGATGCCGTATTTGTGGGTAAAAATTCCTTTGGCTCCGGCGCCCATGTCCGGGGGGGCACTATTTTGGAAGAAGAAGCCAGTGCGGCCCACACTGTGGGGCTCAAACAGACCATCCTTTTTCCCTTTGTTACCCTGGGCAGTCTCATTAATTTTTGTGATATTTTAATGGCCGGTGGCACCAGTCGCAAGGATCATTCTGAGGTGGGAAGCTCCTATATTCATTTTAATTACACCCCCAATCAGGATAAAGCCACCCCCTCTATGCTTGGCAATATCCATGAAGGGGTAATGCTGGATCAACGCCCCATTTTTCTGGGAGGCCAGGGGGGGCTTGTGGGACCCCGAACCTTGGCCTTTGGTACGGTTACTGCTGCTGGCACCATTTGTCGACGGGACGAGTTACGTCCAGATCGACTTATCCTGGGCGGTGGCATGAAATCTGCGAGCCTTCCCAAAGCCGGGCAAATTTATAGGGATGTTCATGCTGTTTTTAAAAAAAATTGCAATTATATCGCTGCTCTGTTCTCTCTTTTGGCCTGGTATCAACAGGTGCGGTTCCTTTTTGCCACCGATGATCTGTCCCGGGCATTGCTTGGGGGGATGCAGGATACTTTAAAAAAATGCATTAAAGAGCGTATTCACCGCCTGGATGATTTTTGCCTTGGAGTGGAGGCGTCTCTTGAGCAGCTACTTCAGGGTGGAGATGGAAAAAAGACACAGCTGGTGAATGATCATGAAACCCTCCTGGCCCAATGGCCTCAAATCCAAAAACGCATGGAAATAAAAACCATACTCAATTCATTGCCCGACGTCCCTGGTTCTTTTTTAAGGGCAGTGGAAAAAGAAATTGCCATTAATGGAGTTGATTATGTACGGGTAATTAAATCCTTGGATCTGGAGATGCGTCTTCTGGGGGCTAACTGGCTTGAAAAAATTGCAAAAGGTGTTGTCGATAATGGATAATCTGATATATGAACATGAGTGTATTTTTTTTTATAAGAAAGTCTCAGCAACGTATTATAATTAAAGGACTTTCATTTTTCGTTGTGGCTGGTTTTACAGCCATGTATGTTTATATGAAAGTCTCAGCAACGTGCTAAAATTAAAGGACTTTCGTTTTTCGTTGTGGCTGGTGCTTACAGCCATGTATGTTTATAAGAAAGTCTCACCAACACGCTGGAATTAAAAGACTTTCATTTTTCGTTGTGGCTGGTGGTTACAGCCATGTATGTTATATGAAAATGAAGTGTCCAAGCAGCCTCAGCAGAGCCCCCTCCGATGGGTAA
>CAYSSE010000078.1:0-16263 GCA_964433355.1 uncultured Desulfocicer sp.
CGATTCTGGCCAAGGTGCATCCGGTGCACAGCCAGCTCTTCCAGGTGTGGGTGAGCGCTAAATACAAAAAGGATCAAAAGTATGTGCCGGGCAGAGAAACGGAAGCCTATGTCTCTTTGCCTGCCCAGGCCATGGGGATAACTGAACCAAAGAAAGTTAAAAAAAAGGCTGAGGCCGGTAAAGTAATTGAAGTTCCTGTTCCTGTTTCCCATCCAAGGAATTTTGATATTTGTTTTTACGATTATGTGAAAAACTTTGAAAATAAAATTTTTCCCATGTTAAAACAATATCCCGGGGTGACCGGTATCCAGCGGTTATACGATCGATGTGGCAGTACGGCCTCTTGTGTCTGCTATGACCTTTCTGTGGATTCCAAGCGGTATGGTCGCATGGAGGAATTAATCCAGTGGCTTGACGGGCGCCTTGCTGCATCGGCTTCATACCACTATAAGCTGAAACCCCTTTCCGGTGAGAGTCTTCGAATTGTTTTCAATCGTGGGTTTGAATAAAGAATGGGGGATAGACCCTGTAAGGAGTCCTCAGAATTAAAAGGAGCGGCATGTTATGATGTCCCCAGAGTTAAAGCAGTGTAAATTTATACTACCCATGGCATTACTGCTGATCCTGTCTTTGATTTCAATGTCCGGATGCGTTTCCAATATCTCCAGTTCGACAACTCAGCAGGGTATGGCGGCCCCCTCCTCCTCACTGTCTTCTGAAAAGGCGCGGACCATCGTGGTGACCCCTCAACTGCGGGAAACCGCCGTATCCAGAGAGGTGGGCCGGTGGGCCGTAGTGGTGGGGATTTCCGACTACAAATACGATACCCGCTGGGACCCCCGAAAGGGAATTCCGGACCTGGAATATGCCGACCGGGATGCCCAGGCATTTGCCGAATTCCTGATGTCGCCCCAGGGGGGTGCCTTTCCCCCGGACCGGGTGATCCTCTTGACGAATGAACAGGCTACCTTTAAGGAGATGCGAAAGGCCATCGGTGACTTTCTGGCCGGCAGCCTGGAAGAGGACATTGTCATTATCTATTTTGCCGGGCATGGTTCGCCGGATCCCAGAAACTCCAAAAACATGTATCTCATATGCTATGACACGGAGCCTGACAATTACTGGGGCACCGCATTTCCAATGTGGGACATCAATACCGCGATAGAGAGATCCATCCGTTCCCGGCGAATTCTTGTCCTGGCTGATGCCTGCCATTCAGCCGGTGTGGGCGGTACCAGGGGCGGAAACGTATCGGACAATTTTAACCAATATATGGCCCAGCTGGCAAAATCCAGGGAAGGGGTTACCAAGATTACGGCATCCCGGGCCAATGAACTATCCATGGAGAGGGAGTTTCCCGAAGGCGGGCACGGACTGTTTACCTATTACCTCCTCCAGGCGTTGAGCGGCAGGGGGGATCACAATCAGGACGGCTTTGTCACCATGAACGAGGCGTATGACTATCTGTCCGATAAGGTCCGCTCGGACAGCCATCATTCCCAGAATCCCTGGGCCTCCCCCTATGTCAGCACCGACATCCCCCTGGGGATCGTGGACAAGGTTGCCTTGTATGACATTAAAGTGCGACAGGAGGCTGAGGCAAAAGAGAAAAGGCTCCAACCGGTTTACCAGGCAACCCCATATCCGGTGGCAGAAATCCCGGAAGACTCCGGGATCGCCATCCAGCTGGTCATGGCCAAACTGGCCAAGAAAGAGACCGGCGTGGCCCTGTCCATGATCGACTCGGTGATCAAACGGCAGGACACCCATAAGCCAGAGGCACTGGCCATTAAAATTCGCATTCTCCTGTCCCAGGGACGTCTTAGAGACGCAGAAAACTCAGAAGACCTGCTGGTGATCCCCTATCCCGATCATGATGCGGCGTTGACAGGGGCAAGGGCGGTATACGATCATTACCTGACCACCGTGTCATCCGCAGACGACCAGAAGAAAATAGAGACACTGGAGACTTATATCCAACGGCACCCAGGCAGACGGTTGGTCCCGGATGCAAAAAAAGAACAGGAGACTGTCAGGGCGGGCATCCGCACCCGGTATGAGCGTAGCTTTAATGAGCAGGTCAGTCTTGTCAGTGGATTTATCAACCGGAATCGGTTTGACCGGGCTGACGAGGCCTTTGATAAAGCTGCCTCGATTGCGGATGAAAGCCGCACCCGCCACGGCATTGTCCTTGAAACGGGTGTGCTGGATACCTTGAAAGCCTCGGCGGGAGAGGCCCGAAAGTCCCTGGAGGATTTCAACAGGAACCAGAAGTTCAGGAAGCAGAAGTTTGATGCGCATTATGCCCGTGCCCAGGAATCGTTTATAAATAAGGAATATACCACCGCCTACCAGTCCCTGAACAAGGCCCGTGAATTTGCAGATACTGCCCAGAGCTCCAGGATATCAGCCCTTGAGGCCCGGTATAATGCACCACCCCAGGTTGCCATTGTACTGGAAAAGGAGGTGCTGGACTGGGAAGTACCGGTAACCTTCAGATACCGCACGTCAGATAAAGAAAACGACCCGGTGCAGGTAGTATCCTGGTCCTTTGGCGATGGGCATAATAATAGTCTGGACCAGCCGGTTTACCAGTATCCCCGGTGGTCCGGCAGTGACAATCAGAGACAGTACACCGTCACCCTGACGGTGACAGACGGCCATTCCACAGTTAAAGAGACCAAAACCGTAACGGTCCGGCAGAAGCTGGGGCCGAAAGCCGGAGATGTCATGAAAGAGTCGGTCACCGGCATGGAGTTTGTTTGGGTACCTGGGGGTGAGTTCATGATGGGAAGCAATGATGATAATTCAGATGAAAAACCGGTGCACAAGTTGCGTTTGGATGGGTTCTGGATGGGGAAGTATGAGGTGACCCAGGGACAGTGGCAAAAAATTATGGGAAATAATCCTTCACACTTTGAGAAAGGACATGACTTCCCGGTGGAAACCATCTCCTGGAAAGATGTAAAGGTCTTTATTAAAAAGCTCAACAGTCGAACAGGGCGCACTTTTTCCCTGCCCTCAGAGGCCCAGTGGGAGTATGCTGCCAGGAGCGGGGGTAAAAATCAGAAATATTCTGGAGGTGATGATGTGAATCGTTTTGCCTGGTATGGCAAGAATAGCGGTGGTGCCACCCACAAGGTTGGCACCAAGGCACCCAATGACCTTGGTATCCATGACATGACTGGAAATGTTTGGGAGTGGTGCGAGGACATATATGCAAAGGATGCCTATAAAAAACATAGCAGTAATAATCCTATATATGCACAGGGTGGGTCCGACCGGGTGCGCCGCGGTGGCAGCTGGAGCGACGGGCCGGCCTACGTACGTTGCGCCTTCCGCTTCAGGTACCCCCCGGACAATGGGCTTAATTTCTTGGGCTTTCGTTTGCTCAGGACAAATTAACGTATCCTGTTTAAATCTCATGGTAAATGTTGTTTAATATGGGAAAATAGTTTTTCAGTATTAATAAAAATAATGGGTTAAAAAATATTCATTGATATTATCAAAATCCACCATGGAATTGTAACAGGATACCAATATCTGTTGTGATCAAGCTCATAAATCTCCTAACTAAAAACCGTATAAATTATTAACAACTATGATTGCATTATACACCATGTGTGTGGCTATCGGGCACACCAGCCATTGGGTTCGATGAAAAGAAATTGCTGTTGCTATCCCCAAAACAAAGACCGGGAGAACGGATATTGGGGGATGCACAAAGGCAAAAATAGCTGAACTTGCAACAGTTGCAGCCCAGCAGGGGAGAGTCCTTAACATTCCCCGGAATAAAAGCCCTCGAAAAAGAAATTCTTCAAATAATGGCGCAACAATTACAATCAAAAGTATCATCCAAATGGGCGAATCTTTTAGCCATACAGAAGCCTGGGGCATGATGTCGTTTTTATAGGATTGAAAACCGTCAATATTTTGGAGCAACCACAAATAGGCAAGTCCGATGACACCGGCACAAACACCCCATTGCACTCCTTTAAAAACAGCCGTATAAAATTTTATTCCAATATCATTGCGCCTGATCCCAAGTTGCCTGAAAAGATTTTTCACCCGATTTCTCCATAAAATATACAGGGTCATCGGGGCAACCAGAACACCGGCAATGAAATAGGCAATAACATATTCCCTCGGGCCCACGGGAAGATCATTAATAAAAGAAACTATTGTTAGACTCAGTCCGTTAATTGTAAAAAATGCAATGGCAGCGAACATACCGTCGCTCATCTCCAGTTCCGGTTTTGGTTTTTGCGAAGGGGACAGCAAAAACGGAACCCTGTCCCTTACTTTCTGCCATATTGATAAGGCAAGAAAGGTTGAAAGAATGATCTGACCGGTTTTTGTCCAGGCAGAAGACGCATAAAGGGCCTGAAGGAACATCCCTGAAAAAATTATGAATAAATAGCTATATCCAAGGCCCATCCTTTTTTGGGGTTCGATCTCAAGGGGGTCTGTGGCACAAATGCCAAGACCGGCTGCAATAAAAACATGGATGATGACTCCAGCAATCACCATAGAGGCATCTGTCAGCATTGTCATGTTCGGGTGAGGATTAAGACATGCTGCCAGGATAAGTATGGCAATGGGATAGATAAGATATACCCCGCACCAGATTATGGTCTTCCTCATAAGAATAGAATCAATTGGCTTGTTGAATGTGAAAAGTAGCCATAATGACTGTCTCTCAATATTTAGAATTGAAAACGCCCCATAGAGCATTGCGTAAGCACTGATTATAAAACTTGTGGTTGCCGCATACCGGAAGTTCGTCACAATGCTATCAAAAGCGCCTTCAATAACGATCATATTCAATCCCACAACAAAAAAAGGTACGACAAATATTTGAACCATCAAATTTCGATCACGCATAATGAGCTTTAATTCCATCCAGGCAACTCCTTTTACTAACCTGGATTTCATTTTTTTTCTGTTGGTTTTTTTACTGGTTAGACTTTTGCCTGTACCAGGACGTGATTCAGATATGAAGCCATTTTTTACCAGTCTTGCAGACGCTTTTATACAAAGATATTCAATGAGAAATCCCATAAACAGCACCCCCACAATATTCAATGAGAGCGTATTCCTGCACAAAAGTGCTGGAACTGAAGATGGCAAATAAAGGATTGCAGAAGGGGCACTAAGTGTACATTTAAAAAACCACTCAGGTAAATGGGGAGAATATGCAGGCACCATGGCAAAAAATAAAAAAAAAGTACCGATGATTGTGCACATTGCCTGAATATTATTTGTCTGTTTCCGGTTAAAGGTCATTCGAGTCCATGTTTCAAAAAAGATTCGCAAACAAGACAATAAGATACAAAGATGTATTGTTATTGCAAAAGCCGGAAATACAGATTTCCACAAATAGCCTGAAGACCATAAGATGGTGGTGAAAAAAGGAAATAAAATTAAAAAAGCAGCAATGTTAACTGAATATTCCATTGATTTTAATATAAATATTGTTTCAGATTTTGCAGGAAATGTTGCAAGCCATTCAAAATCCCAACCTACCTGGCCCAGGTTAACATTTGGCTTGCCAAGTGAAAGAAAAAAAATCGCAAAAAATACCATGGCTGATATTATACCAATCCCCATTAAGATGGCTGTTTCATTTTCAGGCATGGGCCATAGATCCGGTGAAGGCCAAAATCTTACGGAGCTTCCTGAACCGGAAAAATTTATATCTGGATTACTTCTTGTGCTTTCCTCAGACAGTGTTGCATTGACAGAGACATTTTTATCCAGTTCATCTGCCAGATTCTTCACAAACGTGACCGAAATATTCATGGCTGTTATGGATAGGCTAAAGAGCAAAAAGATCAGGAACAACCCGCTACCATATTTCTTTCTGGAAGAGGCGACTCTCTTTTTTTTCTTTCGTCTGAACAGTGCCGAAAAGGAACCTGAAATGCGATTTACATTTCTCGTAACTGTCATCCGGATAAAAATTCTAACCATTTTATTCATGGAAATGGGTAAACAAGTCATTAACTCTTTCCCTTTACACCAAACGTTTCGGTTGTTGAAGTGACTGAAAAAAAGATTTCTTCCAGGGAACTGTTTTCTGTACAGGTGGACATCAGCTCATTGATACTGCCCAGCGCCGCTATTTTTCCGTTATAAAGAATCCCTGTCCTTGTGCACAGTTTTTCGGCCTCATCAAGGAGGTGTGTACTGTAAAATATGGATTTGCCTGCTTTCGCTTTCTCCTGGATAATGGTTCTCAGTGCACGTGTGGCATATGGATCAAGCCCATTGGTGGGTTCATCCAATATTAGAATATCAGGGTCATGGATCAATGCAAGGATTGTGGCCAGCTTCTTTTTCATACCTTTTGAATAATTCATTGCATACTCATCCAAATCATTATCCATTTCCAGGCGGTGGGAAAGGGCACGGGCCTGTTCTTCAACTATCTTCAAAGAAAGACCCCGCATTTCACCCGCATATCTGATGATCTCACTACCTGTCAGATAGTCATAAAAGACAGGATCATCCGGGACATAGCCCACATATTGCATCACTTTGTGTCTGCCGGAAAAACAGTCAATACCCTTTATAGATGCTGTCCCGGAAGTCGGTTGCAGTATACCGGTCAACATTCGAATGGTTGTTGTCTTTCCTGCGCCATTAGGCCCGAGTAAAGCGAAAATTTCGCCAGGCGATATATCCAGTGTAAAGTTCTTAACTGGGCTGAATTCACCGTATTGCATTCTAAGTTTATTTGTTGAGATCATTGTCCCCCATCCTTGAATGAATCCTTGTTATCATGTTACGTTTCCTTTCAGTGAATCGCGTCGGGTTACATGGAGCTTTGTTTGGTATAGAGATAAGCGACTTGACTGTGAAATCCATTTGACGATTTAATTTGGGGCTTGACCATAACGTCGGCCACCTTGTAGTGAAATTTTATAATTTAAAAATAAGCATTATTATTACGGATATTTATGATGGGTGCAAATTTGTCTCACGCATAGTGGCCCATCTTATGATCAACCCCTTAATTTGTTATACGGACAGTTTAAAAGAATGAACACCGGAAACAAGCAACAAAGGAAATGGGAAATTGTAGAAAATTGGGGACCAGACCATTATTTTCAAGAAAAAAGACAGACATCCCTCTTCTTTTTTCATGACAAAGAAATGAATTCCGCAGACGTCTGTATAAAGAATAGTAAGGGAGTTCATGGAAAATAATATATACAATTCTATTGCCAATTATGTTATTCATTTCAAGAGTAATTTTATTATTATGAAGTCCCTTACGCCAACAAACCGGGTTACGAACTCTCAATATGACAATTTTACGCAAAATGCAAACTCCAAAATTAAATCCTCCAGGCAGGAAGTGACCAAAGGAGTTGTTGATTTCCTTAATGTTGTTATCAAGCCCCATCTTATGACTGACGAGTAAATATCAAATAATAATTCATTAAACCAGGAGGTGACCTTATTGTTTATCAATAAAACTTTTTTTACAGCGTTAATTCTCATCATCTTTTTTCCTTTTTATACAAATGCACAGGATAATATTTTTTGCGATAATGAAGCAGATATCATTAAAATATTGACACAGAGATATTCCTCGCAACCAGAAATAAAGACACGTGGATTATCCATGAGAGGTGATTCAAGAAGCATTGAAAAGAAGAGAACCATTGTGGTTGTTACAGAAAATGAAAACCACCCCTTACCCCAGAAGGTTACCGTACAGGAGTGGGAAAATATTCCAAAGGTCAATATGAAAATTCTGTTTGAATACAATTCCTGTGCATTGGAATCCGGTGCTTATTCGCTTCTGAATGAACTTGGAAGAGCCCTGACCAACAAAGCACTTGCGGACAGGCGTATCAGCCTGCTGGGCCATACTGACTCCGATGGTTCAAATCAATACAACCTGAACTTGAGTCTGAAAAGGGCAAGGGCCGTAAAAAATTATCTTGTGGGAAATTTCAGGTTGACTCCCATGCGAATAAATATTTTTGGATATGGCGAGGCCATGCCCCTGGTTCCCAATAGCAATTCATACAATAAGCAACGGAATCGGCGTGTTGAAATTCGTGCAGAAAAATATTAGAAATTTTTTAAACTCCTGCGATATAAAAGATATGCAGACAATAACGGTAAATATTCGGGTTGGCACTGTAAATGTTTGGCCAGTGCCCCCATATTCGTTTATTTGGGACTGCGTAGCATACTAATGCTATGTGAGCAGGCCAAAATAGATGAATATGGGTGCGGCCGAATATTTACCAATAACGAAAGGACTAATCAGCAACAATCAAGCACATTGGAGGATACAATGAAGAAAAACATTTTGACCGGACTCTTGATGGCATTAATCGCAGCAGCAATAATAATCCCAATCACACCTGACAATGCGGCAGCAGGATTGAGAACCAGAATTGTGGTGTTGCCCTTTTATGTTGAGGAAGGAAAAGATGCCAACGATGCTGGCGGACTTGTAATGCACTACAGAAGAATGTCCGGCTTTATTGAAAATCATCTGGTTCAAAGCAATTTTGAGGTCATTGACCCCATTGCCAGGGATGCCTCGGAAAGGGAACTTAGCAGAATAATGGAGAGAACAAGGGAAGACTCTTCCCTTGCATGCCTTGAGGTCTGCCGCAAATATGGCGTGGATGCCGCTTATATAGTCTGGCTGAATATAAAACATAAAAAAACTGCTGATGGGTATTACAAGGCCATGGCTCTGGTTGATGGCAAAGGCTATGACAGTGCAGGACGTTCCATTGGTGCCAATATATATAAATCCTTTAAAATATCCCGGCGTGATTTTGACCAAGCCATTGGGGAGGTGGAAAAAGAGGTGGGAGATCTTGTGGGAAGAACCTTGACCGCCTGGAATAATGAGCAGCAAACAGGCCATTCGTTTTCCGGCACAACATCGGGCAATGCCTCGGGGCAGGGTGTGGTTGCCAACAATATCAAGGGCCTGGAAAAATATATCGAAATTCGACTGGATGGAGCCACCCAATATGAGTTGATTGAAGTGTTCGGAAAGGTAATTAATACCGTAAACGGTGTGGTTCAGGCCAAGCAGATTTCCCAGAGAATTGTTCCGGATACGCCCCAGGCGTGCACGAGTCAGTGGGAAATTGAAATTCGAAACACTGAAACCTTCCGGCTACAGGCAAATACCATGAAAATGATAAATGAAATCCTGGATGCCGGTGGTAACATTGTCCTCAATGGTGTTCCCTACCGATACAGTAAAAGTGAGATGAAACTTCTCATGGGCATCAGGCCCGGGGATGTCACCTCCAGATCTATTCAGTTTGTTATTGACAGGGCCAGGGTCCGGGACAGGGAATTCGCCGGACGTCATGACCCCGAAAAAACTACAAAGTCTGCGATTCAAGCAGGATTTGAGTAAGGCTTTTAAAAATAACTGTGTGGGGAAGTTGAAATGCATCGTCACCATTGATTGTGTTCCGCTTCCCCCAATTGTCATTTTGGGGCTTGATCACAACCTCTGGCATTCTTAACAGTCGGTGCTGGAACGGGGTCAGTGCAACGAGATCAGGCCTGACCCATCAACCAGGTGGCCGATGTTGTGATCAAACCTGCATTTTTAAAACACGGAGGATGCACACATAATGAATAAACAACGCATATTTTTATTTCTGACAATAGTGTCTTTTCTTTTCATCATTATTCAACCCTCATCATCTTTTTCTAATCAAGAATATCAGGCTTTTGATTTTAGCTCAGATCAGACCTTCAACAGCAACGCACTGAACAAAAAACAAAAGAACTTAGAAAATAAAACATCAGAGAATCATCCCAAATTATCAACGGAGAAAATTTTTTCTGACAATAAATCCGCTGTTGTTATTATTGTTGGAAAATACAAAAATAGGAATATTTGCCATGGTTCAGGTTTTATCATTAAAAAAAATGGTTTCATCATCACAAATAACCATGTGATAGATATGTCCAGTCTGGGACAGCAGGCATCTCTCATAGAATTTGAAGTGATTTTAGAGGATGGGAGAACGTTTCTACCACAGATTATAAAAAAAGACCCAGAGATTGATGTTGCCTTACTGAAGATCAATGCCTCAAATTTATCCAGTGTACACTTGGGATCAATCTCAGAGTGTCAAGTCGGTGAAAATGTAATTATTATCGGTACTCCCCTTCGTCTTGAATTCAGTCTTTCATTAACAACCGGTGTTATTAGCGGTTTTAACAGATTAAAGGGCAGAATTCAGACATCGGCAATCATTCATGGTGGCAACAGCGGTGGTCCCGCATTTAATCAGGAGGGAGAAGTCATAGGTATCTCCGTGGCTGTGGCTGCGGGAATTGATAAAAAATTTTTGGTTAATGGTGATACCATAAAGCCGATCCTTATTAATGAGGCAGCATATGGTATTACATATTTAATTCCAATAAATTTTATTCGGAATATAACAAATTTAACATATTAAACCAAAGTTTGTGTGCTTTATCTGGTCCCAGGACTGTTCAGGAAAGATATAATACTTTTTTAAGAATTTCAACCATCCTTTTGATGGCTTTGATTGTTTCCGGAGGTGTCTCTCAAAATCAGGGCTTGACCACCGGGTTCTTGCCACCTTGGATGGATAATCTTCCAGGAAAAAAAGGTGCGCGTAAACGGCGGTCGAAGGGCCATGTTAACCCTGTCTCTTGATCCAGTGAAAACAAATGGCAGAATGCCGTTCCCAAAGGCTGCCCTGGCCGGAGCGGGAACGCCATGGGGTGTTTTTGCCATCCCAGGCTAAAGCGCATGAACTGCGCCAGATATAAAAAACTTGGTCTGTCCCCAATTTGATTCAAGGAGGAACCAATGAACAACAACAAAGGCTTTACACTGATCGAACTGATGCTTGTAGTCAGTATCATAGGTGTTCTGGCAAGCATCGCTATTCCAAATTTTTTTACGTATGAACTTAGAGCATACCGGTCTGAAGGATTCGTTTTGATAGATTCTGTTAAAAAAAATATCAATGAGTTCTTTGATTATCGTGGATTTCTCCCCCGGAACAACGAACAGGCCGGTGTACCAGCTCCTGATCACATCAAGGGAAAATATGTTAAGCGCATAACCGTTACCAATGGTGTTATTTCAGTTGCTTTTAAAAAAATCAAATCAAACAAATCCGGCCAGCATGAAATTAACCCCATTGTCTTGACCCCTGCCATTTCCAAGGAAAACCCCACATCACCGTTGATCTGGACGCTTGAAAAAGTCTGAAATATCATGAGAAAGGAAAGGGGAGTTTAAAATGATTTTTGAGATTATAAAAACAAAATCATATCAATATATTTTGAATCTATTATTTTCCATGGGCATCATTGCCATATTAATTGTAATTTGTTTTTCTTACTATGAAAAAAACATATACAAGGCGAAGCTTACCGGCATCTCAGGAATTTTTTCTTCTCAAAAAACAGATGTGATGCTCCATCTTGCACATAACGGCGTTTTCCCGGAGGATGAAGAACAGATTCTGCTCTCAAACCCAGATCTTAAAGATCAAAGCAAGGGCTCATATGGAAAACCCATAAAGAACTACATCCGAAATGGGGCCATCACTTTTCATTTTGAATCCAATTCCCAAGGCAAATTAAACGGCAAGAAAATTACACTCAGACCCGCTATTCCTGTTGATGATCCCATGGGACCGGTCTGTTGGGTTACAACAAAACAAAATACCATCAAAGGATGGCAGATTCAAGGCGTTGATGAAAGCAACATCCTCAGTGAATATCTTCCGAGAGAACTGACATTGAAACAATAAGGCCGTTATTCGCCAACGTGGAATAAGGGAGTTCGTAATAATAAAGCTTCCCATTTTTAACTATTTTGATCAAATAACAGGGAGTGAAAATGATACTCAACAGACTTTCAAATGATGCCATCAGCATGTTCTACCGACAGATGGGTACCATGCTGACATGCGGCATACCGCTTCAAGAAGCTATCTTAACATTAAAGGATGATCAGCAAAATCCTGCTATCCATAAAATGATCCATTCCATTGGTCAAGATCTGGAACAGGGGCAACGTTTAATGGAGATACTTTCAAAATATCCGGCTGTGTTTAATGATATTTTAATCAATGCGCTACAGCAAGAAGAAAGAGGGGAAGTCACCGGTACATTTTTATCTACCCTTGCTGAAGAAATGGAAAAAAAGCAAGCACTGAAAATTAAAATAATATCTGCCGCAGCATTGCCCATGCTTACCCTTGCTGTTGCCGTCGTCGTGGTTTCTATTATCCTTGTTTTTTGTATTCCTGTTTTTTCGGAAATGTTTGAAGGCATGGGAAGTGCCCTTCCGGCGCCAACACTTGGTGCGATAGCGCTTAGCGAATTTCTTATCCAAAAAGGTGTCTATCTGTTCATCCCCATTATTTTGATGTTCATCCTGCTAAAAAAAAGGAAAGCCCTTCGTTACAGGATATTGAGCTTTTTTCCCGGTATGGGTAACCTCATCAGAAAAATATCTATTCTGATGTTTACAAGGCATCTTGGCATGATGCTTTCCCTCAATGTTCCCCTTAAAAATGCCTTGAACTACTCAGCCATGAATAACCCATTATACACCCCTATGATCCTTGACCTTTCCGAGTCTGTCTCCCATATCAATCAGTTGAAGAATGCCATGGAAGCCCTTTCGGTTTTTCCAGGAATGCTGATACAGATGGTCACGGTGGGAACAAAAACCGACACACTTTCTCACACACTGAGCCAGCTTTCGCAATACTATGAGAAGGACGTGGATCGCACATTGAGTAAATTGCTTGTGTTTGGAGATTTTTTTCTGATGCTGGCCCTTGGTCTTTTTGTGGGGGGGCTTGTTATCTCCATGTATTTGCCCATCTTTCAATTGGGAAGCATTGCCTAAAATTGGGTCATCACGTTATCACGTTTTATCAAAATTATTTTAGGAGAAAAACGGCATGAATACAAACACCATGGAAAAGGGATTTACGCTTATAGAACTGATGATCGTCATCTCCATCATAACAATACTGTCAACCATGGCCCTTCCCTCCTATCAGGACAGAATAATCCGCAGTCAGGTCAAGGAGGGACTGGGGCTTGCCAAATTTGTGCAGCAGGATATTCAAGATTACTACAGCATCAAAGGCACCTTTCCAGAGGACAATAAAATGGCTGGGCTACCCCAAGCCAATAAAATAATAGGGAAATATGTCAAAGAGATTCATGTTAGAAAAGGGGAGATTCATATTCTTTTTGGCAACAATGTGAACAGAAACATTCTGGATCAGACGTTATCCATAAGACCCGCCATTGTAGTGGGAGAACCCAAAGTGCCGATCTCCTGGATCAGCGCTTTTGAAGCTGTCCCTAATGGAATGAAGGTTGTGGGTGAGAACACCACCACTATCTCGGCACGACTGTTGCCGGTTTATTGTAGAAAATAAAAAATAGGGGGACAGAAAAAAACGTGGTCTGTCCCCTTTTTGTGCCTTTTGTTGTTTGGATGCGGAACTGGCTCCCATGGCATAATTGGTTGAACTCACAACGCGCCCCACAGCAGAACTGCTGCATTTGGGGCATTTTATTTCTTTTGTGTCATCACCTGACATAAAGAGCACTTCAAAAAATTCTTCACAATCTATACATTTAAATTCAAATATGGGCATTTTATGATCCTTAATCTCTACGGGTTATCTATCAATTTATTTGTAAAACATTTAGTTCATTAAATTAATGACCTCACTTGGCTTTGTCAAGGGATTCTCATAAATCCCAGCCTGTCGTAATGATTGACGAAGTCAAAACGGACATTATTGTCTTGATTATCGGTGATGAATGTCCTATCATGAAAACCATGAACGGTAATTAATTGATAAAGAAGCTTAAAAAGCTTGGTTACAATCCCCGCTTTGAGACAGGCCCTGGAAAAGGAAGTCATGGAACCCTTTATGTCGGTAATAAAAAAACCATACTCAAAGACCGAAAAAAGGAAATTGGTTCGGGATTACTGAACCAGATGCTCAATACCTTGGGCATAAACAAAAAAAAATTTTAAAGAGGAAGATTATGGAATTTATCCTGATTATAACGGATTTGGGGGTTGGCATCGGTAGCCCCTTAAAGATGCTGAAATTAAAAGATTTTCTAACCAGTTTTTATGATATCGAGATCGGTTAATTCTTTCAGCCGGACTTTGCAAACCGTCGTATTTTTTTACGGTCAATGGATTTGAAGGTGCAAAATTATTTATGAGTGCCCATCCTCGAATATTCAATTCCGCAGAATCCACAGTTCCGTGAAAATATTGTGTGGAAAATAAGTGATGATCCATCCTTTGCATTAATCGGTCAATCATATTGCTTGTTCTAAGTGATCCTTGAAAATCGTAAGCGTTTGAAAAAGCTTTTATGTTGAGCCGTAATTTTTCAATGGGCTTGATCATCACATCTGGAGCGTCTATTTTTTTTACCCACTCATGGAGACGTCTCACACGTTGAGAAAAAGCTCCTTATATTCAGACACAAGAAAAGGAACACAAATGGCATGAGCTTGTCGTTTTTTTTGGGAAGAAGTAGTCATCCCATAATTCAGACCTCCTACAGTTAAAAATGAACATTTTTTGTATTTCATTCAAAAACAATAAGTTAAGGTGAGAAACAAGGCTATTTATCAAAATTGGACACTCATGTTTTTTTCAGGTGCATAAATTTCAGTATGTTACGCCCTGTTCAAGAAAATATTTCATACTTTTCCTTTACCGAATGTCCAAAAATAACGGCTAAAAACGGCTAAAAAGTAGGAGATCTATAATTATAAAAATTCTTATAGAATTTTCAAGAAAAAATCCAAAAAAAAACCTCACCCCCAAATCCGTTATAATCAGAATTTTCGTTCCGCTGGGCAATGTGATTTGAACTTCTTGGTATGATACAAGCCGAAGTCCTTTTTTTCCACCCAGAATTCTTAAGCTTTGAAGGAGCATTTTGCAATTAAATAGAGTTGTTAAATAGGATTGCCAAGCAAGATCCTCCAAGGCAGTTGTAAACTCCCGAAGGGTCTCAGTAGCAGAGGCAATATCCCCGCTAAGAATCAAATTTTCAATTTGTGATCCAGCTTCCTCAAGTTTTTCAGACAATCCTTGCATTATGGATTCAATCATCGTATCTTTGGGTTGGGTTATGCTTCTGGCTTTCATTCTTCCCTCTTTTTATTTTTTAGTTATTGTTTTTGGTGAACAAATAACTTACTTAAATAAAAGCAAAAATGGAAGTCTTTTTTGTTTTTTTTAAATCTAAATTATTGAATTGCACCCAATGAAAGTCTTTTAATTCCAGCGTATTGGTGAGACTTTCTTATAAAACATACATGGCTGTAAAACCAGCCACAACGAAAAACGAAAGTCTTTTAATTCCAGAATGTTGCTGAGACTCTCTTATAAAAATCATATGAGTGTGCCCTTTTTAGATCAGCCCGGGGGAAATAGCCTAAAAAAAACCGGGGTTGGTCATAACATGGGCCACTTTGAAGCAATTTTTTTTTATCTAAAAATAAAGTCATTAATTACAGCTAATTAATAATAACATATTTTCAGTTCCCGTATAGTGGCCCATCTTATGACCAACCCCAAAAAACCTTTGTAAGTACTTGGGCATATATTCCTCAAAATAAAACCCATAAATATCAATGATATATGGTTATAAAATACCGAAAAACATATGTGTGAGTACTTAATACCTCGTCCCATTCCCTTTCTAAGGGTTAAGAGGGAGACAATATCGCAAAAAGGGTACACTCAAATCATATAATAATATGCACAAATGAAATGATTATCAAAAAAAATTGGCTTTGTTTCTTTAAAAAGAAACAAGATCCTTGACAAAACTTCTTTTGGCCTGTATTTGAACAGATAAAGGCTATGAATGAGTTTTTAGTACGTATTGGATTTTGAGCCATTATACTTGATACTCATTTTTACACGGCTTCCCAAAGGGCTCATTTACATAAATAAAGGCATCTTGAAAAATGAAAAAAACAACCCGAATCACAGAACAATCCCAATGGTGGCACTGGTGGTGCTCACTTCTGTGTTCCGGTATGCCGCAATTATAAAATCATCCATATATTTGACAAAGACCGCGGCTGCCTGTATTGCCCGGTCTTTTTTTTTATATAAAAAGGTAACCTCCAAGTTCACCTCAGCAGAGCCCCCCCCCGATGGGTAATAGGAACCGGCCAATTGTGCCGTCT
>CAYSSE010000079.1:0-16185 GCA_964433355.1 uncultured Desulfocicer sp.
TTTGGCTCCGCGTCTACGACCCAATATTCGTTGTGGGCAGGCCGGGGCCAGAATAAGGTCTGCCCGTGGCAATTTATAAAAAAAAACAAACTTGATCCAGATCAAGGAAATGATACTTCACAGAGGGTATATTCAGATCCATAAAGAGAAATAAACCCAAACTACACGGAGGTGTCAATATGTTTTGCTTTCAATGCCAGGAAACCGCAAAGGGCAAAGGCTGTACCATAAAAGGCGTATGTGGAAAAGAAGAGACCACATCCAATCTTCAGGATCTCCTGATCTACAACCTCAAGGGCATCGCTGTTTTGTCCGAAGGGCTTAAGGCACAAGGGGCTGAAGTGGGCTATGATGTGGGTCGTTTTATCTCCAAGGCTCTGTTTACCACCATCACCAATGCCAACTTTGACGACAATAGCTTGAATCACTGGATCGATCAGTCTCTGGGCCTTAAAAAAGAGTTGAAGGAAAAGTTTGACGCATTGGCTCCGGGTGCGCCCAAGGCCTCATTATGGCAGAAGATTGTGGGGATGTTTGCCGAGGCCCCGGAAGCGGCCAAAGAAACAGTTATGCATGAGTCTGCTCTGTGGTTTGGCGGATCTGATTACCAGGAAAAGGCCAAAACCGTGGGCGTACTGGCCACGGAAAACGAAGATGTCAGATCCCTGCGAGAATTGTTGATCATCGGTCTTAAGGGTGTTGCCGCCTATGCCGACCATGCTGCAGTGCTGGGGGTTGAAAAGGATGAGATTTACGATTTTATCATCAAAGCCCTGGTCTCCACCACGGAAGATCTCTCCGTGGACGAGATGGTGGGCATGGTGATGAAGGCAGGTGAATGCTCTGTCAACACCATGGCAGCCCTGGACCAGGCCAACACCACCGCCTATGGCAATCCGGAAATTTCCGAAGTCAACATCGGTGTAAGTGATAAACCCGGTATCCTCATCAGCGGCCATGATTTAAAAGACATGGAAGAGCTGTTAAAACAGACTGAAGGCACAGGGGTGGATGTCTACACCCATGGCGAAATGCTGCCAGCCAACTATTACCCTGCCTTTAAAAAATACGAACATCTCAAGGGCAATTATGGCAGCTCCTGGTGGAAACAAAATGAGGAATTTGAGAGCTTTAACGGTGCCATCCTCATGACCACTAACTGCATCATTCCCATTAAAAAGAAAAACACATATAAGGGTCGTATCTTCACCACAGGTGTGGTGGGCTATCCCGGTTTAACCCATGTGGCAGAGCGGGAAGATGGAAAGGCCAAGGATTTTTCCAAGGTCATTGAGATGGCCAAAACATGTGCGCCTCCCACAGAGATTGAAACCGGTACCATTGTGGGTGGTTTTGCCCATAACCAGGTGATGGATCTGGCGGACAAGGTGGTGGATGCGGTGAAATCAGGTGCTGTGAAACGCTTCATTGTCATGGCTGGCTGTGACGGCAGGCAAAAAGACCGGGGTTATTTTACGGAAGTAGCAGAAAAATTGCCGAAAGATACCATCATCCTCACCGCAGGTTGCGCCAAGTATCGTTACAACAAGCTTAATCTTGGCGATATTGGCGGTATTCCCCGGGTATTGGATGCGGGACAGTGTAACGACTCATACTCCCTTGCCCTCATCGCCCTGAAGCTTAAAGAGGTTTTTGAACTGGAAGATATCAATGACCTGCCCATTTCCTATGACATTGGATGGTATGAGCAAAAGGCTGTGGCGGTTCTTCTGGCCCTGCTTTTTCTGGGCGTGAAAGGCATCCGTCTTGGGCCGACACTTCCTGCCTTTGTCTCCCCCACCGTGCTTAACGTACTGGTGGAAAAATTTGATATCAAACCCATTGGGGATGTGCAGGCTGATATTGATGCCATGATGCAGGGTAAATAATCTCCATTTCCCCCTCTACAGGGCAAGTGCTTTCAGTCTTTTACTGGACTGAAGTGCCTGCCCTGTTTTTGTTTCAGACCTGGATGAATGGGGCCTGAGACACCGCCAGAACAGTAATATCGGGGTTGGTCATAAGATGGGCCACTTTGAATCAATTCTTTTGGATATAAAAATAAAAATAGTAATTACAGGTAGTTGACAATAGCATATATTCAGTTCCCCTATAATGGCCCATCTTATGACTAACCCCGTAATATCATATTCTTTGAATAGCCGCTGCTTCCAGGTCCGCCAAGAGTGTCATCAGATTCAGATCATACTTTTTTACCATGTCCTGGATGGATTCAAAGAGGGCATTACAGCAGATACATTCCCCGGCAAGGGCATCATAGCGCTTAAAAACCGCCTGGGTCTCTTTCCAGGTAGAGACCGTGTCCAATACCGTCATTTCTGAAGAAATCAGTCGTTCGCGGGAATCCTCATTCCCAGGATTTTCCTTAAATTGATTCATTCTTAGACATCCTTATCACTACAGCGACACTTTGACTTAAAACTGTATGCCAATTAATGTTTCATGAGATTAATAAGCATTAATCATAGGCAAAATGACCTACGTTTTTTATGTGAGCATCTAAGTGTCGCTGTAGTGTTATGAATGGGTTCTAAATAAGTTGCCCATTTGTGCGGTTAGCGTTTAGGGGACAGATTTTTAAATCTGTCCCCGTCCTAAATATGTCCTCGCCTCCGCAAATGGAAAAATTATTTCGGACTCACTCCTTAATATGAGGGGACTTTAACACCTCCGTCAAAGCCCTGGGAATCTGCCGGATGATTTCCATCACCTGGGTGGCGGGCGTGGGACGGGCAAAGACTCCGGCCAGACGATTGGTTCTGGCGGCTGTTTCCCCAGCTTCAGAAAGATTCATACCCGATGCAACAAGGGCGGAAACAATACCGGTGAGTGTATCTCCGGTACCGCCCATGGCCTCCATGGCTTCGGCCACTGGTTTGTCCACGGAGGCGATTATTTGTTCTTCATTGGTGACGTAATCCACACAGCCTTTTACCAGGAGATGCTTGGCAGCATTGCCATGTTCATATGCGCGACGAATGAGATCCGGCACCTGGTTATCTTCATGGAGAATAAACCCCCGGGTGTAAAATGGATGCGGAGCGATCTCATCCGCAAGAAAAGCCAACTCTCCCACATCCGGGGTAAACATATCATAACAACGAGCCTGTCCGCTCATTTTTGCGGCATACATAAATCCGGCATCGGCAATTAATACCGGTTTTTTTTCCATGGTATCCACTGCAAAAAGAATTTTGTTGTGCCAGTCCACATCCGGCTGGAGATAATGAAAGACAAGGGTTTTGATACGCATCTCTGGCAATTGTTTCGTCAGATGTCGATAAAGTTCCCGGCTGCCATGGCCACGCCCAATGTCACCTATAAGAAAGCCGTGGATGTCGTCCAGGCCCAGCACCTCTCCTGCTTTGATAGCTGCCCCGATAAGGGCTGGTGTTCCCCGGTTTACAGGAATGTTTTTTTCGTTAATACATAGGGTGTCATCAATTAGGGTCATCCGACCAATAGTCAATGGAAATTGTCCATCCGGTACGGTTCCGACTACGGCAAGCATAGTACGCCTTTTTGTTCATTAACATTCTGTTAGTAATTAAATTTTATTAAAAAATGTTCCAACACAGCAAATCCCTTGATTTTTTAATAGCATACTAGTTTTACTCATTAGATTGTTGTATTTTTTTTGGTTCACAAATCCAAGGTAGTTGCCAGTAAATCCCTTAACTGTATAATGTTTGCTTTTATATTTGACGGTATCTCCCATTTCAAAGGGTTTTATAGATCGTTTGGGTCTCGTCGCTGATTTAACAATTAATTTATTGAGAATAGCCTGGCCTTCTTTTTTAACCAAATCTTTTAAGCTATCAGACGTCTGGCCTGCCCGTTTGTTTCTATTGACAGCTACTTTCTTTCCGTCTAAGTAATACTTTCGATCCTCTTGTCTCTGAATGTTAGCTTTATTGTGTCTTCTGAATTGCTTGAACTGTAATGGGCTAATCAGAATTTCTGAAGGGACTATATCTCCGATGCTTACCAGATAAGCATCCATCCAATGATCTTTTTTAAGATCAAATTTCCGTCTTTTATCCTTTATCTCATAGCCGTAAGCCTTTAAAACTGTTGAGAATTCGGATTTAAGCCATTCATAAAGCTTTGGCATAATTGAATTTAGAATAGTTGGATGCGTAAATCTTTTCCTGAGTCCTTTAAATTTGAGTAATATCTTCTTATTGAATGCATTCTTCTTATGAGCTTTATCATGGCATTGATCGCAAACTGTTATCATATTTTCAGGAGTATCTGAGCCGTTATTCATTCTCCAGATTACATGATGAGCATGCATCTGGCCTGTTTTCTTGCCGCACATCTGACAAGTATGTTTGTCTCGACATAGGACGTATTCAGTAGTGTTTGTATAGCCTTTCTTTCTTCCATTCTGGTATTGGACACCTTTGATATCCGAGTTTGAGAGTTTATGAATATCGAATTTAGCATACTCAATGACAACCTTTGTTATTGGCAGAATAGCAGATATCTTATTGATAAAATTTTTATGAGTAATAAAGAGGTGATTGCAAGTTGGAGTCATCCATTTCTCAGTTCTCTTTTTATTTGAGAACTTGATTATTCCAGGTTTAATTTTTTTGCATGTAATCACTTTTTCACAGCCAACAATCAGATACTCTTTTTTTGTAAAGACTGTTCCTGATTGAACGGCTCTTCTTTTTTGCTTCTCTCGGTTGTGCCTTCGTCTGGTCATTCTATGGAGTTTTCTTTTTTTAACCAGATCAGTGATGTCTTTATTTCTGGTGTCGAGTTCCCCAAGAAAAACAGGCTCGCCATAATTTCTTACGACAGCTACACCGATGTGCTCTGTACCAACATCTATTCCAAGTGTAAGAGGTTGAGTATATTCTGTTGAGATATCAGTTAATTGAATTGTAAAGGGATTGTGTTTAACAATTTTTGCTTTGCCTGTTTTAAGTAAGCCTTTGACTCTACCGAATCTTTTCGTAGGCATCAAAGGCTTGCCTGACTTTGATAGTACGTAAACTAAATACATTTAAAAATCCTTTCGGATAATAATCGGCAAGCCGATTTAGTTTCTCTGAGATAGTTACAAATTTAGCAGAAAAGTTTGAGCTGAGAAAACTACAAAGTGCTCTATTTATAACAACAAATAACTTCCTGATTATTTTTTTCTCTCTGTGGCCTGACCTTTAAATAAAAAATAGTTTGGAATATTTCATCAAATTTCAAATAGAATAGTCTTTGCTATTTTTTAATAAAAATCAGGTCTTGTTTAAGCATCTCCTGATGAGCAAGTTCAAGTGCATACCCACACAGGGTATGACCGATTTTTCCGGCCCGGGGGGCCTCGGTCAGATGTTTTCCCACCATTTCCTGTGCCAGATATGGTACATCTGGACACCCTCCACCGGATATATTCACAATATAACCGGTATTTTTGCCCACCGTCAACTTCATATTTGCCGCCCTGACCATGAGGTAATCTCCAAAATCCTTAACCTGGAAAAGGTCCACCGGCTTTAACAATGGATCGGTCACCGGCACCATTTCAATGGGGGGAAGACCGGCCTCGGTGAGCTGACGCATAATGATCAATTTTTCCATCAATGGAAACACGATGACCAGGTCGCAACCGCTTTGGATACCGGGTGGTGGCCCCTTTACCTGGATATGCCATCCCCGGGATTTAAGAAAATTTTCCGCCTGGATCACTTCGCTGGTGTTTTCAAACACAAGAATTCCCAGATCTTCCTGGGATTCCCTGACCGTTGACGCTTCTTTTTTCTTTAAAAAATTAAAGTTAAGCTTAAACAATGATAAATTACCCCTTGGTGATGGGAATGGTGTAATCATCTCCACTTTGCTGAATGTCTCCGATGCGGCATTTTTGACTTTCAGCCGCACGAATCACATTCTCTTTGGAGGCTTCATTATCCACTAATACCATTATTTCATTATCCTTGTCGGATTTAATTTCATCCAGGGTCATTAGCACAGGCTGGGGGCAAGACAGTCCCCTTGCATCGACAGTGATACTCATATTTATTCCCTCTTAAATTGTTATTCTTCATTTGCCGGTTTACAGCAAAAGAATCTATTTACCCATGGTTTTTTTCATGGAAAAGCCAATGAACAGACAAAAGGCAAACCCTATAATCACAGCGGCAATGCCGTGGGGGCCCACGCCTTTGGGAGAACTTGCCAGGCCAAAATTATGGGCAATTCCAGCACCCACGATCATACCAAAGACAAAAACTGCTGCATCTCCGTCCCCTTCGCCTGCCAGGAATAATTGACGTCCCGGACACCCGCCAGCCAAGGCAAAGGCAAGTCCCGCAAGTGCCATACCGGCAAAATTCCAGATATGCATGGTGTGGGCAACAGGTTGGCCGGCAAATCCGGGATTAAACTGTCCCAGAATCACATTGGTGATCAGTGCAAATATTAATAATGCAAGAAAACCGGACAACAGATGAATCTGTCCAAACAAAATGAGATCCCGCAGCGCTCCCATGGTGCAGAACCGGCTCCGCTGGGCTATAAAACCGATACCCAGACCGATGGCCAACGCAATTAGTAGAGGAGCATGCATGGCTCCAGGCCCTTTTAGACTGTAAAATAGTACGCCACTCTTGTCTTGCCCATCTATTTGGGGATAAATCAAAACCAGTGCCAGCAATCCCAGCATAGTCAGCGGAAGTACCCATCCTGAACCAATAAGGGTGGGCTGAGTTCTTCCCAGATTGTATCCATTTTTTAAAAACAGCGTGCCGATCCAAATGCCAAAGGCCAGCCCCAGCACTCCCACAATGGCGTTGCCGTCACCACCAGCCAGACGTAGTATTGCCCGCCATGGGCATCCCAAAAACACAAGGGCACCGATCATGGCAAATATTCCCAGGGCAAACCTTACAACAGGTGCAGATCCACAGCGTGGTTTGAACTCTTTAAACGCATAGGCGGCGATGAGTGAACCCATGACAAAACCGATGATTTCAGGACGAATATACTGAACTACACCTGCACGATGCAGGCCCAGGGCACCCGCTATATCACGTTCAAAACAGGCGACACAGATCCCCATGTTGCCGGGATTCCCCAATTTTTGTAAAAGTGCAGCCAAAATGCCGATGATAGCACCTACACAGATGATACCCCATCGGGTGGAAAAAAAATTTCTTTTCATGGTGTTTCACGCCTCCTTATATGAGCTATGGTTCATTTGAATTCTATTTTTAATGTCATATGCTTATTAAATAATCCAATTGATAATTGTGATTCATACCTTAAAATGGATATGGCTTTTCTATGCGTAAAGAATGAATCCGAAATAACTGACACGGGCAGACCATGTTTTGATCCGGATCTGCCCACAACGAAGTAAATATGCGGACGTCTCGTCCGCATTGTTAAAATACTTACTTTACTTTTCCTTGACATAAAACGCCCTCCGGCATACCTTCGATTTCATTGGAAAACAACGTACGGCTTTTAAAGGCACAACAAAACAATCATTGGAATACGCAATATATGAATCAACGAACTAACAATCTTGCTGCCTATATCTGGTCCCTGGCCGACCTGCTGCGCGGAGACTTCAAACAAAGCCAGTATGGCCGGATCATCCTGCCCTTTACCCTCCTGCGCCGTTTGGAAGGAGTGCTGGAAAACTCCAAGGAGGCGGTGCTGGCCAAACATGAAAAAATCCAAAAATTGAACCTTCCCGAAGAAGCAGAAGAGAAACTCCTGCTCCGGGCCACCAATGGGTTATCATTTTTTAACACCTCCAAAATGGATTTCTCCAAACTGGGGGAATCCGGCATCAAAGATAACTTGGAATCCTATATCCAGGGATTTTCCAAGGATGGCCGACAGATATTTGAACACTTCAACTTTGCCGAGTTCATAGGCCAGCTCAACGATGCCAACCTTTTATATAAGGTAATTCAAAAGGTCAGAAAAACCGATCTGAGCCAAAAGGCTGTTTCCAATTATGAAATGGGCCTAGTGTTTGAAGAGCTGATCCGCCGCTTTGCTGAATCCTCCAACGAAACCGCAGGAGAGCACTTCACCCCCCGGGATATTGTCCGCCTCACCACCTCCCTTGTGTTCATCGAAGATGATGACGCCCTGAACAAAGCGGGTATTATCCGCACCATCTACGATCCCACGGCAGGCACTGGGGGATTTTTATCTTCCGGCATGAAATATGTGCGGGAACTCAATCCCCAGGCGGTGATGCGGGCCTTTGGCCAGGAACTTAATCCCGAAAGCTACGCCATCTGTAAAGCTGACATGCTGATCAAAGGCCAGGACGTTACCAATATAAAACTTGGCAACACCCTTTCAGGGGATCAGCTCTATGCCGATAAATTTGATTACATGTTATCCAATCCCCCTTTTGGAGTTGATTGGAAAAAAATAGAAGCAGATATAAAAGACGAGCACCAGCTCAAGGGCTTTGACGGTCGCTTTGGTCCGGGCCTGCCCAGGGTGTCCGACGGGTCGCTGCTGTTCCTGCTGCATTTGATCAGCAAATTAAGGGATGCATCCCAGGGGGGTGGCCGTATCGGCATCATTCTCAACGGCTCTCCTCTGTTCACCGGCGGTGCAGGCTCCGGGGAATCACAGATCCGTCGCTATATTCTGGAAGCGGATCTGTTGGAAAGCATTGTGGCCCTGCCCACGGACATGTTTTACAACACCGGCATCTCCACCTATGTGTGGATATTGTCCAACAAAAAATCCCAAGAGCGCAAGGGCAAGGTGCAGCTGATCAACGGGGTTCATCTTTGTGGCAAGATGCGAAAATCTCTGGGTTCCAAACGAAATGTCATGGATGACGATGACATTGCCACCATTACCCGCTGTGCCGGTAATTTTGAGATCATTGATGCCCGGGAGCTGGATAAACCCTTGGAACAGAAAAGCAATCGTGGCCGTCAATTGGAAAACCCCAAAGCAGCAGCCCCCAAAACATTTGCCAGCAAGATTTTTAACCATTATGAATTTGGTTATCGCCGCATCACCATTGAACGTCCCCTGTGTGAATCCTATCAGTTCAGTGATGAGCGTATCGGTAAACTGCGTTTTGCCCCCAAGCCCTTAAATGCGGCCATGAAATGGATATATGTGGAATATGGGCAGGCGTGGACAGACCAGGGTTGCCAGGCATATGGGATATTAAAAAAACATGAAGCAGATATCCGAAAAACCATGAAAACCGACTTCAAGGCCCTGAAAGAGAAACAGATCAAAACGTTGCTGGACAGCAAAACTTGGTTATTTCAGCGAGACATCCTGCTGAAAGCAAGAGAACTCCAACAGGCCATTGGCAAAAAACAACATGATGATATGAACGGTTATGATGCGGCCGTCAAAGCCACAGGCGTTAAGTTGGATGCCAAAGAAAAGAAACAGATCATTGCTGCCGTGTCCTGGAAAAACCCGGATGCCAAAAAAGTGATAAAAAAGATCCATAAAAAAGCCAAAGCTGATCCTGTTTACGGGCTGTTTGAGAAGAATGGCAAGGTGGTTGAATATAAACCCGATGGCGATCTGCGGGATAATGAAAACGTTCCCCTTGATCCCTTAAAATCAGTGAACGAAATCAACGAAGCCTATTTTACCAAGGAAGTTCTGCCCCATGTGCCGGAAGCCTGGATAAATGCGGATAAAAGAGATGCCATAGATCAGGAGATTGGTATTGTGGGGTATGAAATCGCCTTTAATCGGCATTTTTATGTGTATCAGCCGCCCCGGGATCTGGCAAAGATAGATGCTGATCTGGATAAGGTGAGCGCTGAGATTATGGAGCTTCTTAATGAGGTGCATTCATAATGACGGGTAGATATAAAGAGTATCCTGAAGAACGGAATTCTAATATTTCATGGATTTGTGAAATCCCAGTGCATTGGAACCTTAAGAAGTTTAAAAATTTATTTCGAGTCAGAAAAAGGATTGCTGGAAAGCTTGGATTCAACATTTTGTCTATTACTCAGCAGGGAATAAAAGTAAAGGACACTAAAAGTGGCGATGGACAGCTTTCCATGGATTACTCAAAATATCAAATAGTTAATATCTATGATTTCGGTCTCCGCAGTGCGGAGACTTTTTCCGAAAAAAAGATTGTCTACGCAGTGCGTAGACAATTGAGCTGGAGCACCTTAAAAACTTTATTTACATTGATGATTCGCTGAAACAAATGTTTTCTGTGAGCATGACAGCGTTCTCGGCACATGTGCAATTTGCCCGGCATGGGTCATCCTGAAATCAAAAAAAGAGAGACTGCATGGACAACAAATCTAAAGAAATCGTCTTTCAAAATGAAATGATCGAGCAATTGGTCGCTAATGGCTGGCTCCTGGGTACCCCTGAAAGATACAATCGTGAACTTGCCTTGTATCCTGATGATCTGCTGGGATTTGTTCAAGACACCCAAGACACCGAGTGGCAAAAATACCGCAAATTATACCCCAACAATCCCGAGCAAAAGTTTTTAGAGCGTGTGGCAAACCAACTGAACAACGCCAATCCCAACGCCGCCAACAAAGTTTCAAGGCTTAAAAAAAATGGCGTTGATTTAGTAAAAAATGGATATGTATACAAAAACTCTTTTTTTATGCATATCCCCTCTTACATGTATAAAAAATGGATTTTTCTATACATGTGAAGGAGAAAAAAATGTACTTTGATTTGAAAGAGCTTCCTCCACATGAAGACCTCGAAACCAAAGAGGTACTGAGAAAAGCAGCCCGTGCCCATCGTTATCTGGCTGAACTCAAAGGTATTTCAGCATCTATTCCCAATCAGGAAATTATCATTAATACCCTGTCCATCCAGGAAGCCAAGGACAGTTCAGCCATTGAGAATATCATTACAACCCATGATGATCTGTTTAAGGAAAGGTTATTTCCTGAATACACGACAAACATAGCAACCAAGGAAGTTAGCCAATATGTTGTAGCCCTCAAAACAGGATTTGAACTGGTAAGAAAAAAAAATCTGCTTACCAATAACCATGTTATACAAATTCAGAGTGAGCTTGAAAAAAACAGGGCTGGTTTTCGTCGTTTACCAGGTACCGAGTTGAAAAATGAGCAAACAGGAGAAACGGTCTACACTCCGCCCCAAAGCCATGATGCTATTGTTCGTCTTATGAGTAATTTGGAACGGGTGATCAATGATGATTCTTTTTTTGATGTTGATCCTCTGGTTAAAATGGCGATTATCCATTATCAATTTGAAAGCATACACCCCTTTTACGATGGTAATGGACGTACAGGGCGCATTATCAATGTTCTGTACCTGGTTTTAAAAGAGCTTCTGGATATACCGATTCTTTATTTAAGCCGGTATATTGTAGGGACAAAAAGTGATTATTACCGCCTTCTCCAGGGGGTTCGGGATTCCGGTTCATGGCAGGAATGGATTCTTTATATGCTGGAAGGGGTGGAACAAACATCACGGCAAACTATTAATGTAGTTCATCTCATCTCTTCTGCCCTGATGGATTACAAACACCGCATCCGGGCTGAATATAAATTTTACAGCCAGGATTTGATCAATAACCTGTTTTATCATCCTTACACTAAGATTGATTTTTTGGAAAAGGCTCTCAAGGTATCACGCCTTACTGCAACCAAATATCTTGACACATTGAGTGATGACGGTTTTTTACAAAAAGAAAAAATTGGTCGTTCTAACTACTACATAAACATAGCATTGTTCCATATACTGACAGCATCAACAAGCGATGAATAAGATGCCAGATGAAGCCAGCATCTATTTAAAAATAAAAGCGGTTCAAAAATATTAATCTGTTCAAATAAACGGCCAATCTTATGGATAACAAATCAAAAGAAATCGTCTTTCAAAACGAAATGATCGAACAGTTGGTGGCCAATGGCTGGCTCCTGGGCACCCCGGAAAAATATAATCGCAAGCTGGCTCTGTACGAAGAAGATCTCCTGGGATTTGTTAAAGACACCCAAAACACCCAGTGGCAAAAATACCGCAAATTATACCCCAACAATCCCGAGCAAAAGTTTTTAGAGCGTGTGGCAAACCAGCTGAACAAAGCCAACCCCAACGCCACCAACAAAGAAATGCACACCTTTGGCACCCTGGGGGTACTGCGCCATGAACTGCGTGACCGGGGCACCCGTTTTAGCCTGTGCCAGTTCAAGCCCGAACATGATCTCAACCCAGATACCCTGGCGCGGTATGAAAAAAATCGTTTACGGGTGGTGCCGGAACTGGTGTACAGCCCCTGGGCCACCGCAGCCCATCTTGCCGAAACCGGAACCAAAGCAAAGAAATGGCGCATCGACCTGGTGCTCTTTGTCAATGGATTGCCCGTGGCAACCCTGGAGCTGAAATCAGAATTCAAACAGGCGGTGCATAACGCCATCCACCAGTATAAGACCACCCGGTTTCCCATTGACCCCGCCACCAAAAACCCGGAACCCCTGTTAACCTTTAAGCGGGGTGCCCTGGTTCACTTTGCCGTGAGCCAGTACGAGGTGTTCATGACCACCCGCCTGGAAGGAGAAGAGACCTTTTTTTTACCCTTTAATAATTGCTGGATAAAGCCAGCACTGTATCCCTGGCAGCGCAGCCGCCAGGAATATTTAAAATCATTTTTCCGGCGTATCGGGTACGCTGGTGTGTTATCTGGTTAACCCGACCAGTTCATAGGGATTGGAGCCTGCCGTAACCATTTTTTCGTACAGATCCTCATTCACTGTAAATTTCTCAGCAACCGTTACAAACTTTTCAGGCTGATCCAGATATTTCAACAGGGCAAAGGTCATGGCGGGTTTGGCACTCTCCTTTGAAACAAGTGCCCGGACTTTGTCAAAATCAAAAGAAAAGGCAATGCCGCTTCCGATCTTGGTCTTTTTGTCGGTAATGAGCACAATGGCAGCAGGATTATCAATGGAAATCTTTTCTTTCTGGGCCTTTGTTAATTTTTTTACGATCATGCCTCCTTTGCCGGGTGTGGTATCAAGCATGGTCATGAACGCATCCTCCTTGCACCACACAGGGCAGGAGATAATGGTGTATTTCTCTCCTTTTTTCAGTGGATAGTCCCTCTGAATCATCCTTGCCATGAGATATCCCGAGGTTACGCCGGGGCAGATATGGTTGTGCAGTTCGGCGCACTTAAAATAATCATATGGTGCACCAAGTGCCCAGGAACCTGAAATAGTGGAGATGGTGAAAAGATCAGGAGCACAGACAAAACGATTTTGATTCTTCCAGAAGGATTTTTCTGAAACATTTGACAGGGACAGATTTATTGTTTCCTTTATTTTTTTTTCATCGCTCCATGTGATGATGGCAGCGTCAGAGGTGCTTTTATTGAACAAAGTGATGCTCAAAGGATTTGTCTGGGGTCTTTGGAAGAACAGCAGGTTCTGTCCTCCGGTTGTGCAGCCTGTCATCTGCTCCAGCAAGAGAACCTTTTCAATACCAAAGGTGTTGCCTGTCCTGAGATAGGGTGCATTTGTCACCACCAGCAGATCCGGCGCATTCTTTTCAACATGGATCTGTTCCATGCCTTGTTTGATCATCTGTTTCAGATCGGGTTTTGCTGCATTTGCCTGTACCACTGCAATCATGAAAATAAGAGTTACCAACATACATTTCTTAAAACAGCGCTTCATTTTTAAAATTCTCCATTTTATTCTTTCATAAATGACCTGACTTTCGGATATGGGAAGTAGGCTACATACTCACACTGAAACCAATACCAAGGGTTCTGTCCGTTGCCGGATAACCGTCTGCATCCTCATAGGTTTCATTAAAAATATTTCCAGCGTATACTTTCAGGGTGCCGTCGGACAACGTCCCCCACTTTTTAAACAGAACCTGGGACACGGCAAGATCCACCCTATGATAGGCATCAACGGGAACCGACTCAAAGGTCCATTCATCTGGTGCCACCTCTTCGGATTGTTCAATGACCTGTTCATCCTGGAATTCATAATCAACAATAAGAGAGGTGTTTTCCAGAAAACGCCAGGTAAAGCCCGCATTGATACGATTTTTTGCCCTGTTGTCAAGCTCGGTTTCACCGGCGGGCTCATCTCCTTTGTTTTCAAACTTTTGCCAGGCATATCCGGCCATGAACGAAAGGGTGTCTGTCAGGTGACCACTGAACTGCAACTCAATGCCGTGGCGAACCACCCTGTCAAGATTGATTTTATAGTCCTTGTACTCAAGTCCTGGTGTCACTGAATTGGTGCTGCTGGGAGTGTATTGGGCAAAGGCACTGTTAGTGGCAATATAATCTTTTATGTTGTACCAGGCGTAATTGAGCTTCATGGTAACATCATCGAGTATCCGTCTGGAAAGAACCACATCACATCCCATACCGTGTTCCGGGTCTAACCATGCTCCGGCGGGCTTTCCCTGGGGATTGTAATCTCCATGGTAATCCGGTGCCCGCCAGATTCGACTGACCCCCAGGGACAGCGAGGTGTCTCTAAGGCATGGTGCCCATTCATCCAGTTCATAGTTGATCCAGGATTTGGGCAGCCACCCGTCAAAATTGCGATCAATCCACAGGGGCTGATCCGTTATAAAGATGGCCCCTGAGGTGGTGGAATAATTGCCCACACGAATATCCACGGTTTCATATCGCATTCCTGCCGTCAGAGTCAGAGACGGAATCACCTGCCATTGGTGCTGGGCAAAACCAGACAGGATGTCTATGCGTTTTTCATAATCGTGGGCCGCAGTCCACACTGCGGTGTCACCGTAACCGTCAAAGCATTGTTCCAGTTCCATGCCAAGGGTGGTGATATGACCCATGGCAAGGGCAAATTCATTTTGGATTTTTCCGCCCTGCTGTTTCCATTTGGTATCCCAGGAAGCATCACCAATACCCAGGGAATGATCCTTGGTATTGACCCAGTCATAATATTGCCGATTCCGGTTTTCTTCACTGTAAAAAGCACTGGCCTTCCAGTTTCCAAATTCCGATGGAAGATTGGCATCCATGCGGTATGAGGTGGCGATTTTATCCCAGGTGGGGTCGGCCCACTGGTTGAAGGCTGAAGTGGAAACCACGGGGTAATCATTGTCATAGTTCGTATCTGGATCATCGGGATTATTATTAATGGGAGTTTCCCGATCGGCGTCCGTGTAGGAGGCGCTCAATGTAATATAGCCATTGGAAGGAGTGATATAACCCAGACGGCTGAAAACCGTATCAATGTCGGCAGCGTTGTTTCGAAGGTAGCCGTCTGTTGCATATTTCTGGATTCCCACATCATAGGTGAAGGTCTCATACCCGCCTTCCACACTGAGGCTGTGGTTTTGGGTACCATAGGATGAAAATCCCGTGGATAAATTGATGGTGGGTTTTAATGATTCATGCGTTTGGGGGGCCTTTGTCACCAGATTCAGCACGCCGCCGATGCTTTTACCCGGATACAGACAGGAGTGGGGACCGGGCAGAATCTCAATACTTTCCATGAGAAAAGGGGGCAGCAGGGCATAATCCACAATATGACTTGATTTTCTTCCCCCGGTTTTTCTAAGGGTGGTTCCGTTCAGGGCGGTCGTAAAACGCTCGCTGCTGAAGCCCCTCAGAAACAGGGTGTCATCGTCGGGAAAAAGATCAGACCCGCCCTGGAAATCGATGATAACCTGGTCTCTGACGATGTCGCTGATATTCTGAACCATGGATGTGGACTCATATGTCGTAACATCAATGATGTTCTTTTCAGGAAGGTACAAAATGGTTTCGGTGCTGTCCTGGGCTGTTACCTGGATCTCACCGGCATCGTACACGGTCTCCTTTTCATCGGCCTTTGCAGGATCATTCAGAAAACACAGAATCACCAGCATAAGCGGTAAAATGATCCGGGTTGTTTTATTTTTCATCGGTTTTTTCCTCCATGTTATATTATTTTTATAAGAAAGTCTCAGCAACGTGCTATAATTAAAGGACTTTCATTTTTCGTTGTGGCAGTGGTGACTGCCATGTATGTTTATATGAAAGTCTCAGCAACGTGCTAAAATTAAAGGACTTTCGTTTTTCGTTGTGGCTGGTTTTACAGCCATGTATGTTATATGAAAAAGACGGTACTGGGTTTTGGGTGCTGGATGTGCTTCATCTCAGTTCAAACTGTATGGTTAATTCCAGCTTAACTTCTCCCTTGAAAA
>CAYSSE010000080.1:0-15979 GCA_964433355.1 uncultured Desulfocicer sp.
CAAGAAAAAGCTAAATTTACCATTTGGGGCGGTTTTTTGTAAATGAGACACTTTTCAAATTTGTTGATCAAATTATTTATCTGTCCTTGAGTGAGGCTGTGAAAAATGGTGGGGTGATACGTTATATTATGTCAGTTACACTTTCAAATGATCGGCTAACCAACGGGTCAACCCGACGGCAAGGGCCTGCACCTGCCGCATTGATGATCGATCAAATAAGGATATATTATGGTGAAAATTATTGGAATCAAAGGCTGTCCCGCCTTAAGTTGGAGTGGGTAGCCTCAATTCGGCGGAGGCGGGGACAGATTTTTAAATCTGTCCCCTAAATCGTAAAGCGAATTTATTTGATATCAGGTCATGGATCAGAAACTGAAGTTAAGAAACAACTGGGCAAAAAATGCATCGTCATTGCCAAAAACCTCTTTGGCCGCATCATCGGGGCTTACAACACCAAGGCAGGTGCTGGCAAAGAGATGATCGCCAATGGGCCAGTCCACAAACAGATTCCATTCGTTGGCCCAATCGTCGGAAGAGACAGGACCATAGACAGAGGTATTCTTTTCTTCGAGGGTGTGTTTTATGTACATCAAGGAAATGGTCATGGGTTCCATGGGGCTGAAACCGGCTTCCAGGATAAAGTCGTTTTTGTTTTGGTTGGGAAGCTGGGCTTCACCCACCAGTTCTCCGATGATCCAGTGGTTCCAGCTCTGGAAATCAAAAAACATGGGATCATACTCTTCGTTGTCAGTGGTAGTTGGATCATCACCGGAAAAGGAGACATACATCCCCCGCACATAGGGGGCCATGGCAGTATCAAAACGATAGGTGGCACTGGCAAAAAATGCGTCGGCATCACGATCGGCATTTCCTGAAATTCCTGTATCTCCGATTTCATGGACATATTCACCTTCAAGCTGCAGGCCAGCAAAAGTTATGTCCACACCGATGTCAAAGGCGGTGGTGTCATCTTCGTTTCCCACACCGCCGTTGGTGGCACTATCTTCATTTTTATTGAAAACACCGCTGTAAATAAACATTTTTTCACTGATGTCCCAGTGGAGGTTCAAACCGGTAAGCGTGACTCCCTCTTCAGGGCCACCGGCAAAAAGATCTGTCCAATCCTTTACGTAATCGCCGGCATCTGCATAAAAAAGCGATCCTTTTACGGCTCCAAAATCACCGTCCAGCCTAACGGCAAAGGGAAAGCTGGAGTGAAAATAAAGCCAGTTGGCAGCCCCTTGATCTTCTCCGTCACCCACCACAAACCATTTTTCAAGTTTAATATCCTGACGTCCCAGGGTTAGATCCAGGTTGGTACCGGCTATTTTGGAAAATTTAAGCCATGCCTGATCTATGCCTATTTTCTCGTCATTGTCGTAAACTCCGTAAAAATCTTGGCCAATGGTCTCGGCAAAGTAGGGTGCAAACTGTCCGCTCAGTCCGGCCCATCCAATGTCCTTTGTGGCTGTAAAGCGAACACGGCTGAATGTTTCACCATAAGAGCTATCTGTATCAGAATCAAAACCAGGGTTGATATTGGACATGTCAGTCCCAAACCAGGGGTTAGAATCATATCGATAGAAAATGTTCACTTCCCCGCCCACGGTGAATTTATCAAACACCTTGGACAGCTCCTGGATTTCCACATCCGCATACAGGGGTGTTGATGCACTGATAAAAAAAGTGGCGGCCAGCAACAAGGTTGAAAGGCCCCTTAATAAACTTCTCTTCATCTTAATTCTCCTTTTGTTTGAATTACGATTTTTTCTCTCTCCATTAAAATTTCCACATTCTTTATTTTTTTGTAAGAAGAACCCTGGTTTTTGTAAAATTCCTTTAGGGTAACTCTAAAGTGATTTTCAGGGGCATATGAAGAATGCAGATATTTTTTGATGCTTTAGTAATTTACGAAAAATTGCGTGAAATCAATTCCACTAAAGTATAGTTTTGTTGAATTTCGATTATAACAACGGTCTATGGATAAGGGCGGAATTGATGCAGCCCTTAATAACGCAGGTTTGGCTTTATCCAGATATCGTACAGATGACAAACTGGATCATTGCGTAATAGTTGGTTATTACACTTTTTAAAAGACAATCATTGTAAAATGGGTAGTACACCAAATCTTAAATCTATCGGGGGATAGCAAAACAGAAACATACCTGATATTCAAAGGGTTTTTTCACGAATAACCCCGAGGAATTTATGATTCTGTGTAGTAGTCACCCTGTGAAAGTGTAAAGTAGGAATGAAGGATGCCTAATATTTTTATGTGAATTTGAGCACTGACTGCAAGTGGCCGACGTTAGAACTAAGCCCGATTTTCTTAATATTTAGAGTAAATATTCGTCAACATTCAGGTTGGCAATGTAAATGTTTAGGCGCCCCATATTCATTTATTTGGGACTGCGTAGCTGAGCAGGTCAAAATGAGCGAATATGGGGTGCTGACCGAATATTTACTTACTTAGAATATGGCATTGGGAAGCCAAGTGGCGATTTGTGGAAAGATCATTACCATAAGAAGCACCGCCAGTTGTATCATAACAAAGGGAGGAACTGCCCGCCAGATGTCCCTTGTGGTGATACCCACAGGGGCCACCCCTTTCATCATGATCAACGCCCATCCAAAAGGAGGCGTTAAATAAGCCACCTGCATGTTTAAGATAAATAGAATAGAGAACCATATGGGATCAAAACCAAGTAGTTTTGCTATGGGGATCATGATGGGAGCACAGATGGTTACCACCGCATAATCATCCATGAACATGCCAAAAATCAGCAATACAAACTGCATGCAGATCAAAACAATCCAACGATTGACTTCCAGGGACTGGATCAGTTCCATGAGCATATCCTGGGCTCCGGCACTGGCATAAAATACGCCGAACAATGTGGCGGGGATGAGTATCCACATCACCATCCCAGTTATTTTAAGGGTCTCAGTGCAAGAATTGGTGATAATCTGCCACGTTAGTCTGCGGTGGACAGCACAGATGAATATGGCACCCAGTGCCCCCACCCCGGCAGCTTCCGTGGGGGTGGCCACGCCAAGAAATATGGAACCCAGTACCAGCACCACAAGCATGCAGGGCAGGAAAATCTCACCAAGGGCTTTCCAGCGCATGCTCCAGGTGACATCTATTTTTATTTTGGGCAGATCATTGGGCCGGATAATCCCGATAAAAACGATGTAAGCCACATAGAGCAGTGCCAGTATCATGCCGGGTATCATACCGGCAAAAAAGAGTTTACCGATGGAGATGCGGGCGATGAAAGCAAAAATAATCATGATGATGGCAGGGGGGATGATTTCTCCCAACACACCGCCTGCCATGACCGAACCCAATGCAATGGATTTACTGTAATTGTGTTTAAGCATGGACGGGACAGCCACAAGCCCCATGGTCAAAATACCGGGGCCGAATCCGCCGCACATGGCAAGGGAGACGCATACACCGATGGAGACGATGGCAAGACCGCCGCGAAGGCCGGATAACCAATAACTCAATCCATTGTACATTCGTTCTGAAATGCCCGATTGTACCAGAAAATTGCCCATGATAAGAAATAGCGGTATGGTCATTAATGTGGGGCTGGTCATTTGCTGATAGGTCGTGGTGGCAACGGTGTAGACTGCATCCGGTCCATCCAGTATGTAGGTCATCAAAACGGTGATTCCGCCCAATGCAAAGGTGACAGGAATTCCAAGGGCAAGCAACAACAAGAGACCGCCGAATAAAACAAAGGTAATCAGTTCAATACTCATTGATAATAATTCCTATAACTGCCACGGGCAGACCGTATTCTGGCCCTGGTCTATCCATGACGAAGCATGAAAGAATGTTAGACACGCCTACTCTTTCATATAAACATACATGGCTGTAAAACCAGCCACAACGAAAAACGAAAGTCTTTTGATTCCAGTATGTTGCTGAGACTTTCATATAAACCAGCATGCCCTGGTAGAGTAGACACAACAAAGAATGAAAGTTGTTAGGGACTTCACCATAATAAAGCTACCCGCTTTCAAATTTAATGCTTAGTATTTACAGCATATTTTAAGTGAAGATGGGTAGGTTATTTGTCATGAACTCCCTTATTAACATCGCTATGGCAATGGTTGCCGATACATATATCGCTTATTTTTTGGAGCCATACACTGCAATACAAGCCAGTATGAACAAAGCGGTGCCAATGGGCATGAACATTTTGAGCGGGTAGAGTGGCAATTTAAAAACACCCATGGCCTTTTCTTTCATCTGCCAGGCATCCAATCCCATGACACTGCTTTTCCACAGAAGCGTACCCAGAAAAATAAAGGCTATGATAAGAGTGAGCCATCGAACAAAGGTCTTCATGACCGGGGGGTAGTGTTCGTATAGCATTTCGATGCGGATATGACTTTCATGGATCAACGTATACCCGCCTGCAATCAGGACAAAAATTCCAAATAGCTGCTTGTTGATTAACCATGCCCACGAGGTAGGCGCGTTAAAGGCGTATCGTGAAATAACCTCATAGGTGACAAGGGCCATTATTAAAAGGATTAAAAAACTGCCAGCCTTGCCAATGGTCTCAATGAGGCGTTTGATGCCATCTGAAAAAGTATTCATAGGTCATTTCCATCAAATGGTGGTGCAGGCACCCTTGATGGGGTTGCACCGCCTTGTTATATTGTTAAGAAGTATATCCGAAATAACTTTTTCACTTCGGAGGCGGGGGCAGATTCTTGGAGACGGGGACAGATTTAAAAATCTGTCCCCTAAGCACAATGAAAATAGCCAATTTTTCGGATATTATTTAACACCTCGCCATGCTTTGATCATTTTGATGGCCTCTGCACTGGCCTCGTCCTGGGTTGCCAGTTCGTCCCAAATCTTATAAGCGGCCTTTTTGTACTGCTCCTGGCAGTCGGCATCAAGAACGTTTTCTATGACCTTTCCTTCTTTCACAAGCCCTTTAACCACTTCCATTTCTCGTTTATAGGCGTCTACGGTTGCGTGCCAATAGTCTTCACCCGCTCCGCGAAGTGCCTCTTTTAAATTATCTGGCAGTTTGTTCCATTTTTTCAGGTTCACGAGGATATGGCCTATGGTGTGATCACACTCCATGCCGAGAATCCAGTAAGGGGCTACTTCATGCCATTTTAAACCGGTGACGGCACTTACATCCCATTCTGCGGCATCCACTGTGCCCAATTTTAATCCCATATAAGTTTCTGTGGGAGATATGGCGGTTGCCTGCATGCCCACAGCGGTGTGATAGGCCATATTACCGCCATCTGCCTTGATTTTCCATCCCTGGAAATCAGCACAGGATGTGGCGGGCTTGGTCGACAGCACAAAGGGTACAGGACCATAGGTATGAATATCAAGAAAATAGAGCCCTTTTTTGGCATACTCTTTTCGAAGAAGTTCGACAAACCCTTTTTTAAAATAAAAGTCGCGTATTGCCTGGGCTTTGCCCTCCCAGGTACTCTCCTCATCAATACGGAACGCCATGGGAAGATTAAATTCTACATACCCCACGGGAACCATGCCGCCCCACATGCCGCCCATGCCATGGAGCATGTCCACAACGCCTTGTCTGGTGCCACCGAACAGTTGATTTCCGGGCATGATTTCAGGCTCGGCAAAGACTTTGATTTTCAACTGACCATTGCTTCGTTTTGCAGCGGATTCGGCAAATACTTTTAATTCTTCCATGGAGGTATCGCCATGGGGAAACAGGGATTGGATTTTCATTCGGTAGACCTTATCACCGGCATCTGCGTTTTGAATTTGCGGGCCTGCAATTAAAAGGGCAATAACACTTATCGTTAATAATAATGTTGTAACTGACCAATGGGCTCTTTTCATAATTTTTCCTTTTCATAGTGTTTTTGAAAAACAAAGGTTAAGGTGTAAAAATGATTTTTGGGGCATCATCTGCGAAAAATAATCATTGCCTATACCATGATTTCAGATTTACACCAACAATGCCATGGAACCTATTTTTTATGATACGTTTTTGGCGCTTGTTTCTGGGAGAACGGGGTCAAACCGGGCCTTATTAACCCAGATCTATGTAAGCCAGAAACTCCCAAAAATCGGCATCCTTCATTCCTGCTTTACGCCTTCACACGGTGACTGCCGATTTTACAGTACTCGTCCTTTAAAAAGTGTAAAGCACTTTTGGAGTCATATGAAGGATGCCCAAAAATCGATGTTTTTACCCGCTTCCATTTGATAGGTTGTTGGAAGGACTCGCTGCGCTCGCCTTCCAACCAAAAGTTGCAACAGACACGCTTCGCATGCTGATGAATTTTTGGATAGGTGAATCAGTGCCTGGAAGCGGGTGAATGGTTTAGATTAAAATGGAATTGCCTGTTCCAGCTCTTCTGAGGTGATATCAAATACTGTGTCCACGGAATCCAATGTTTCCACATAGAAGAAATCAGGCAGTTTATCGTCTTTTGCGGTGAACCCGGCCTTTTTGTTAAATGCTTTTTCCATGGCAATGGTCTGGACGGAAATGCCCATGAGCCGGTCCACATCCCATTCGCCACCGAATTTGGCTGCAACCATGTTTACCAGGAGCTGGAGATTCTCAGGAGCGGCAAGGCAGAATCCTGAAAAAATGCACATGCCAAGATTGTCAAACAGGCACATACCCACCTGGAGTTGGGTGGAAAGAGCCACCTGGCCTTCTTTTTTTGTTGGTTCCACCGAGGGATCACCCAGGGCATTGCCAGCGGTGTGATCGGCACCCATGGGGGAAGTGGCATAGGTGACTCCGGTTCCTTTGAGTCCTCTTGGATCGTAGGCAGCCAGGGCCTGCCCCTTAACAACGGGGATGCGTTTTACCCCCAGGTGGGTTCCAACAGCCAGGGTTCCCTGTCCGAGAATTTTTCCAAACTCGGTGCCATCCTTCATCTCCTGAACCAGGGCAATGGCACCCTTTGCATCTCCGAAATTTAATTTGCCAGCTTCCATACATACCCCAATGGAGACCCCGGTTTCCATGGTATCAATACCCAGATCATCGCACATTTGATCCATCAAAGCCACGCTGTCAATATCGTCGATGCCGCAATTGGCACCCATCAGTCCAATGGTCTCATATTCAAATCCCGAAGTGAGATATTTGCCGTCAGGCCCATTGTACTCACTGGAGCATTGGATAACACATCCGGGGGAACATCTATGGGTCATTTTGCCCTTGCGATCTCCCTGTAGCGCTGCAATATGCTCTCCACTGATGGCTTCGGCCTGCTCAAAACGCCCTTCTTGAAAATTATTGGTGGGCAGGCAACCCTGGGCATTGGTGGCGTTGACCAAAACCGCTGTTCCCAGGGCGGGCAATCCCTGGCCTGAAATAGGATTGTCCATGATGGCCTTGCTGTAGGCTTTGCTGTTGGTGCGAAAGGCTTCTTTATCCTGATAGGATGCGTTAAGTTTTTGTGTCGTGGAAATGACAACGGCCTTGATGCCCTTGGAACCCATGAGTGCTCCAAGCCCGCCCCTTGCAGCGGCTCTGGCGGGGCGGCCCTCGGGATCGGACATCTGTACCGTGGAGTTGAGATATCCCCGTTCCCCAGCCTGGCCAATGGAAATGGTGGCGATATTGTCGCCGAAATCGGTTCGCAGTTGCGCCACCAAGTCATAGTTGTCCATGCCCATGTATTTTGATGCGGAAACCAGTTTCGCACCGGAATCATCCAGCATCAACAGAGAGCATTTTTCATCCTTTGAAGGTAAACCTTCCACAACAATGGCATAAATATTTAGGGCAGCCAGTTTTTTGGCGGCCATACCACCGGCATTGGCCTCTTTAATGGTGCCAGTCAAGGGGCTTTTACCGCCAATGGAGATGCGCCCTGAACAGGGGGCTGAGGTGTCTGTCATCATTCCAGGACAGATGATCAGCTTGTTGTCTGGCCCCAGGGCATCACATGTGGGATCCACTTCATTGGACAAGATGGCTGCCACAGTGCCTCGCCCTCCAAACAGAACCATTGGTTCCGGCACTGATTCAAATTGAGCGCTTTTTTTGTTCATGTTAATTCTTAGAATTTTTTCCATAAAAAATTACCTTTTTGTAATATTGAACTGATTCAGAAATAGGCTTGTGTAAATTTCATGGGTGGTTCGGCTTGTATTATTGCGCTTTTTGTTTCGTAAGTATTCGGCTTGGTAATGTAAATGTTTGTCCAGTGCCCCATATTCGCTTAGTTGGGTCTGCGTAGCATACTATTGCTATGTGAGCAGGCCCAAATGAGTGAAGATGGGGTGCTGGCTGGCCGAATATTTACTTTGTTTCATTGCATCTATCACCGATATAACAGCACAATAGCACAAGCCTGACCCCTTATGCACAAAAAAATATGTAAAAGACTCTGAAATTCAACATGGGCCTTAAATTATTGCGCCATTTTATCCTTTAACTCCTCAAGGGTTTCAAAGAGGATATCCAGGGAAATGTCCAGGTGTTTCTTGGAGATGGTCAACGATGGCATAAATCGCAATACATTGGCATGGCGACCACAGGGAACAGAGAACAGACCCTTGGCAAAAAGGGCCGGGAACAGATCGCCCAGGAATTCGGGGCGGGTGGGTTCCTTGGTGTCAGGATCTTTTACCAGTTCAATGGCTTGCCAGAGCCCCTCACCCCTTATATCGCCAATTTGTTCAATGCTTTTCTGGGCCTCTTTAAATCGGGATTGCATGTATTTGCCAAGTTCCGTGGCCCGACCCATGAGATCCATTTCCGGATCCAGCATGATTTCATAATTGGCTTTGACAGCAGCCAGGGTGATTGAATTACCGGAGAAGGTGTTTGGCTGGGACTGGAGGGTCAGCTTTTCAAGATATTTGGAGTTTGTCATGACACCGGCAAAGGGCTGATCATTACCCACTCCTTTACCAAAGGTGATCATATCTGGATTAAAGTCATAATGTTCGCAGGCCCACATTTTGCCGCTGCGACCAAATCCTGATTGTACTTCGTCTGCAATGCAAAGTGCCCCGGCTTTTTCAGCCGCTTTTTTGATCATGGGCCACCACTCTTTGGGAGGAACGATGTAACCGCCTTCTCCCTGGAAGGATTCGCAGATCACCGCAGCCACATCGTCAAGGCCGGTGTAAGGGGTGTTGAGCTTGTAGTCCGCATATTTGGCACACTCCACACCGCATTTGGGGTATTCCATATTAAAGGGGCAGCGATAACAGTACGCATAGGGAAGATGATGGACATAGGGCATCAATGCGCCGTATCCCTGGCGATAATTTTCACCCACGGTCATGGCATTGGTATGTCCGAAAACACCATGATACCCCCCCTCAAAGGCCACGATCTGGTTTCTTCCGGTGATCATTTTGCTTTGTTTTATACAGGCCTCGGCCCCACCGGTACCACTCTGGAAATAGGTCATGAAGCAGTTGTTCTTCAGATCATGGGGAGCTGTGTCCCGCATGGTTTTTACCACTTCATATTTAAGGGGGGTCAACGCATCAATCATGTGGCCCATTTTGGGAGCCTGTTCCTGGATGGCTTTTACCACTTTGGGGTGGCAGCTGCCGGTACTTTTTACGCCGACGCCAGCACCGAAATCAATGAAGATATTGCCGTCCACATCTTTTATGGTGACACCCTTTGCCTCCTCGGCCACCAGGGGAAATACGGTGGCGGCTGGCCTCTGGGGGGTTTCCATGGACATCATTTCTTGAAAAATTTTTGCCGCCTTGGGACCTGGGATGGTGTCTGTGACAAGTTTAGGGGCTTCCGGAAAACTTAATGCTTCAAGGGCCTGTTCTCTTTTGTCGTTGGTCATGGATTCTCCTTTGGCAACGGTGATAGCTAATTTTCGCATCAAAGCCGTTGATGATAAATAATATGGCATTAGATTACATCGGCAACTGTCAGTTTTGTTTTTTTGATATAATCATATTAAGCAATTTATGTTCCAGGATGGGGGATATATGTTATTATTTGCTTAAACTACTTAAATTAAAAGTAAATAATATTCATCAGTGGCGGAGTAGAGGAAGAATTAAAATATTATTTGAGAGTTTGTCCTTATATTTAGGGAAAAATCTTAAATATGGGGATACTTTTTCAGGAATGGGTGGGGCGATGAATGGAAAGTTTTTTCATGCGAGATTCCAGGGTCTTGGGGTTGAGTCCCAGAATTTGGGCAGCGCCATTTTCGCCACTGACACGCCAGCCGGTTTGATGGAGAATCTTCAGGATGTAGTTTCGTTGGATCTCTTCAAGGGTGAAATTTGTTTTTTCAAGCACCGGTTCATGCTTTTTTTCCACCGATTCATGCTCTTTTGTAATAAGACCATCCAGGGAAAGCACCTGATCCTTTGCAAGGATGATGGCCCGTTCCAGAATATTTTCCAGCTCCCGGATATTTCCTGGCCAGTGGTAGGAGAGCAGTTGATCCAAGGTGGCCCTTGGAATGATATCCACGTGTTTGCCAAGCTTCCGATTATAATGCTCAAGAAAATATCGGATTAAGGAGGGGATATCTTCCTTTCGCTTCCTTAATGGTGGACTTGTGATGGGGAAGACATTGAGTCGATAAAAAAGATCTTCCCGGAAACGGCCCTTTTTTACCTCTTCTTTAAGATCACGGTTGGTTGCGGCGATGATTCTGACATCAACGGTGATGTTTTTTCCGTCTCCCACCCGGTTGAGTTCTCCTTCCTGGAGTACCCGGAGTATCTTTGTCTGGAACTCCATGGGCAGCTCCCCGATTTCATCCAGAAAAAGAGTCCCCTTGTCTGCCAGTTCAAATCGGCCTTTACGGTTCTGAATGGCGCCGGTGAAAGCGCCTTTAACATGACCAAAGAGTTCTGCTTCCATTAATCCGGCAGGAAGGGCAGCACAGTTGACCTTTATAAGAGGGAGATCCTTTCGACGGCTTAACCCGTGGATGGAACGGGCCAGCAGTTCTTTCCCCGTTCCAGTTTCACCCAGGATCAATACGGTGGTATCCATGGGGGCCACCTGTTCCACCGCCCTGAGGACCTGTCTGAAATTTTTACTTTTTCCAATGACAGTCCCATAGGTGTCCTTCAGGACAAGTTCCTGTTTGAGAACTATGTTTTCATCTTTCAGCCGGATGAACTCCGTTTCCAGGCTGTTGAGGTAACTCATCAGCGCGTTGTCTTTGTTGTCCCGTTGGTCGGGAAGATAGATCAGACTGAAAATATAATGCTTTCCGTTATGGGTCACCAATCGGATGATCTCTTCAACGGTGGCAGACTTACCGCTTTTTTGAATATAATCAAGTTCGACCACATCGCAACGGGATTTGGATTTTATTTCAATGAAGTTGGTAATGTAATTTTTAAAACGATGAAAGGTCTCACCCGGAAGCACATCAAAGGCTTTCATGGAAAGAAGGGTGTCCCGTGGATAGCCAATTAGCTGGCAAAAGGCTTTATTGGCATAAAGAAAGTTGACATCTCCGTCGGTTATGGTGATGGCCCATTGGGATTTGTCCAAATCACCGGAGGAGACCTTTTCCCATAGAATATTGTCAAAACTGCACAGCCAGTACATTAAGATATTAAAGCCGTTGGCATTGGTGGGCATGGAGCTTCCTTCTTTTTAAATCATCCATGAGCATAGAGTTATATCAATTAGGGTAATATCATACCTGCAAATTACCCTTTTGACAAGAAGCCGTTATGGAACGATGGTGAAGGTAGGTGATTTAAAAAAAATGGGCATCAACCCTTAACTGCTTTCACAGCAGAATCGGGACCATCCCATAAGGTCTGCAGCGGCTGCAACCGTTGTGCCGAAAAATAAAGTGGGCTTATCTTCAAACAGGAAGTGATCAATGGTATCGTTCACAATGGTTGAACCGGTGACCAGTGCCAAATCGACATTTTTCAGTACATCGCCCGTCTGGTGCGGCCCTTCAATGGTAATACCACACTTCACAGTTCCAATATTGTCAGGGTCAAGATCAACAATACGCATATCGAATCTTTTGGAGAGTGCTTTTATCATGGCAGGCTGGTAGCCGATTAGTGCAAGCTTGACCTTTCCGTAGTTTTCATCAATGTGGTCTGCCAGCTTGGGAGCACAGTTTGCAGGCCCCTCGTCTTTACAATGAACGGTTCCTTGGGCTTGTCCTATACTGCGCTGGACAGCATTAAGAGCGGAGACAAAGATGGCACGACGGAAATTATTATCAAGATCCATCTTAGCAATATCCCCCAGGCGGGCACTGAAATCTCCGAACCGATCGGTGAACGCCTGCCCCTTTGCGCCTTTAAAACTGGCTTCCATGAGCCGCTCTTTTCCCCGTTGCAGAGGAAAATCGTCGCCTTCAGGATTGCCAATGGCTTCCTCGGTACTCAGGGTGCGGGCTTTGACCTGGATATTTTCATTTAAAATTCCTTGTGATTGCCATATCTCGAATGCTTTGGACTGAACCTGGTTTAATAGTGACATCTGTATACTCTTCCTTTCTATTTTGTGTCTGAAATTTTTTTCAGAACGGTAAATATTGATATGATAACAGAGAGGACTGCTGTCATCACAAAGTGGCCGAAAATATGATCACTCCCGTTATTTTGTTAAGACGCGAATCCATTTCAAGGGGATGATTACATGGACAGACTTTGAAACCTTTATGTGGGTTTCTTCCCAGAGTTGAGCGGGGAGTTCTGCGGTTATTATTTCATCGTTCACCTGAATATCCACCAGTACCACAGGGGTTTTGATCCGAACGTCAAGAACGATGCCCTGCATTCGGTTTGGCATCGGGGTTTCAATGGGATGTCTGGACAATCGTACCCCCGAAGGAAACACCGCAATCTTATCAACGGCCTTTCCATAATAGGGAACAATCAGTGTCAAATTACCGCATTTCGCCTTACCCAGCCCAAAATCAAGTGGTTCAATACCACTGCACTTAAATATATTGGGTGCGCCAAAAAGCTCTGAAACTGCTGAGGTGACCGGATTAAAAAGAATCTCAGAGGGGAGCCCGATCTGCTCAATTCGACCATCTCTAATTACCGCCAGTCGATCTCCCATTTCAAAAGCTTCCATTTGATTATGCGTCACGTATACCGCTGTCAGGCCCAGTTTTTGCTGAAGGCTTTTAAGTTCTAACCGGAGAAATTTTGCAGTGCGTTGATCCAGACTACTGAAGGGCTCATCAAGAAGCAAAATTTCAGGATGCGGGGCCAGGGTACGTGCCAGGGCAACTCTCTGCTTTTCACCGCCACTCAAGGACTTTGGATATCTGTTATGAAGATGACTTATTTTAATCAGAGCTAATAATTCAGTCACCCGCTGGGAAATCATTTTTTTATCCAGCCTCCGGGCCTCAAGGCCAAAGGCAATATTTTCCGTGACCGTCAGATGGGGAAATAGGGCAAATTCTTGAAACAGATAGCCGACATTTCTTTTTGAAGGGGGCAACAGATCCACCGCTGTCCCGTTAAATTGGACACTCCCCCCATAGGGCGTCAGTCCGGCAATGACATTGAGAAGGGTTGTTTTGCCAGCTCCGGTGGTTCCTGCCAGCACCAGAAGCTCACCATCGTGAATTTGCAGCTCTGCATTTTGACAGATGTGATTGGTAATGGAAGATAGCGAAATAACCGGCATATTATATCCATTTTCCCGTGGTTTTAAACTCAAGAAATGCAAAAAACCGTTCAAAAACCAGGCACATCACGGACAATATCATCAGGCATACCAAGATAATATCCAGCCGAACCAGGCTTTCTGCACGCATCATCAACGCACCAATACCGGTGGGAATGGCCACCATTTCCGATGCAACGACTACTTTCCATGCCATTCCGGCCTCCAGTTTCAAACCGGTAAAAATATTAGGCAAAGCCAGGGGCACCACCACCCGTTTCAAAATAAACAAATCTGAAGCTCCCAGTATACGGGCGGCGTTGATCAGCTCTGGCTTGACCTGACGAACACCGGTCAGCGTATTATAAAGGACAGGAAAAAAAGAGCATATAAAAATAATGGCAATGGGAAGCATCTCATTCACACCGATCCACAACATCAGGACCGGAAGCCATCCCAGGGCCGGTATTGGGTAGAGAAGGCCGATGATGGGACTGAACCAGCGATGGGCACGTTCATTCCATCCCATCAGAATACCGGTACTGATACCACACACCGAACCGCTGATAAACCCCGCCAACACCCGGCCCAGGCTGCTCATGAAATTGGGGATCAACACCCCCCCAGAAAGCATCTCCCCCACCTCTGCCATCACCGTGGTAAATGGGGGAAAGAAAACACCGCCGGGGATCAATTGAAGACGGGCAGTTGTTTCCCAGAGAAGGAGCATCGCAAACACCGGTATAATTCCCCAAAGATAATGAATACGTGGCTGATCATTCATGGAGGAACCTCAAGTCTAAGATTTCTTCGGCCGGAAAGGGCTTTTTAATGTTTCCGATCTTTGCCGCATAGTTGATCATTTCCTGCACCATCTCTGGATTGATTGAAGCGGTATTAACCAATTTATCCTCAAGGGAACGCTGGATCACATCGGGTGTTACCTTCAGTTGCTTTAGACTGCCAGCCAGTTTGACAGGCGAGAGATCTCTTTCCATGACATTGAGTTCCTGGGCCACAATGATCCCTGCCTGTTCCGGGTTATCATGAATGTATTGAATCCCCCGTTGTGTCAGCCCCACCAGTTTTTTAACAACATCCGGATTCTCCTTGATCAAATTTTCATGAACCACCAGAACACTTCCCTGCATGTTTGGCCACAGATCCCGGGCATTGATCAACTCTTGAAAACCGTCTGCTTGGCCCATGCTTGGAAATTGTTCCGGCATAAAGGCGGCATCCAGTTGACCAGTTTTAAGCCCCAGAAGCAATTTGGGTGGCGGCATGCGACGGGCATTCGTGATTATTTTCGGGTCAAGATCATATGCGGCCTGCAGTTTATGAAGCAAGGCCGCCGGTGGACTTCCCTCCCGGGTGCAGCCCAACCGAATACCCGGACTGGCCAGGTCTTTAACTGTTTTTATCTTTTCAGGATTAACAATGAGCCCGTATCCGTAAAGATGGGTACCGGCAACAACCTTAAGGGGTACATGGGCATTTGCGTAGGAATTGATAGCCGGTAGCAGACAGATATAAGCAGCATCAATTCCCCCCTTGGCAAGGGCCGCTGAAAGCCCCATACCGGTGGCATAACTGTCAAAGGAATTAACATTAAGGCCAGTTTGTGCATACCAGTTAAAGTGATTGGCAATATGTGCACAGGCTGCATGATCCACAAATTCAACCGCCAGGTTGATTGGCCGGGTTGTTCCCGAAAAAACTGGAGATGGGCATAAAAACAGGCACATCGCCATCAGCAGCGGTATTGTCAGTTGAGTTAAACATTGTCTTTTTTTCATAAAAGCTCAGCCATCCTTAATATACCCCTGAAAAATCTGGCATTTGCCATTTTATTCCAAGAGCAGTTCTTTGGGATAATAATTGAACCATCTTTTTTTTGCTTGTCGATGGCATACAGCGATACTTTGACTTAAACCGTATGTGAATTGATTTTTCATAAGCTCAACCCATTTTAATTATAGACAAAATGACACGTGTTTCTTATGCAAATGATAAGCTATCTCTGTGATGATAGCAGATAGATAATACAATATTACATGTATTTGTCAATTTAAAAATGACATTGACGCTTAAAAACGTCATTTGAAAGTGTTTGTATTTTTTTTATAAGAAAGTCTCACCAACATGCTAAGATTAAAGGACTTTCATTTTTCGTTGTGGCTGGTTTTACAGCCATGTATGTTTATATGAAAAGGCAGCCTCCAAGGCAACCTCAGCAGAGCCCCCGCCCGAGGGGTAATAGGAACCGGACAATTGAGCTGTCTACAGTTCCGGTCCGGGCCCATTGCCCCTCGGGCGGGGGCGGCATGATATCATTTGGCTCCGCGTCTACGACCCAATATTCGTTGTGT
>CAYSSE010000081.1:0-15913 GCA_964433355.1 uncultured Desulfocicer sp.
GGCCGGAACCGTAGACGGCACAATTGGCCGGTTCCTATTGCCCATCGGGGGGGGGCTCTGCTGAGGCTACTTGGACACTTCATTTTCATATAAAAAAAACAAATTAGGAACAAAGGGCTTTGACTCAAAACCGTCTCCCCAAAAACTTAAGAATTTACGGAAAACATCACATCATTTTTCAGTACCCCTCTGTTTTATATCAAAAACTCAAGACCTTAAAACTCAAGGTCTTATTTTGGGACAGGGTATCCCTGATCCCCTGGTTTTCCGTATTCCAGGGTGCAACTCTTGTTTTTCTGGTACTCTTGGTTTTTTATTGTGGTCACCAGCACAAACAATTAAACCAGATGCTTTCCATCAATAGCTCTTTGCGTAATACCATTTATACACAATATGGTACCCTTGGTGAACAAGAACAGGAAATCACAGCACAAATGCTCAAAAATCTGGATCAAAAAGATGCGCTCATGGAAAACAATCTGCTACTTGGGGAGATGACCCATCGATTTGAGTCCATGTCAGATGAACTCAGGGTAATGCACCACCAAACCATCCAGCTTGCCAGCCTTGGGGAGCAGGTGAGAACCCTTGCTAATATAGAAGAGATTATCCTTTCCCAGGATAACATGGGAATCGGGGGCAATGCACAGAATCTTCCTCCCATCGTTCCCATCTCTCTTGATCGCCCCTGGGACAGTGACAGTGATGTGGACATCATACAAAACCGCATGGATACCACCCAGAAGCTTGTCAATCAGCAAACTCAAAAATTTACAATACTTAAAGATAAGCTGGAAACAAAAAATGAAATCCTGGCCTGCACGCCTTCCATTAAACCGACATCGGGTGTTGTCACCTGTAAGTTCGGCCCCAGGTTTTCACCATTTTCAGGTAAACGAGAATTTCACACCGGCATAGATATTGCCAATAAAAGAGGAACCAAGGTCTATGCTTCGGCCCGGGGAAAGGTGATTTTTGCCAAGAAAAAATGGCTCATTGGAAATCTTGTTACCATTGACCATGGTAATAACATTATCACCAAATATGGGCATCTGAATAAATTTCTGGTTAAAAAAGGAGACAGGGTAAATCATGGAGATATTATTGGACTCATGGGCAGCACAGGTAACAGCACCGGCCCCCATGTCCATTATGAAGTGGTGGTCAATGGTAAGTCTGAAAACCCGGCAAATTATTTTTCCACTAAACTTGCCACATCAAAAAAACAATAACCGGAGGCGGAGACAGAATAAGGTCTGCCCGTGGCAGTTATGCAAATCACCCATTGTTATCTTGCCCCCTTCCTTGGCTTAACCGCTCCCCTCAAGAAAAAGAAATACAAGCCTGCCCCAAATTAAACTGACAAAGGATTGGTCACAACATGGGCCATAGATAATAAAGAATGCCAAAAAAAATATTTCATTTTTTTCAATTCGTGCTTATATATTGTTGTAAATAAAAATTTTCTAAACTTTTGAAGGTAACTTAATCATATGGTATTCAGTTTACTCACCAAAATATTTGGCTCCAGCAACGACCGGGCAATCAAAAGACTTCTACCTTGGGTGGAAAAAATAAACGAACTTGAACCCGATTTCCAGCAGCTGGAAGATCAGGAACTCACCGAAAAAACCGTTGAATTCCAGCAACGCTACCAGGAGGGAGAACTCCTGAATGAGCTTCTGCCCGAGGCATTTGCCCTGGTTCGGGAGGCTTCCTGGCGAAAATTGGGCATGCGTCACTTTGATGTTCAGCTTATCGGCGGCATTGCCCTGCACCAGGGGATCATTTCAGAGATGAAAACCGGTGAGGGAAAAACCCTGATGTCCACCCTGCCCGCCTATCTCAATGCATTGTCCGGCAAAGGCGTTCATATTGTGACTGTGAATGATTACCTGGCAAAACGAGATGCCGAGTGGATGGCCCAGATTTATAATTTCCTGGGGCTTGAGGTGGGGGTTGTCATCCATGACATGGATGATAAGGAGAGAAGAAAAGCCTATAATGCCCACATCACCTATGGAACCAACAATGAATTCGGATTTGATTATCTCCGGGATAACATGAAGTTTGACAGGGAGTCCCTGGCCCAGCGGGAACTGAACTTTGCCATTGTGGATGAGGTGGACAGTATTCTCATTGATGAGGCCAGAACCCCTTTGATTATTTCAGGCCCAGCGGAAAAATCCACACACCTCTACCAGCAGGCGGATACCATTATCCCGGCCTTTCAAAAGGAAGAGGACTACACCATTGATGAAGAGGCTAAAAGTGCCATGCTCACCGAAGCTGGCATTGCCAAGGGTGAAAAACTTCTGGGGGTGGATAATATCTATGATCCTGCCAACATTGAAATTCTTCACCATTTAAACCAGGCACTAAAGGCCCATACTCTGTTTAAAAAGGATGTTGACTACATTGTCAAAAATGATGAGGTGGTCATTGTGGATGAATTCACCGGCAGACTCATGGCGGGTAGGCGCTATAGTGAGGGACTTCACCAGGCTCTGGAAGCCAAGGAACGGGTAAAAATTGCCAATGAAAATCAAACCCTTGCCGCCATCACCTTCCAAAATTACTTTCGTATGTATGACAAATTAAGTGGCATGACCGGTACAGCGGAAACAGAAGCGGCAGAGTTCAAGAAAATTTATAACCTGGATGTACTGGTGATTCCCACCCATCGCCCCATGATCCGGGAAGATTTTCCCGATCTCATTTACAAAACCCAGAAAGAAAAATACGATGCAGCCATCCAGGAGATCAAAGCCCTCCATCGAAAGGGTCAACCGGTACTGGTGGGAACCATCTCCATTGATGTATCCGAGGATCTGAGTAAAACACTGAAAAAGATGGGAGTCAAACACACCGTTCTCAATGCCAAGCACCACCAGGAAGAAGCGGAAATTGTTGCCAATGCCGGCCAGAGGGGGGCGGTGACCATCTCCACCAACATGGCAGGCCGTGGTACCGATATTGTCCTTGGAGAAGGGGTCAAGGCCCTTGGAGGACTTCACATCCTGGGGACCTCCCGCCATGAATCCCGGCGCATAGACAATCAGCTCCGGGGCCGATCCGGACGTCAGGGAGACGAAGGGTCTTCACGGTTTTATCTTTCCCTGGAAGATGATCTGCTGCGGATATTCGGGGGAGACCGCATCACCGCCATCATGGATCGTCTGGGAATTGATGAGGGGGAGCCCATTGAACATAACCTCATCAGCCGGGCCATTGAAAATGCACAATCCAAGGTGGAAGGCCATAACTTTGAGATCAGAAAGCAGCTCATTGAATATGATGATGTCATGAATCAGCAGCGAGAAATTATTTATCGACAGCGACGCCAGGCACTCAAGGAGGGGGATCTTAAATCTGAAATCATGGAGATGATTGAAGAAAAAGCCATGGACATCATGGATCGATTCCAGGACGATAAACTTCCCATGGAAGAGTGGAACTGGGAGGGTATCTCCGATGCCGTAAAACGCCAGTTTGACTTTAACGTCACTCTTGATAGTTTAAACATACAAGCCGAAGATAAAAAGGATGTGTTTGAGGCTATTGCCGACAAGGCCATAGCCCTGTATGCGGCCAAGGAAGCCTTGATCGGAGAAACAGATACCCGCCAGTTGGAGCGGTACATCATGCTTCAAACCGTGGATACCCTGTGGAAAGAGCACCTTCTTAATATGGATCATCTCAAGGAGGGGATTGGACTCAGAAGCTATGCCCAGCAGAATCCCTTGATTATTTACAAAAAAGAAGGATATGAAATGTTCCAGGGACTCATTGCCCGAATTCGGGAAGAGACCCTTGGCATTCTGTTCAGAATTCAAATTGCCCCCAGCGCCGATGCTCCTGTCATGCGAAAGCCACAAAATGACAACCTGATTCTGTCAGGAGCAGACAAATCTTTGCCCCGGCAACCCGTCAAACGGTCTGCTGCAAAAATAGGCAGAAACGATCTGTGCCACTGTGGCAGCGGGAAAAAATATAAAAAATGCTGTGGAGCCTGATATTTATATGAGTACCATTGAACCTGACATCCTGGAAAAAACCACATCAGACACCTCCCAAAGGGAAAAAGAGCCCCCCATGTATAAGGTGTTTTTGCACAACGATGATTATACCACCATGGAATTTGTTGTGGAAATTCTGACAAATATTTTTGGGAATTCCCTTGAAAAAGCAACCCGGACAATGCTTAATATACATGAAAAAGGCGTAGGGCTCTGTGGGGTTTATACCCGTGAGGTTGCAGAAACAAAGGTAAATACTGTGCATAACCTTGCAAGGGAGCAGGGGTTCCCGTTAAAAAGTACAATGGAGAAGGAGTAAGCCATGATAAGCAAAGAATTAAGCGCAACATTGGGTGCGGCAGTGAAAGAGGCCAAGAGAAGACGCCACGAATATGTCTGTGTGGAGCACGTCCTCTATGCCATCCTGAAACATGGCAAAGGTGCTGAAACCGTCAAAGAGTGCGGCGGAAACACTGAAAATATAAAAAAAAATCTGGATATTTTTTTCAAGGAAAAAATGGAGGCCATAGATGAGGATAGAGAGTATGTCCTCCAGCAGACCATTGGGTTCCAGCGCATGATCCAACGGGCCATTAACCATGCCCGTTCCGCCGAAAAAATGGAGGTGAATCTGGGGGATATCCTGGCCTCGATTTTTCAGGAAAAAGACTCCCATGCCGCCTTTTATCTGGAGGCAGAAGGCATCACCCGCCTGGATGTGCTCAATTACATCTCCCACAATACGGCCCCCGGGCCAAGATCCCCGGCTCCAGGACTTAAGCCCATCAGACCCGCAGGCAAACCCGGACAAAAAACCCAAAAAGAGACGCCGCTTGAAATGTTCACCGTTAATCTCTTAAAAAAAGCGGCCGATGGTAAAATTGACCCCCTCATTGGAAGGGAAAATGAAACAGACAGGGCCATGCAGGTGCTGTGCAGAAGGCGAAAAAATAACCCCATATTTGTAGGGGATCCCGGTGTGGGGAAAACCGCCCTTGCCGAAGGGCTTGCCCTGAAGGCCTTTGAAAAAAAAGTGCCAGATTTTCTCAAAGACGCTGAGATGTTTGCCCTGGACATGGGCGCACTTCTTGCTGGCACCAAGTACCGGGGGGACTTTGAACAGCGCTTAAAAGACGTTATCACGGCCCTGGAAAATAAAGACAATGCCCTGTTGTTCATTGATGAAATCCACACCGTGGTGGGGGCCGGTGCCACCAGCAGTGGATCCATGGACGCCTCCAATATTCTGAAACCTGCCCTGACCACGGGCAATCTGCGCTGTGTGGGGTCTACCACCTATGAAGAGTATAAAAATCATTTTGAAAAGGATCGGGCACTCTCCCGGCGATTTGAAAAAATTGAAGTGCCGGAACCTTCAGTGGAAGAGACCATTGAAATTTTAAAGGGACTCAAAGGCTGCTACGAAGAACACCATGGGTTAATCTACACCGATGAATCCCTGGAGGCGGCGGCCAGACTTTCTGCCAAGCATATCAATGACCGTTTCCTTCCGGACAAGGCCATTGATGTCATTGATGAAACAGGATCTTTGGTTCGGCTGTCAGACAATGCCCGGCGTAAAAATATTCTGGTGGGGGACATTGAAAAGACCATTGCCAAAATGGCCAAAATACCCGCCTCCAGTGTCACAGCAACGGATAAGTCCAACCTTGAAAATCTGGACAAAAAACTGGGTCAGGTAATTTTTGGCCAGGACAATGCCGTTGATACCCTGACCACAGCCATCAAACGATCCCGGGCCGGGCTTTCTGCCCCGGATAGACCCATTGGCTCATTTTTGTTCACCGGTCCCACCGGGGTGGGTAAAACCGAGGTGGCCCGTCAGTTGGCCTTTAACATGGGAATCAATTTCCTGCGGTTTGACATGAGCGAGTACATGGAAAAACATGCGGTATCCCGGCTCATTGGAGCCCCCCCCGGCTATGTGGGGTTTGAACAGGGTGGTATTTTGACAGATAATATCCGTAAACATCCCCACTCTGTGCTTTTACTGGATGAGATTGAAAAGGCCCACCAGGATCTGTTTAACATCCTGCTCCAGGTGATGGACTATGCCACCCTGACAGATAACAACGGAAAATCGGCGGACTTTAGAAATGTGGTAATCATCATGACCTCCAATGCCGGTGCCCGGGACATGACCGCCAACAAGATTGGATTTGGGGATCAGATGGATGATGTCAAGGCCAAGGGTTCCCGGGCCGTTAAACGCACCTTCAGCCCTGAGTTCAGGAACCGTTTGGATTCCATAATTCAATTCAATGCCTTATCCCAGGAGGTCATGGAACTCATTGTGGACAAGGACATGAAGGCCCTGAAGGAGCTTTTAAAACCCAAAAACGTCACCTTGAAGTACAATGCCAAAGTCAAATCCTGGCTGGCCCGGGAGGGGTATGATCCCAAATTTGGTGCCCGTCCCCTGGATCGGGTGATCCAGACCCGGATAAAAGACAGGCTCACCGATGAAATTCTCTTTGGGCGGCTGGAAAAGGGAGGCACGGTGTCTTTGGGACTTCGTAATAACGAACTTTCGTTTAATTACAAAAAAGAATAGTAAGTACCCACACATATGTTTTTCGGTATTCCAGAGACAGATACCATTGATATTTATAGGCTTTATTTTGAAGAACATATGCTCGGGTACTTATAATGTCGCCCTCGACGGCTGTCGGCATTTTCAGAAAAAAGGGGCATCCTTTAAAAGTGCTTTACACTTTTTTGATCATTGCCCATTTGCAAGGGCTTTTTCCCAAAAGACTGTAAATTACTTTTGGGGTCAGATAAAGGATGCCAAAAAAGGATATTGCATAAATGCCGATTTTCAGGTTGTCGGAGGCCCTTATTTTCCCACCAGCTCATCTGGCCCGGGAAGATGGATTATTGGGTGTTGGGGGAGATCTCTCTTCCCAACGCCTGATTCTGGCCTATGAAAATGGTATTTTTCCCTGGTTTTCCCATGGAGAGCCCCTTTTATGGTGGTCCCCGGATCCCCGCATGGTTCTTTATCCCCGCAGCATCAATATCTCCAAAAGCCTTGGCAAATGCATTCGGAAGAATCAATTCACCATCACCATGGATCAGTGTTTCAATGCGGTGATTACGGCATGTGCCCGCTCCCGCACTGAACAAGGGGAAGACACCTGGTTGGTGGATGGTATGATCCCAGCTTACACCGGTCTCCATAAAAAGGGGGTGGCCCATTCCGTGGAAGCATGGCAGGACAACAAACTTGTGGGGGGACTTTATGGGGTCTCACTGGGGCGCACTTTTTTTGGGGAATCCATGTTTTCCCTTGTGAGCAATAGCTCCAAGGTTGCCCTGGCAGCTTTGTGTCATCACCTGACGGCCCTGAAGTTTGATCTCATTGATTGCCAGGTGGCCACCACCCATCTGGCGTCCATGGGGGCTGTGGATATCCCCCGAAGCCTGTTTATACAAAAACTCACCCACTCCTTACATAAAGAACCCGTTAAGGGACCCTGGTCCTTTAACGGGTTCTTCTGAAAAAAAGCACCGGCCTGGTGCTAACTCGTCTGTCATAAGCTCTCAGCATGTTTTGTGTAAATATTGGCTAACCAACTGAAATTATTAACCCTGGATCTCAATTTTTGATCTGATGGATATCAATTATTTCAACGAGTTATGAGAACTTATGACTCTTGAGATGCTAACAATATTCTGGCAAAATCAACCTGATTTAATCTTCATCGGGAACGCGCACCACCAGAACAGGTACATCAGAGCGTCGAAGAACCCGCTTGGTAATACTTCCCATCATCACATCGGCCAGGGTGGAGTGCCCCCGGCTTCCCATGACAATGAGATCACAATTTCGCTCCTTACTCTGCTTTAAAATCTCTTTTACCGGATTTCCCCGCTCAATGATAATCTCATCGGCAAGGGATGACGTGTCATTTTCCTTGCGAAAGTCCTGGGAAAATTGATCTAACACCTCCCGGATGAGTACATGATCCCGTTTTTTTGCAATTAAAGATTCCCGGGTCTGATTGTAATGGGAATTTTTAATTTCATCCCATTTGTCTTGATCTATATATCCGGCAATATTTGCTTCCATAATGCTCTGCTCTTCAGGCATCACATGGAGGATGGTGATTTTTGCCTGGTAAAGGTCGGCAAGGCTCACGGCATAGGCAAAGGCATACCGTGCATTGTCCGACAGATCTGTTGGATATAAAATATTGGATACGCTTACTTGGGGTAATTTCATATTATCCTCATATTGTGGAAATGGGTACTGGGTACAGCTACCTTTTTGTATCTATTTTTCATGCTTTCAGATTGAAAAAAGTACTTTACACTTTTCTGCAAAAATTTCCACAAAATTAAGGAAATTTCTTCAGGACGTATAAAGTACTTTTGAAGATTTTTGATTATCAGGCGACTTTTTTCTGAAACATTCCTTTGATGTAATCAACCCATATAAAGCTGAGAAACCAGGAATAGGCCCAGGTACCAAAAACGATGAAAATAAATGCCTTGGTAATATCCATGGTGGAGCCGTCCAGGGAAAATCCAGGAACATACCCAAAAAGAAGTGGCCCAAGATAAAGGAACTTGGCAAATTTAAAGGCGGTGAAAGCCGTTTTCCACATATTGGCCTTGGCAATGGTGGCCCCGGCAAAGGCGGCAATGCACACCGGCGGCGTGATATTGGAATCTTGGGACAGCCAGTACACGATCATGTGGGCAGCAAGTTCATTGACCCCAAGATGGGTCAGAGCCGGTACCGCCACAACAGCAGTGATAAGATAGGCTGCGGTGACCGGAACCCCCATTCCCAAAACCAGGGAGGCCATTGCCACCATCATGATGGTCATCAAAAGAGATCCACCGGCAAGTTCAATCATGATATCTGCAAAGGTTAATACCAGGCCGGAAAAGGTAAGCACACCAATGATGATACCAATAATCCCCACTGTGGCCCCCACTTTGAGGCTGTTTTCTGTCCCCTCCCGGGAGGCTTGAACAAACTCCTTGAAGCCCATTCGGGTATCCTTTCTCACCCAACTGATGGCAATGCAGGAGACAAGACCAATGATGGCTGAATATCCAGGAGAAAATCCTGTCAGCATGAAGATGGTGATCAACACCAGGGGAAGGATGTAGAACCACTCTTTCTTGAAAATTTCCATGGCGCTGTGTTCTGATTTTTCACCCACAATATTGAAACGCTTGGCTTCGTAATGCACCATGACAAACACCGAAAAAAAGTACATGAAGGCCGGGAAAATGGCCACCAGCATAATTCTGGAATAGGGAAGCCCGGTGAGCTCTGCCATGATAAATCCCCCGGCACCCATGATGGGGGGCATGAACATGCCACCAATGGAAGCTGCCGGTTCAATGGCACCGGCCACATGGGGTCGAAATCCGGCTTTTTTCATCATGGGAATGGTAAATGCCCCGGTGGAGACGGTGTTGGCAATGGCACTGCCGGAAATGGAGCCAAAAAGCCCACTGGCAATTACCGATACTTTGGCAGGCCCCCCTATCTTATGACCCACAGCAGCCAGGGGCCAGTCAATGAAAAATCGCTGGGCACCGCATTTTTCCAAAAAGGCCCCAAAAAGCACAAACAAAATTACATAGGTGGCAAGCACATTTGCCATGATGCCAAACACCCCATCACTCTTATAAAAAATACTGGTACACAGCTCAGTAAAGGGTGCGCCTGCATGGGACACCAGCTCCGGGGCCAGATATCCATACACCCCGTAAACCAGCATGACAACACCAATAAAAACAAAAACACTTCCCACCACCCGACGGGCCAGCTCAATGCCGATGAGAACTCCTACAATGGCCACCATCATGTCAAATTGGGTTTCAGCACCGGTACGGTAATTGATGGCTTCAAAGTTCAGAATCCAATAGCCCACACAGAAAATAGATAAGAAAATTAACAGATAATCCACTATTCGCATGATGGAAGATTTGGATTTATACAGCAAAAAAATGAGAACATAGGTGATTATAACATAAACGCCCCTGTGATACTGAGTGGATGCCGGTTGTATGACTGCGGCATAGGAGTAAAACAGTACAAGAATCACCGAGCACACATCAAATACTATTTTTTCAAATTGATTTAATTTTTCGTACACTGTTGGCCACCTGTTATTATGATGCTTTTTTTCAGTTTAAAAAACCGGCTGGAGGGGGGGGTAAAAAAGAACGGTGCAGACAAAATCCTCATCAGAGCATTTCATCTGCACCATGGGAAATTATGAATTACAAGAGACCTTTTTCTTTCCAGAACTTCTCAGCACCGGGATGAAGAGGGGTCACGATTCCTTTAATACCGGTTTTAATGGCCATCTCTTTGAAAGTCTTTTTCTGACCGACCATGTGCTTGAGGCCCTCGTCAGTGTAAACGATGGAGAGCATTTCATATATGACATCGGCAGACACATCGGCATTGGCAACCCACAGGGCTGAATCCTGGAAGGAAGGAGAGTCATAGTCAGCACCCTTGTACGTTCCAGCAGGGATAATCAGTTTTGAAAAATAGGGGTATTCTTTGAAAAAGCCAGAAGCTTCGGCATCGGCACCCAGATTGACCAAGTCAATGTCATTGGTCTGGGCTGCCATGATAACCGCACCACTTGGGAATGCAGTGAACAGCCAGAAGGCATCCAGCTGATTGTTTCCAAAAGCCTGGGCTGCATCATTGTAACCCATGGCATTTCTTTCAATTTTATCCCATACACCCATGTAGGAAAAGAAAAGTTCACAATTGGCAAAGGCACCTGAACCGGCATTGCCCACGCCCACTTTTTTGCCCACAAGGTCTTTTACGCTTTTAATGCCGGAATCGGCACGGACAACTAATTGACCCGGAGCGCCATAAAGATAGGATACCGCCAAAACATTTTCATATTTCTTAGTATCGTTCTTCATCTTGCCTTTGCTTCCCAGCCATACATGACCGGAATAGACAACGCTCATGTGCTGCCGACCGGCATCTGTTTTTCTTAAATTTTCAACAGATCCGGCTGAGGACTGGGCCTGCACCTTAAAAGTTTCGGCGGCTTTAATGGGTTTATAAACCTGGATGGCATTGGCCACCACCTGGAAGGTACCACCGGCAGGACCGCCACCAAAAACAATTCTTTCTTTTTTTGCAAATGCGGATGCTGAAAAAATCAGCGACATGGCAGAAACAAGACAGATTCCCGTGATAAGAGCAACATGTTTGCGCTTCATAAAATTCTCCTTAAATGAATATGTTATACGTTGTGTTAAACGAACCTCCATCGAAAATGCTACATGATATTTTTTTAACAGTGCAAGGAAGAAATATCAATGCGGGTATTTCTGATTATAGTGTAGGTGTTTTTCTTACAAGAGAGAATAAATATTTGATATAAATCAAAAAAACCACCAATGTAGTATTTTTACCTACAATGAAATACAAAATTCTCTGATTGCCTCCGCCATTTCTTGATTGTAAAATCCGAATCATAAAATTAGAAATACGCCATGATCAACACCGCTAAATTATATATACCAGAATTAAAGAGGAGGAATCGGTGGAAAAAAAATATGGATTTTTCTTATTGGGTCTGCTGATTTTAATCACAATACTGGTAATCACAATACTGGGAAAATCACTGGCATCGGATGGTTCCATTGTCATCCGATTTTCCCATGTAGTTGCCCAAAATACCCCCAAAGGATGGGGAGCAAGGGAATTTGCACGTCGTGTTAATCAGGAATTGCGTGGAAAAGTGCGGGTGGAGGTGTTTGCCAATGGAAGCCTTTATCAGGATAATGAAGCCATTGAAGCCCTGGCCGCAGGAGATCTTGAAATGGCAGCCCCCTCTTCGGCTAAATTCATGGGCATTGTCCCGGCATTACAGCTATTTGACATGCCCTTTCTCTTTTCCGATATCCAATCCGTCCACACTACCATCGACGGTGCCATTGGAGAGGAGATGAAGGAACTTTTTCTGAACCGCAATTTGGATATCCGGCTTCTCACCTTTTGGGATAATGCGTTTAAACAGTTTACCTGCAATGTTCGTCCCCTTTTATCCCCCGATGATTTCAAGGGACTTAAGTTCAGAATCATGAGTTCCGATGTGCTGGATGCCCAGATGAAATCCCTGGGAGCAACAGGTCTTCGCCTTCCCTTCCAGGAGGTATATAAGGTTCTTGCAAAAGACCTTGTGGATGGACAAGAAAATACAGCATCCAATATCTACACTGGCAATTTCCACGAAGTACAACAATATCTTACATTTTCAAATCATGGATATCTTGGGTATGTGGTGATCATCAACGACACCTTTTGGCAAAAATTGCCCAAACATATCCAGAATAAACTAACCGTTATAATGGATGAGGTGACACTGGAAGTCAGAAAAAAAGCACAGGAGCTGGATATCCAACAATCCGAATTGATCAGGGCCTATGCAAAAATCCATGATCATCCCGGCATAACGACTCTAAATGAGAGTCAGAAAAAAATGCTTCAAAAAGCCATGATTCCTGTTTATCAAAAATTTTCCTGCATTGTGCCTGAACGATGGATATCAAGAATAAAAAACATGTAATCGGGACGGGTTTCATAGAATTTATGGTAAGGAAGCCTCTGGATCTTTAGATCAAGGGGTGTTGACTATATAGGGATTTACCCAACAATAAACTACCAGCATGTTCAGTTTAATGTGCTGATATTGCATTATAAAAAATTTTAAATTGGTAGTTTATTATCGTCTAAGTTCCTAAGGGTGTTGAAAAGTATTTTTAAAATAGTAATTATTTCAAGGTGTTATGACTAAAAACATCAAAAAGCTAACATCGCTATAAACACTTGATTTTATTATCTAAAACAGCAATCGTTTCAACACCCTTTATATTTGAACAATCTTGTTCTGCATGGCAAATCGCGATAGCTCCGCATTGTTACGAAGGTTAAGTTTTTTCAAAATACGGGATCGGTAAGTATCCACAGTTTTGACACTGAGATGATAGCTGTCTGCAATTTCGTGATTGGTCTGTCCCAGCGCCAGTTTCCGAAGCACCTGGAGTTCCCGCATGGAAAGAGATTCCGCATCGGATTTAAACTTATCTCCCCGGATCACCCGTAATGCCAGGGCTTCACTGGCTTTTTCTGTTAGATACAGACCCCCGGCATACAATTTTTTCACCGCATCCACCAACTGTTCCGGTGCAGACTGCTTGGTCACATAACCCATGGCACCGGATTCCACAGCCCGCACCACATATTGCTCTTCATCGTGCATGGTGAGAATCAGCACCGGCATGGCAGGTGCCAGGGACTTTAACTGGGAAACCACTTCAAGGCCATCCATGCCCGGCATGGAGATATCCACCACCGCCACATCGGGTCGGGTATCCAATGCCCGGGAGATGGCATCATGCCCATCGGCGGCCTCGGCAACCACCTCCATCTCTCCACTCTCTTCTATTATCCGGCGCAACCCCTCCCGTACGATTTTATGATCGTCGGCCAGCAGCACTTTGATCATCATGTTTTTTACTCCTCTCATTTAACTCAGTTGGGCATACTCATCTATTTTGACATGGCAACACACCCGGGTTCCCCCATGGGGTTCACTCTCAATGCGAAAATCCCCTCCCACCAGGGTGGCTCGTTCCTTCATGCCGGTGAGCCCAAGACCCGCAGGCTCATTTTGATCCTCCGGGGAAAAACCACACCCATCATCCGTCACGCAGAGCACAAGGGTTCCATGGGTTGAGGTTAATGCCACCTTAATTGAGGTGGCACTGGCGTGCCGTGCGACATTGGTCATGGCCTCCTGGGCAATGCGATAAAAGGCCGTGGCCAGGGTATCATCCACCTCGGGCACAGTGTCATGGGAAAAGATGCAGGAAATATCCGATCGATCCTCAAAATCCCGGGTCAGGATCTCCAAAGCCGCCACCAGCCCCAGATCGTCCAGTACGCCGGGACGAAGCTGGAAGGCCATTCGTCTGACATCTACAATGGTATCATCAATGAGCGATGAGATACGCCGGGCACGAAGGGCTGCAGTTTCATTGGAAGCCATAAGATTTTTTTCCAGCCACACCGTATCCATTTTAAGGGCTGTGAGGATCTGTCCCAGGTGGTCATGGAGTTCCCGGGCCACCTTACGTCTCTCATTTTCATGGGCTGCCATGACTTTGCCGGAAAGCTGTCTCAAGGTATCGTGTACCTTTTTTAACTCCAGGGTTCGGGTCTCCACCTGGTGTTCCAGATCCTGGGAGTACCGGGCCAGTTTTTCCTTGGCCCGTTCAAGATCTTTTTGTACCTGATTCTTTTCCGTAACATCCACACTCACGGCCAAAGATCTCACCACCTTGCCGTCATCGTCCCTCACCCCAAAGCAAGAGAGTAGTATCTCAATGCGACCGCCATCTTTTTTTACATAGGTATAGGGCACATCCTTGCAAAAACCCGTCTTAAAAAAAACAGGAAAAATAACCTCTTCGGCAATTTTCCGGGATGATTCTGTGTAAAAACCGGTGAGGGGTTTTGCGATCACCTCATGGCGTTCATACCCCATTTTATCCAGCCAATAATCACTGACCCGGATGATGATCCCCCGGGTATCAATAGAGTGAAGCATCACCGGCGTGTGATTGTAGATGTGGCGGTACCGCTCTTCGCTGTATCGCAACTCCTTTTCTGCCTTTTTTCGCCGGACAATCTCCTTTGAGGCCATGTTGTACAAAATAAAAACGGCAATGCCAATAAAAATCAAAACAACCACAATCACCGGCCCGATCACCCGGACAAAGGGGTCTGCCAGGTGTTTTCCAATATTCTCCCAACTCATTAAATGAACAATCTTCCACCCGGGGAAACCATCCAGTTCCATGTCTGAGTATAAAAAACGTGCCTTACTTCGATCCACGACACCCAGGTCATTTTTCATTTCAAAACCAGTCCACAGCCAGGGACCATCCCCAAACTGCCGGGATGCATTAATGGCACGAATGCCCTTTCTGGGCAATTCCCATAAAAGCATGAACCGCATTTCTTGTTTGTTTGCAATGAAGATAACGCCGTTGGCATCGGCCACCAGCAACACCCCTTCAGACCCGGCAAACAATTTAGATTCAATGCGCTCCACCGAGGCTTTAATCACTGCCACCCCCAGGATCACATGACCATGACGATCATACACGGGATGAGTGTAATAGATACCGCGCTTTCTTGAGGTGGTTCCCTGGGCAAGATAGACAGCCGGCGTGCCCTTGATTGCCTTTTTAAAATAGGGTCGAAAGGCAAAGTCTTTTCCCACAAAACTGTCGTAATCCTTCCGGTTACTGGAGGCAATGGTCATCCCATGGTCATCCATTAGATAGCACACTTCAACATTCAGGGCTTTCACAAAATTATCCAAAATACTGTTCACATTGGCCTGAGATACTATATCCTCTTTTTCCAGAACCATTCTCAACTCTTTAAGTCCTGCCAGTATTTTTACCGGTCTAATATGTTCTGACAAAAAAGTAGTAAGCTGCCGTTGAAGCAGTTCAAGACGTGTCTCTGCATGGTCTTCAGCTTGGCTGAACACCGTTTTTCTTAGAGAAAGATAGTAAAGTCCCCCGCCGGTGGACACCGAAAGAAAGGCAAGGATGGCAAGTACAAGAACGATAACCCTTAACCGCATGCATACGCTCCTCAATCGTCAGAGTTTGAAATGTTGGGAATCAATCAAGACGTCAGTCTAATGATATAACATACATGGCTGTAAGACCAGCCACAACGAAAAATGAAAGTCTTTTAATTCCAGCGTGTTGGTGAGACTTTCTTATAAACGGGCATGTCCTGCTGGACACAACGAATATTGGGTCGTAGACGCGGAGCCAAA